>JBBEEB010000093.1:0-8153 GCA_040880995.1 Halofilum sp. (in: g-proteobacteria)
TCGGCTTCCAGCTCGTCCAGGGTCTCCTGGGGGCCGGCCGGGTCGTCGGCGACCGCGACGGCGCAACGCGCGGCGCTGACCGCGGCCGCGCCGCAGTCGGTGGTGGCGAGGGCATGGGCGAGATTGTTCCAGCCGTCGGCGGACTCGGGCTGCAGCTCGACCGCGTGCGCGAAGGCGTCGCGAGCTTCCTCGTGCCGCTCGGCCGCGTAGGCCGCATTGCCGTGGGCCATCCAGGCGGTGCGTGAATCGGGCCAGCGCTCGGTCGCCGCGCGATAAGCGGTGCGCGCGGCTTTCGTCTGGTCGGTGGTCTCGAGTTCGCGTGCCGCTTCCAGCCAGGCGAGGGCTTCAGCGGTCGCCGGTGGGCGGTCCGGCGGCGCGACGACCTGCGCCCAATGGCCGGAGCGCGCCCAGGTGCGCTCGAAGGTGGCCAGCGTGGTCACGTGGCGCTCGGTGGTGCCGGAGCGCAGGATAATCTCGCGCTCCGGCAGGTCATAGCCGACGGCGACGGCGTAGTGCCACAGGGGCGCCCAGTCGAGCCCGAGATTCTGCATGACCAGCACCGGGCGCCCTTCGGCGATCTCGCGGAACAGGGCGCGCAGCTCCGGTTCCAGCGGGTAGGCGATGAACCCACGGGCGCGGACCGCGGCGCGCATCTCGGGCCGCAGCGAGCCTTGGCGCTCGGGGATGTAGACCTCGTCGACCAGTTCGCTCGGGCTGGTGGGGTGGTCGAGGTTCGTCAGCAGCATGGCCAGCGCCGCCGGCCCGCATTGGTAGCGCTGCTGCGCAAAGAATGGGACTTCGGTGAGCTCGGCCCGGGACGGCAACGAGTCGGGGGGTTGCTCGACGAGCTGCCGGGTCTGCGGCGTGTGGGCGCAGCCGGCCAGTACGGCGATCAGCAGAGTAAGCCCCGCGGCGTGAATGCCGCGCCGCGGGGCGCTCGAAGTGGTCACGACGCGGCGTCAGTCCACACTGCGAATGAAGGGGAAGATATCGGTCGCGCCGATCACATCGGTGATCACGAAGACGATGAACACCGTGAGGGCGACGCCTAGCGCATCACCACCCGCCGGGGCCTCGTCCATGTGCTGCTGCAATTGAGCCAATTCGGCATCGGTCATGCGCTGTACGCGTTCTTCCGCGTTGGCTGGATCGACACCCATGGCCTCCAGGCGATCGCGAACCTCGTCGCCCTGCAGCATCTGGATGAGCTCGGTACGGTCCGCGTCGGCACGGGCCTCGTTGAGCACCGTGTCGGTCCCCACCAGCGCCGCCTGCGCCGGGAGGGTTGTCGATGCCAGCAGCAGACCGGCGAACAGTACGCTCATTGCTCGCTTCCAACGTGCGAAACCCGCCATTGCACTTCCTCCATTGGGCCGAGTGTCTGGATACTTTGCCATGCGGATGGAGCGCGGTCGGCCGATCGTGTGCCGCCCCCTTCCGCAACCACTAAACGTCTTTGGAATAATAGCTCCCCCCATTGAGGCACGCACCGGAACCATTCGGCAAATTGTTGCCTTGGTAACCAAGTTGAATGCCCCGGAGCGCTTCGATACACTGACGCGTCCGGCGAACCCGCCGGTGGCCGTCTCCGGCCACCCATGCCGGATCCAGTTCGGGGTGTAGCTCAGTTTGGTAGAGCACTGCCTTCGGGAGGCAGGGGCCGTAGGTTCAAATCCTGCCACCCCGACCAATCTCAAGAAGTTAGGTTATTCGGCCTGCCCCTTTTCGTTGGGGTGAGGGTGCAAACTGCACGGGTCCCTGTGTCCGGTGCAGGCCCCGCCGGACAGACCTATGGCGCAATCATCAGGCGCACACGTCCTGGCTGCGCATCCCCGAAGGACCAACGGCCGATACGGGCGCTTGGTGACTACCCCTGCCCCGGATGGTCTGGCTCACGTTCGCCCCGCCATTCCGCCGTGCCGATACAGGTCGCGCGCGAAACGCCTGTTCGGGTGAGGGGGAGAAATCCTCCCGGGTCGCCCGGGCCGTCGCTGTGGAGCCGAATTCCCGCGCTCCTTGCCGGCCATCTTTCATTTCCGTTCACGGGGCCGATGCACTGCCCTCCGCGCTCGCCGTACCCGCCCGGGTTGCTGGCTCCACGCGAAATGTCGGCGCGAACTCGGCCGGAGAAAGCGACTGTTCAAGGTCGATGGCGTCGACCGTCTCGGCCGTGACGATGGTAATCGGCGGGCCGGCATGCTTGATGTGAAGCTCCCCCTCGAGCAGACGTACAGCCATATCGATCGCCAGGCGTCCTTGTAGCACCGGAGAATCGTTGGGCGCGGCGAGAATGCGTTCGCGCTTGATGCCGCGAAAGACTCCATGGGTAAAGTAATCCGCGATCACCCCAATCTCTCCGAGCCGATCGCGCGCCCGCAACAAGCCCACCGCCGCCTCCGCCGTGGGCGCGCTTCCGACGATGTAGTCGATGTCCGGGTATTCCTCGAGGGCCTCTTCGAGTAATAGGTGCTGGATCTCGGCGCCGGTATCGCCCCGTTTGGTCGTGACGACGCGCGCCGAGCTCGCTGCCAGGCCGCTCTCGAATCCGCTTTGGATGAACGATACCCAGCCGCTATCGCGAGGTCCCGGAAAGCGCGCGACATCCACGGGCGATGTGCCTGCGGGGTGGCGCTCAGCCAGGTAGGCGCTCGCGGTCGCGCCAAGATCGTGCCAGGAGACGCCGACCTTGGCGTCGATGCCCTCATCGGCAATATCGTTGACCGCCGCGACCACCGGGAGATCTCCGGACGCTTCCAGGATCGTTTGCGTCAGGCCGTCATAGGACACGGCACCGACGATCAGTGCATCGGCATCGCTCGCGGCACAGCGGCGAATCTGCTCTTTCTGGCGTTCCAGGTTCGGATACCCACCGGCGGTGAATAGCTCCATGCCCACGTCCAGGCGCTCGACTTCCTGGACCATGCCGTAGTTGACGCTAAGCCAGTACGAATCCTTCAAGTGCGGGTAGCACACACAAAGCCGCCACGGACGCGATGCTCGGTCGAGGGGCTGGTATTCGGTCACGGTTGCCGTGCTCGTGTAATCGAATGGTTCGGCCCAAACATGAACCGTCCACGGCTCCGCCGTGGCGGCAGTCCCTTCAGGTCCGCCGAGCGACACCAGCCCGAGGAGGGCGAGTGCCGGGGCATCGAGGAAGCGCCTGTAGAACCCATTCATCTCAGTAATATAGCATTCCGCATGGTGCGCTATCATGCGTGACGGCGAAGCTTTTCGGGTGTTGCCCATGTTGCGACGGCAGGGGATCGGCGCACGCTTATTGCTGGCGTTCATCGCCGTCGCGTTGCTCGGATTGATCGCGAGCGCGGTCGGCTGGTTCATGCTCCGCGACCTCGCGAACAACCAAGAGATCGTGACGAACCGGGCCTTACCCGCGGTTTCCAAGGCGGAGGCCGTCGCACGCATTAGCGCCCAAATGGTCGCAGCGGCACCGGCGCTCACCAGTGCTACCACGCAGGAGGGCCGCGAGCGCCGAGCGCAAGACCTGTTCGGCGATACGGGCGAGCTCCGCCGCCACTTGGCCGACTTGCGTCAAGCCCCCCTGGACCGCGAGGCCATCGACTCCCTCGAAACGACGGCCGACAAGCTCATCGAGAACCTGAACCTGCAGAACGATCTCGTCGCCCAACGGCTGCGGCTTGCGCACACGGCTGAGCGGGCAGCCTCCCAGGCGATCGAGGCGGCGACCGGGATCACCGAGCTATCGGAGGCGTTGGTGGCCAATGCAAAGTCGCGGGCTACGGCCGTCATCGCGAATATGTACGGCCTGATCGAAACGCCGAGTGACAGCGAGCGCGCTTTTGGTGCGCTCGATCGTCTTGCCGAGGTGGATCTGTACTTGATGGAGCGCATGTTCGCCTTGCGTATGCGGAGCGCTCAGGTCGCCTATCTGATTGATCAACTGCGCGGCGCAGGTTCGCAAGCCGTGGTCGACAGTCTTCATCGGCGCGTAAGCGAGCATCTTCGGGTACTCGAACGTCGGGTCGAGAGCGTGCCCGATCCGGTCCGCCGGGGCCAAGCCGCGAACCTGATGGCGAACCTGAGCCGCGCAGACGGGAGCCAAGCCGGCGACAACGTGTTCGAACTTCGACGCCAGATCATCGATGTCCGCGCACAAACCGCCTCCCTTGGGGCTGAAAACCTGCATCTGGCCCAGCAGCTGGACCGTCAAGCGACAGCCCTGGTGAGCCAAGCGCGCGTCTTTGCCGATCATGCCGCCGACAATGCCCGTCAGGCCTCGAGCTATGGGCTATGGGGCATTGTCGCGGCATCGGGCGTGTCGCTACTACTATCCGCTCTGATCGTGTGGCTGTACGTGCAACGCAACATCGCGCGCCGTCTGGATGGGCTCGCCTCGGCCATGCGGAGCCTGGCCGGCGGTGACCTCAGCGTCACGATTGCACCGGATGGTCGCGACGAGATCGCGGATATGGCGCGCGCTGTCGCCGTATTTCATGACGACGCCGTACGCCGACGTACGCTCGAATCCGAGCGCGACGCGGTCGAGCAGGAACTGCGCGCGCATCGCGAAGAATTGCAGCGCCAGGTGAGTGAACGCACCGCGGAACTCAGCACGGCCAATGAGAGCCTCAAACGCGAAATCGCGGAGCACGAACGGGCGCGCGCCGCGGCCGAGCGCGCGAGTCGTGCCAAATCCGAATTCCTCGCAACCGTGAGTCACGAGATCCGCACGCCGATGAGCGGCATGCTCGGCATGCTGCGCGTTCTGCACGATTCGGACGAGGCTCCACTTGGCGACGCGCAACGGGAGCGTCTTGAACTGGTGCAGTCCTCCGCTCAGACGCTGCTGTCGATCCTCAATGGCATCCTCGACTATTCCAAGGCCGAGGCCGGACAAATCGATCTCGAGGAGATCAATTTCGACGTCAGCGAGCTGCTCAACGAACTCGTGGCACTGATGCGCCCGAGCGCTGAGGAGAAGGGACTCATCCTGCGTGCAGAGTGCAGGCATGATGTACCCGATTGGCTCTACGGCGACGCCGCCAAATTACGCCAGGTGCTGTTTAACCTGGTGAGCAACGCAACGAAGTTCACGGATGCCGGCGAGATCGTGCTACGGGCGGGTATGGAGTCGGCCGACAAGAACGGCCAGCTCGTCGTCCACTTCGAGGTGACGGATACCGGCTTGGGGCTGCATCCAGAAGAAGAGAGTCAAATCTTTCAGCCGTTCCATCAAACAAGCGACGTGCGTCGAGATAATCGCGGCGGTACTGGGTTGGGTCTTGCGATCGCGCAACGCCTGGTCGAGCCGATGGGCGGGACGATCGCGGTCGAAAGCTCACTAGGCGAAGGCAGTCGCTTTTACTTCGGGTTGGCCTTCCGCCCGGGTCAGCAAGACTTCGGCCGTACGAGCACGATGGTGGAGCACCACGAGCAAGTACCTCCCAAGCGCGTACTCGTCGTCGAGGACGACGAAGTCCACCGCGTCGTCGTGACCACTTTTCTGGAGCAACTGGGTCATACGGTCGATCAAGTCCACGACGGCGAGCAGGCGCTCGAACACGCCCGTCGACAGCTTCCGGACGCGGTGCTGGTGGATGTCAGCTTGCCCGGCATCGACGGGCTAACCACGGTACGGCTGTTGCGCGAGCAAAGCGGCCGGCGGCTGCCGGCGATCGCGATGTCGGCCCACGTGTTCCGTGAGGAGATTCACAGCTATCGTCGTGCTGGCATGGACGCGGTGATCATCAAGCCCGTTTGGCCGGAAACCATCAATTCCGGCTTACGTGCGGCCTTGAGCTCGCGGCGGCTGGAAGTCGTCGCGCCGACCCCGGAAAACGAGTCCAGGGACGACCATGCCGAGAGATCGAGCGTCCTCGATTCAGCGGTGCTGAACGCTGACGAACAGGCACTCGGCACGGCTACTGTCGATCAGATGATCGCGCTGTTCCGAGAGTCCGCCGGCGAGCACGTCGAGCGCATCCAAGAGGCGGCCCGGTGGCATGATTGCGCCGCGCTGGCGCGTAGCGCCCATGAACTCAAGAGCGCTGCCCAGAGCCTGGGCTTGCATGCCCTCGGACAACGATGCGCCGCTGCCGAGGGGGCCGCGCGCCACGAGCGCCGGGACGATCTGGCGGCGCACGCAACCGAGGTGGCCGAAGCCCACGCCGAGGCCGAAGCGGCTCTCGCCGCATATTGCGCCAACCGGGTCAACGGCGGATGAGGGCGCGGCGGTAACCCGCACACACCGGCAAGGCGAGTTTTAGACCTGCTCGACCGACGCGACAAAGACATAACCTTCGCCGTGCGCCGTCTGAATCAGCTTTGGGTCGTGCGGATCGTGTTCCAGCTTCTGGCGCAGCCGCCGGACCAACACATCGATCGTGCGGTCACCGGGGCCCCATTCCCGCCTAAGCACCTGCTTCATCAGCCGGTCTCGATTCAAGACCGAGCCGGCATTGAGCACGAGCGTGGACAATAGCTCGTGCTCGGAGCGCGTAAGCCGTAACTCGGTGCCATCCGGTGCCGCGATCCGGCGTCCCGCGACGTGGAACGTCCAGTCTGCAAACTTCCACGCGCCGGTACGCGGACGCTCGCCCCGGTGGACGCGGCGTAATAGATTCTTCGCCCGGGCGAGAAGCTCGCGAGCGTTGAACGGCTTCGTCACGTATTCGTCGGCACCCATTTCAAGACCCACGATCCGATCGACCTCGTCGGTTCGCCCGGTCACGAGAATGATGCCGACGTCGCTTTGCGAGCGCTGTTCGCGCGTCAGCTCGAGCCCATCCTCTCCCGGGAGATTGATGTCGATGAACAAAAGGCTTGCCGGATCGCGCGCAAGCACCGCGCGTGTGTCGTCGGCGGTCGCCGTCTCGCTCACCCGATAACCCGCGGTCGTGAAATAGTTCGCCAATTTCGCCCGCGTTACCGGCTCGTCTTCGACGATGACGATGTGCTCGCAGTTGCTTGGCATTGTGCCCGCCTCAGGAAACGACCCCCGAAATGTAACATCATTTAACAAAACGTCACACGCCGTTCGCACGGTAGGCCACCCGGTTCACATCGCACGCTTATGCTGGGTACCGCTCATGGAAAGCGATGCGAGCGGTACCGATAGCCGCGGCGCACTCGCGCACCACTAACGAGAGGGCGATTCAATGCACAAACGACATATCCAGGCGGTTTGCGTCGCCGCGGCCGTCGGCCTTTGCGGGTCGGGCAGTGCCGTGGGGGCCGTCCCCGAGTCCGATGAATCGATCAAGATCGTGACGAATAACTGGACCAGTCAGGTCGTCCAGTCCCATATCGCGGCTACGCTGCTTCAGGATATGGGCTACAGCACCGAAATGGTGCCCACGAATACCGAACTGCAATGGCCGGCTCTCGAAGACGGGGAGGTCAACCTGCAGATGGAGGTCTGGGAGGGCATCAATCGCGAGCAGTTCAACGAGGGCGTGGAAGCAGGAACGATTCTGGATGTGGGCCAGCATGATGCCACGACCCGCGAAGAATGGTGGTACCCCGCGCATGTCGAGGAGCAATGCCCCGGATTACCCGATTGGCAAGCGCTCAACGATTGCGCCGAGATCTTCGCCACACCGGAGACCTATCCGAGCGGTCGCTACCTTGGCGGCCCGGTTGAATGGAACAAGGGCGATCACGCACTCGTCGAGGCTCTCGACCTCGACTTCAAGGTCATCAATGCCGGAAGTGCCTCGGCACTGTGGGCCGAACTCGACGCCGCCGTGCGCGCCGAAGAGCCGATCGTAATGTTCTTCTGGAAGCCGAACTGGGCCGCTTCCGCCTACGAAGGAAGCTTTGTCGAGTTCCCGGCTAACGAAGAGGCCTGCAACGACGATCCGGAATGGGGACCCAATCCGGACGTAACCGGCGATTGCGGAAATCCGTATCCGGCATGGCTCAAGAAGGCCATGTCTCCCAATGCCGACGAACAATGGCCGTGTGCGGTCGAACTCGTGCGGAACATGAATTTCTCCGACGCCGAGGTCAATGAGATGTCGCGCCTGGTCGACCAGGAAGATCTCGACTACGAGGAAGCCGCCGAGAAATGGATCGAGGACAACGCTGAGCAGGTTGAATCGTGGCAGCCCGAATGCGCCACGAGCGCCTGATCGATCGGAAGTCGCGGGGGGGGGGGGGGGGGGGGGGGGGGG
>JBBEEB010000093.1:8163-18128 GCA_040880995.1 Halofilum sp. (in: g-proteobacteria)
CCGCCCCCCGCCCCCTATCATGCCGTTGCCGGGAGCTGTAAATGAGCGTTGAAACCCCTTCCGCTTCGTCGGCATCGTCCGAGCCCGAACAAAAGCTCGCGTGCGAAGGTTTGTGGATGCTGTTCGGGAAGGATCCCGTCGGTTTCCTCGAGAAACATGGCGGTGCGCCGACGGCAGACGACTGCAAGCGCGAAGGCATGATCGCCGCCGTGCGCAATGTCAGTCTCGCTGTTCATACGGGCGAAATCCAAGTCGTCATGGGTCTGAGCGGCTCCGGGAAGTCGACCCTGATCCGCTGCCTCACGCGTCTGCTGCAACCCACCGGCGGCTCCGTGCTGTTCGCCGGCCAGGAAATCGCGAAGCTTCCCGAGTCCGAGCTCAATTCCCTGCGGCGATACCGCATGGGAATGGTATTCCAGGATTTCGGCTTGCTGCCGAATCGAACGGTACTAGAGAACGTGGCGTTCCCACTTGAAGTTCAAGGTCTGGAACGACGTCAGCGCTACGAGCGCGCACAGGAAAAGATCGACCTGGTGGGTCTTAGCGGGCGTGAGCATTACTACCCACGTGAACTTTCGGGGGGGCAGCAACAACGTGTGGGCGTCGCGCGTTCGTTGATCATCGAACCCGAGGTCTGGTTTCTCGATGAGCCATTTTCCGCGCTCGATCCATTGATCCGTCGCGATATGCAGGACGAATTCCTGCGCATCCAGAGCTTGCTGCACAAAAGTATCGTATTCATCACCCACGATTTCGATGAAGCGATCCGGGTCGGTGACCGGATCGCCATCATGCGCGATGGCGAGGTTGTACAGAACGCCACCCCGGAACAGATCCTCGCTGATCCGGCCGATGACTACGTGCGCCAGTTCACGCGCCACGCGCCACGCGGCGCCGTAATGCGGGTGCGCTCCATCATGGACGCACACGCAGAGCCCGGAATCTCCGGGGGCGGTGCGCCGGACGACCGCGCCGCAATCTCGGCCGACGCCTCGCTCGATAGCGTTGCGTCCCACGTATTCAGTAGCGCCCACGACCGGTTCGCCGTCGTCGATACCGAAGGCCGTCCGGCAGGCGAGCTACGCCGCGCAGCGCTGTTGCACGCGTTGTTTGGCAATGCCGCTGCTACGGCGACGGTGGGATAGCCTACGATGGCGGAATCAATCAAAGCGTTGCAGCCACTACCGAGCCTTGGGCGCATCGATGTCCGGCGGTGGTTCGCGCCGCTGGCCATTGTCGCCGCGGCAGTGCTTGCCGTCGCCATCCACGACCAGTTCCCGTGGCTCGCCTCCTATCCGGAAGCGGCTACGCTGCCGGTGCAGGATTGGCTTTCGCGGTTGTTCGATTGGCTCGCCGATGAACTGAGCTTCGGACTGTTTACGTTCCAGGACCTCATGGACTGGCTCGTCGCCGGACTCGCGGTGCCGCTTGCCGTATCCCGAGCTCTACTCGTCAGCGGCATCCCCGATCTCGGCGTGCCGCCGTTGCCCTGGTGGGCCGTCCTCGCGATCGCTGGTCTGGTCGGCCACTACGTCGGCGGGGTTCGCAAGGCGCTGTTCGCGTGCGCGTGCCTCGCGTTCCTCGTGCTCTTCGGCATGTGGCACACCGCCATGCAGACGCTAGCGTTGGTCCTGGTCACCGTCCCTTTGACCGCCGCGGCCGGATTTACGATCGGGGTACTGGCCTCGCGCTGGCCCCGTTTCGAATGGGCCCTCGCGCCGGTACTGAACGTCATGCAGGCGACCCCTCACTTCGCCTACCTGGTGCCGGTGGTGGTGCTGTTTGGCTTCGGAGCCGTGTCCGGCCTCATCGCTACGGCCATCTTCGCGCTACCGCCGATGGTGCGGTGCACGTTGCTCGGATTGCAGCGGCTACCCGCAAGCGCATTTGAAGTAGCACGCATGAGCGGCTGCACGTCGTGGCAGTCCTTGTGGAAGGTCGAAGTCCCGGAGGCACGCCAGACGATCCTCGTCGGGGTCAATCAGGTCGTGAACATGAGCCTGGCGATGGTCGTCATCACTTCGCTGATCGGCGTGACGGGTCTCGGCTACGAGCTGCTCAACGCACTCGAGCGCCTGCGCCTGGGTACGGCGCTGGAACTGGGCGTGGGGATCGTGGTACTGGCGCTGCTGCTCGATCGTCTTACTCAGAGCTACGCGAACAAGCCCTACATCCACGCCGAGCCGCATCGCCAGTGGGCGGCCCGGCACGCCCACGCCGTATCTTCGGGCGCCGTACTCATTCTGGGCACCCTCGTGGCGGTGATCGCACCGCCGTTGGCGTACTTCCCCGAGGCGTTAGAGCTCACCGTGGCGCCCGGGATCGACGTGATCGTCCGCTGGATTACCGACCAGCTGTTCCACCAACTGCGTGCGTTCAACTTCTTCATGCTGAGCTATCTGCTCATCCCGTTGCGCGACACGCTCGAGAACATCCCGTGGGTCGTTGTCGTCGCCGCTGTTGCGTTGGCGGGGCAGATCGTCGGCGGTGCGCGCCTGGCGCTGACCGTCGGCGCTCTGGCCATGATGCCGGCGGTCGTGGGCATGTGGGAGCCGGCGATGCGCACGCTCTACATGATCGGCTCGGCGGTCTTTGTCTGCCTGGTGATCGGACTCCCGATCGGCATCCTCGCAGCCGGCAATGAACGTATCGGCAGGGCTGTCACCAACGTGTGCGATACGCTGCAGACATTCCCGTCGTTCATCTACCTGATCCCGGTCGTAATGCTCTTCCGCGTGGGCGATCTGGCCGCGATCACGGCCGTGGTGATCTACGCCGTCGTGCCTGTCGTGCGTTACACCAACCTGGGCCTGCGTCGTGTGCCCGCCGGCACGATCGAAGCGGCCCGCATGAGCGGCTGCACGCGGCTGCAGCTGCTGCGAAAGGTTCGGCTGCCACTGGCCATGCCCGAGATCCTGCTCGGGGTGAACCAAACGGTCATGCTCGGCCTGTTCATGCTGGCGATCGCCTCGCTGATCGGGACCACCGATCTGGGTCAGGAAATCAATAAGGCCCTGTCCGCGGGCGACGTCGGTCGCGCGCTCACGGCCGGCTTGTGCATCGCCATCATCGGGATCGTTTGCGATTTGCTTCTGCGAAGCTGGAGCGACCGCCGCAAGCGCCAGCTCGGGTTCGCATGAGGGCGAGTGCAAGCCCGGTGCGTCGCCGAAGTCACGAACCGGTTCGCGCGAGCCCGTGAGGGCGATCCGCGCATCCAGTGGGGCACTATGGATTCAATGAGAGTACCGCACACGGGGTCGTCGGCCCGCACCCAACGGCCGGGCCAGCCCACGCTGCCGCCAGGCACCGAGCGCCACCCGGTCGCGGGGGGTGGCGCGACCGTTTTCGCCGTCTTTGGCGGCGACCGCGTGACGATCGTCGATAACGAGGGCGGACAGCCGGCCGAGGTCACCGGCTTCGTCGACGGTCGCGGTGACCCGGGCATCTTCGCCGAAGATCCGGACGGTCACGCCGAGGCGCTCCGCGCGCTGCTCGCCAGCCCGGGTTCGCGCCAGCGCCGCCTGCGCGAGCGCTTGGCGGCCCGGGGTCTGGATACTGCCGGGGCGCGTTCGATCGGGCGGTTCGCCGCCGGCAGCCGGGCCGGCACGCAAACGGTGCTGACCGCTACCGCCGACGGCGTCTGCGTCGTGGTGGCGCCCGGCGGACCGATGGTCGTCGATCAGCAGAATCCGCCCACCGATCTCACCGTTTTCGTCGAGCGTGCCGATCCCGAACGCGCCGAGCGGGCGCAGGCCGAGCTGCCGGAACCGCTGGCCGACCCGCTGCAGGACATCCGTGTGACGCGGGCCAGCGCACGGGCCTACGAGGTCAAGGTCGGTCAGGTCATCCAGATCATCGACGTGGACGGTCGTCAGAGCTCGGACTTTCAAGTATTCCGGGCCTCGCAGCTCGACAAGGGGGTCGAGCGGTGCCTCGACGTCACGACCACGCGCACGCTCATGGGGCATGGCTCGCCGCGCCCCGGTCTGCACGCCAAGTACTACGACATCGATTTCCAGCCGCTGGTCGAGATCGTCCAGGACACGTGCCAGCGCCACGACGCCTTCGCCCTGGCGTGCAATTCGAAGTACTACGAAGACATGGGCTATTTCGGCCACCGCAACTGCTCGGACAATTTCAATGCCGAACTGTCGCCGTACGGGGTGGCCGCCCGCCGTGGCTGGATGGCCATGAACTTCTTCTACAACACCCATATCGACGATCACAACGTGCTCTCGCTGGATGAGTCATGGTCGCGTCCGGGCGACTACGTCCTGCTGCGCGCGCTGACCGACCTGGTTTGCGTGAGTTCGGCGTGCCCGGACGATATCGATCCCGCGAACGGGTGGCATCCAACGGATGTGCATGTTCGCGTCTATGACCGCGATCTGGAGGTCCGCCGCGCCGTCGGTTTCCGGCCGCGGCCCGATTCGGAGGTGACGATGACCCGGGAGACCGGTTTCCACCCGCAGACATCCGCGCTCACGCGCAACTTCACCGACTACAACGGCTTCTGGCTGCCAACGAGCTTTACGCAGCATGGGGCCATCGCCGAGTACTGGGCCTGTCGCGAGAAGGCCGCTGCGATCGATCTATCGGCCTTGCGCAAGTTCGAGGTCATGGGCCCCGATGCCGAAGCGCTGCTGCAGTATTGCCTGACGCGCAACGTGCGGCGCGTCGCCGTCGGGCAGGTCAGCTATTCGGCGCTGTGCTACCCCAACGGCGGCATGGTCGATGACGGCACCCTGTTCCGTCTGGGCGCGGACAACTTCCGCTGGATCTGCGGCACCGATTTCTCGGGCGACTGGCTGCGTGAGCAGGCCGATAACGCCGGTTACGAGGTCATCGTGAAAACCGCCACCGACCAGCTGCACAACTTGTCGGTGCAGGGGCCGAACAGCCGCGAGATCCTGCGGCGCACCGTCTGGACCCGCCCGGACCAGCCCACGCTCGACGAACTCGCGCTATTTCGTTTCACGATCGGCCGGCTGCATCACGAGGACGGTCCGCCCATCATCGTTTCGCGTACCGGCTATACCGGCGAGCTCGGCTATGAGGTTTTCTGCCATCCCGACGATGCGGCGACCGTCTGGCAGGAAGTGTTCGCCGCCGGTGCCGACCAGGGCCTTACGCCCATGGGCCTGGAAGCCCTCGACATGCTGCGCGTGGAGGCCGGCCTGGCCGCCCCCGGCGCCGAGTTCGACGATCAGACCGATCCGTTCGAGGCGGGGATCGGCTTTACCGTGCCGCTGAAAACGAAGGAGGACGATTTCATCGGTCGCGAGGCGCTGCTGCGGCGCAAGGAGAACCCGCAACGCAAGTTGGTCGGTCTCGAGCTGGAAGCCGATGAGCCGGCCAATCATGGTGACGGTGTCTACGTCGGCCGTCAGCAGGTCGGCGTGGTCACCAGCGCAGTCCGTTCGCCGATCCTGCGGCGCAATATCGCTCTGTGCCGGGTGACACCCGAGCACAGCGGGCCGGGCACCGCGATCGAGGTCGGCAAGCTCGATGGCCTGCAGAAGCGCCTGCCGGGAACCGTGGTCACCGCGCCGCACTTTGACCCGGCGAAAGAGCGCATGAAGATGTAACGCGTTCGAAAGCAGAGGGCCCCGATCCCGAGACTGACGGTTATGGGCCCTGGCGCCTGTGCAACAACGGAACAACACCAGGAAACTTTTGTGACTTGCAGGAATAATTCGAGAGGTTTACCTTCTCGCCCACAAGGTGATATGAGAGGTTGATCAGATGAGCGAAGCGTCTGACGCCATGTACAGCACTCCGGTCTACGCCGAGGGTCTACCCAACGCGCCGGTCACCCGGCGTTTCCTGGTCTGCCAGGTTCCGCAGCAGCTGACCGACTTGCGACAGCAGTTGCCTGCGGATGACTTGCCGAGCGAGTCGCTCTCCGCGGCCGAAGCCGGAGACGCCTTCGAGGCGCGTCTCACGGCATTGCTGCAAGAGGCCACGATCGGTACGCACCTATACGTGCGAGGGGATGAATCGTTCCTCTGGCACGTACGCGCGGCCGCTTACCAACAAGGGCTGATGGACGATGAGATCAGCCTGTTTCGTACGGGCGATCGGCGCAACGTGTACTGCGTTCATTGCTCACATATGCAGGACGTCGGCCCGGGGGATGAGACGACCTGCGGGGGTTGCGGCGTCGTTCTGACGATCCGAACCCATTTTTCGAAGCGCCTCGGGGCCTATCAGGGCGTCTGTCTGGATCCCGATGACCCGTACGGGGAGGCACGCTAATGCAAACCTTGAGTGTAAAGGTCGCCGACATTCGGCAGATCACGCCGCTGATCCGCGAGTTCACGTTCGTGCCCACGTCGGGGGAGTTGCCTGGCTTTTCGGCGGGCAGCCACGTGGTCGTCGAGGTGCCGGCTGGCGAGCGCAAGCAGCGCAACCCCTACTCGCTATTGAGCGATCCGAGGGACCGCACGCAGTACCGCATTGCGGTGCGCCGGCTGGACGAGTCGCGCGGCGGTTCGCAGGCGATGCATGCCAACGTGGATGTGGGCGATCACTTGGAACTGGCGTCGCCCCGGAATTTCTTCCCTCTGCATTCGCAGGCCCGGCATCACGTGCTGATCGCCGGCGGCATCGGCATCACGCCGTTCATGTCCTACGTGGCGGAACTGCAGGCCCACGGTGCTTCCTTCGAGCTGCACTACGCCTATCGCGGTGGCCTCACCGGTGCGTTCGTCGAGCACCTGCGCGAACGCCTGGGCGCGAAGCTGCATACCTACGATTCGGAGGCCGGCGAGAAGGTGGATATCGCCACGGTGCTCAGAGAGCAGCGCCTCGGCGCTCACCTGTACACCTGCGGTCCGGCCAGCCTGTTGGAGGCGGTACGGGAGCAGGCCTCGGCGCTCGGCTGGCCGGCAGGCCGCGTTCACTGGGAGGAATTTGCCGCCCCCGAGCCCGGCGTGCCGTTTTCGGTGGAGCTGGCGAAGAGCGGCCGACGCATCGACGTACCGGGCGATCGCAGCCTGCTGGAGACGCTCGAAGACGCAGGAGTCGATATCGACAGCGGCTGCCGCGGCGGCGTTTGCGGTGCGTGCAAGACGCGCTACGTGGAAGGGCAGGTGGAACATCGCGACGAATTCCTGGCCGAGGACGAGCGCGGCACGTACGTGATGCCTTGTGTTTCCCGCGGGTGCGCTGAGCGCCCCCTGTTGCTCGATCTGTAGGAGCGAGTCATGGCTGTCACCCTCAATCCAGTTCAGACGTACCGGGACGATTTCACGTTTCGCAACAGTCCGGAGGCGATCCGGCGGTTCCCGTTCCCGTTTGATCGCGACGAATACATGTACTCGGTCAACATCGAACCGGCGACCCCGGGCGAGCCGGGGTCGATCTACGAGCATATGTTCGACGTCGACGAGCATTACCGGACCGAAATGGTCGAGCGCGCGAAGGTGCTGGAGGAAGACCCGCGCCGTTGCTTGCTCATGCCGCACATGGAGCAGGCCGGGTGGGACCTGCTCGAGTTGATCATGACGAATCTCTCCCACGACTACCCGGAGCTGTTCAGCCTGAGCCGCGACGGGGATCGCTGGCACTGGCGGAATCAGGCGCTCGACATCGATCAGACCTTTACCTTCGGCGATGCCTCCACGCTGCCGCAGGAGCCGATGGAGTACATCACGCGCCAGATGCAGGGCGACTTCTGCCTGCTCGATCAGCGCGACGGCGACCTGTTCATGGACGCAGGCATGGTCACGGGCCCGGCCGACTGGTCGATGGCGTTCGATGCGGGCATGGGATTCAAGGAGTGGCACGCGCCGGTGCCGGTGGCGCACGAGCTCGGTGTATTCGAGCGCGCCCTCAGCTTCCTGCTGAACCTGCAGATCGGCCACCCGGTACGTCGCCTGAACTGGACCATGACCGTCAATCCGCGTCTCGATACCTCGCCGGAGACGTTCCACCGGTGGGGCTACGAGAACGGCATCGTGACGCCGGAGAACGTGGCCCAGGTGCTCAACCTGCGCGTTGAACTGCAGCTGCTGGCTCGGCTACCGCGTAGCAACGCGATCGTGTTCAGCATCCGCACCTACCTGATCAGCCTCGAAGAGTTGGTCACCAACCGCGACTGGGCGTGCAGGCTGCACCGTGTCTTGCGGGACCTGCCGGAGGAGCTGTCCGACTATAAGGGGCTGAGCGATTACCGCCAGACCGCGGTGGACTGGCTGGCCCAGTTCGATCCCGAAGCCAGTGCCTCGCGCGCTGGTTGAGCTTGATTACTAAAGGAGGATGACGATGGCCAATCAATGGCGGATCTCCGCGCTTGCCGATCGCCACCGCGCGCTGGGCTCGAACCTCGAAGACTGGAACGGGATGGGCACGGCCTGGACCTACGAAAACAGCGAGCACAGCCTGGCCGATATGCACGAGGCGATCCGCACCCGCGCCGGCCTGATGGACGTCTCGGGCCTGCGCAAGGTGCACTACGTCGGTCCCCACGCCGAGCCGCTCCTGGAGAACGCGACCACGCGCGATATCTCCAAGATCTACCCGGGCAAGTCGGTCTACGCGACCATGCTCAACGAGCACGGCAAGCTAATCGACGACTGCGTGATCTACCGCACCGGCCCCAATGCGTTCATGGTCGTGCATGGCGCCGCCGCCGGGCTCGAGATGCTGACGCGCGAGTCCCAGGGCCGCCAGGTCGAAGTTCTGTTCGATGACGACCTGCACGACCTCTCGCTGCAGGGTCCGACCGCGGTCGACTTCCTCGAAGAGCATGTCCCGGGTATCCGCGACCTGCCGTACTTCCATCACATGCAGACGCGGCTGTTCGGCTGCCCGGTGATGATCTCGCGCACGGGCTATACCGGTGAGCGCGGCTACGAAATCTTCTGCAAGGCGCTCGACACGCACACGATCTGGGACACCATCCTCGAGAAGGGCAAATCGCACGGCATCATCGAGTGCGCATTCGTCACGCTCGACTGGCTACGGGTCGAGAGCTATCTGCTGTTCTACCCGTTCGACATGTCCGAGGCCTACCGCATCGGCGATGAGCCGCACGGCGACAGCCTGTGGGAGCTGGGGCTCGACTTCACCGTCTCCAAGACCAAGGATCCCTTGGACTTCCGCGGCGGCCTCGAGCACATGCGCCTCAAAGGCAAGGAGCGCTTCAAGATCTTCGGCGTCCTGGTCGAGGGTGACCAGCCGGCCGGCGAGGGCGACGAGGTCTGGGCCGACGGCAAGAAGGTGGGCGTGATCACCTGCGCCATGTACTCGCGCCTGACGCAGCGCTCGATGGCGCTGGCGCGCCTGGACGTGCCTTACGCCGAGCACGGTAAGCCGCTCGAAGTGCGCGGAAGCCTCAACGCCAAGGCGAGCGCGCACACCTTGCCGTTCGATGATCCGGACAAGCAGAAGCGAGCTGCGAAGGGCTGAGAAGACACGGTCCGCTGCGTTTCGCTGCTCTATACAGTGGTGGAACGCAGCGGGTCGCTGACGAACGGGATGCGACGAGTGGGCTCGGCGCGCCCATGAGGAGAACCCACTCGACTTAGCTCTCATCACGGGCATACAACGGGGATGAAGCACATGGTTTCCCCGACACGGCCAGCCGTTCAGCTTGCGCTCTGAGCCCTCCGCAGGGATCGCTTTCGTTTCCATTTTTCGTTACGAGGTCAATGGCGATGATCCTCGTTTGCCCCACTTCCCAGTGGGGTCTTTTTTGCACGCAGCTTCCGCGACGCTTGCACGCGAATCAACCGCGTCGCGGCTGCGGGAAGCGCACAGGGACTGCTAGCCAGAGTAACTCGGGATCGCGCGTTTTGGCGATTTCGGATTCAAGGCCGTCACCTTCGAAGCGGCGTGCGCGCAGCATCCGTAAATACTCAAACCCGAGCCGCTGACCGTCGTAAATCGACAAGAGGAGAAGACTCATGGCGGACATCATCGACGGCAAGAGCTACGCCGCCGGGCTGCGCGAACGCGTG
>JBBEEB010000094.1:0-17973 GCA_040880995.1 Halofilum sp. (in: g-proteobacteria)
CCGCGCCTTGTGCTGAAGCGCCATGTACGCTCAGAGTGTTACCGAAATACCCGCAGGCCCACTAGTCCTGCGACAAGAGCCGGGGCCCAGAACCTTCACGTCCGAGTTCGTCCCAAGGATTGCGCAGCGGACAGCTCTCCACCGATAGACAACCACAGCCGATGCATTCACCAAGCTGATCCCGCAGCTCCGTCAGATGGGCGATGCGGGCATCGAGCTCGGCCTGCCACTCGGCCGACAGGCGCCGCCAATCGACCGCCGTCGGCGTACGCTGATCGGGCAGATTCGCGAGCGTTTCGCGGATCTGCGCGAGCGGGATCCCGGCGCGTTGCGCCACGCGGATCACCGCCACCCGCCGCAAAACCTCACGCGGATAGCGCCGATGGTTGCTCTGATTACGGTGCGACGCGATCAGCCCCTTGGATTCGTAAAAATGCAGCGTCGAGACAGCAACGCCGCTGCGGTCGGCCAACTCCCCCACGCTCAGCTCGGCGGCAAACGTGCGCTGTAGAGATCTGCTCATGGGCGGCCCCTCCGGCGGGCCAGGTCCGCAAGCATGCGCTCGAACACCCAGAGCCTCAAGTATACTTGAGCATGGTGCGAGCGCCCCAGCGGTCCCTCACCGACACGGGGTCCATTCACATGCGCTTGAGGGCGGCGATACGCACGTCGAGCGGGGGATGAGACATGAACAGGCGCTGGATCCCCTCGCCCATGCGGCCGCTGATGCCGAAGGCCTCGACTTCCTCAGGCAGCGTGGATGCGACCCGATTCTGCTTGAGGCGTTCGAGCGCGGCGATCATCCCCTCGCGCGAGGCCAGGCGCGCCCCGCCGCGGTCGGCCCCGAATTCGCGCCAGCGCGAGAACCACATGACGATCACCGAGGCCAGCACCCCGAGCACGATTTGCGCGACGATGGTGGTGATGAAGAATCCCGGCCCGTGGCCGTTTTGGGTGCGAAAGACTGCGCGATCGACAAAATGGCCGATCAGGTGCGCCAGAAACACGACGAAGGTATTGACCACCCCCTGCACCAGCGTGAGCGTGACCATGTCGCCATTGGCGACATGACTCACCTCATGGGCGAGTACGGCCTCCGCCTCCTCGCGCGTCATCCCCTCCAACAGGCCGGTGGTGACCGCGACCAGGGCGCTGTTGCGGCGCGCGCCGGTGGCGAATGCGTTGATCTCGGGCGCCTCGTAGACCGCGACGTCAGGCATCCCGATGCCTGCTCGACGCGCCTGGCGGCCAACGGTGTCGAGTAGCCAGCGCTCACGGTCGTCGCGCGGTTGATCGATCACACGGCAGCCGGTCATGCGCTTGGCGATGGCTTTCGACATCGCCAGTGAAATCAGCGACCCACCGAATCCGACCACGGCCGCGATGATCAGCAACGCGCCATAATCGACGCCGACGTGATCCTCGCTGAGGATCCCGCTATATCCGAGCAGCCCGAGCACCAGACTCAAGACCAGCACGATTGCGAGATTGGTACCAACGAACAGGGCGACGCGCTTCAATATCCTCTACCTCTTTGTTCTGATTCGCGGGCGCTTGAAGCTATCAATGGGGCCCGCCGGCCGCGATTCAAGGCATCTTCCAATCACCCACCAAGCGAATCGGGCGGAGTCCGGCACGACGATTGCTTGGGGTCTCCACAGCGACAAGAATTCACCCCGAACCGCCGTGCGCCACGGATGAGCGTACCGCATCTTTCCACCTTGCATCCGGAGCCGGCCGCCATTACTCGACTCGCACCCGCCATCCGATCGCGCCCAACCGTGCCCGCAGGCGCCCATTTACCGCCGCGTCCCGCCGCACAGCGGGTGCCGCGAAGCACGCGCGCCGGCGAGACCCGATGCTCGGAGCGGGCAACGCATGCCTTGGAGTTCGCACCATTGCCCACTGGCAGTCAGGTAACGGGATGTTGAATTTCTGGCGCTTCGATCAGAGCGACGCCGCGCTCGGTCGGCTACTCGAAGGCAGTTACGACCCGCTACTCGTACTGCTTTCGGTTGGGCTAGCCTGCTTTGCGGGCATCACCGCCTTGCTCCTCGCTGATCGCATCATTGCGTCCGGGCGGACGCCCTCGCGCTTTTGGTGGCTCGTGGGGGCCGTGCCGATGGGGTGCGGAATCTGGGCAATGCACTTTACCGGCATGCTCGCGTTCCGCGTCGAGGGTGCGTCAGGAATGACCTATGCTCCGGGCCTCACCTTCATTTCCCTGATGCCCGCCGTTGTGGGCAGCGCTGCCGCCCTGTACTTCATTGCACATTCCGATTCGGGCGGGCGACGTCTTCAATGGTGTGCGCTGCTCCTGGCCGGCGGAATCGGCACGATGCACTACACGGGGATGGAGGCCATGCGCATGCCCGGACTGCGTTACGACTTCCCCCTGTTCGTATTGTCTCTGGTCGTCGCCCATCTACTTGCACTAATGGCTTTGCGCGTACGATTCGGCATGCGCCGACTGCTGCCGCTCACTCCCTACACGACCAGCATCGTCGCCGGACTCGTATTCGGCTTCGCCGTCGCCGGTATGCATTACACCGCAATGAGCGCGTCTTCATTCTACGAAATGCCCCAAAGCGCGACGGCGGCCACGCTGCTGTCCGATACAACACTGGCCACTGCCGTTGGAGGGCTGGCAATGCTCATCCTCGCTATGAGCATGCTGGCGAGCTGGATGAACCGACGCATGGAATCCCGACGCCGGATTGAACTCGAGCGCTTGGCGCATACCGATAGTCTGACAGGCCTCCCCAATCGACTACCGTTCCAGCTGCGGCTGACACAGGCACTGAGCGAAGCCGACGCAAAAGGGTCTCAGATTGCGGTGCTATTTCTCGACCTCGACGACTTCAAGACGATTAACGACAGTCTTGGCCACGCGATTGGCGACCGAGTACTCCAGATATGCGCATCGCGCTTGCGGGATTCCCTGCGTGCCGACGACGCCGTTGCGCGCTTCGGCGGCGACGAGTTCGTGTTCCTTGTCCACCACATCAACTCGGTCGAAGATGCCGAGGGCAGCGCCAAAAGACTACTGCAACGCCTTGATGCGCCAATTAGGCTCGACGATCGGAAGCTGCATGTCTCCGGTAGCATTGGCCTGAGCTTTTATCCACAGGACGGCGAGACCGCCGAGGACCTCATCCAGGCCGCGGATACGGCCATGTACCAGGCGAAGCGCGAACGACTCCGTTACTTCCTGTTCGATCGCGCCTTGAGCGACCAGGCGCGGGAGCGTGTACGGTTGATCAGCGATCTTCGCGACGCCATGCACAACGATCAACTGCATTTCTACTACCAACCCTGGGTTGAGTTCCCGTCGCGGCGTTGGGCCGGCCTCGAGGCCCTGGCGCGCTGGATGCACCCGACCGAAGGCGCGATTTCCCCCGACACCTTCATCCCCTTGGCGGAACGCCACGGCCTGCTCTTGCAGTTCGAGGAATGGGCGCTTCGTCGGACGTGCCGCCAGGCCCGGGATTGGCTTGACATGAGATTCGACTTCGGGCGCATCTCGGTCAACGTGAGTGCGCACCAGTTCGCCCGCTGGGACTTCGTCGATGAATTACGCGGCGTTCTGTATGAGACAGGTCTACCCGGAACCCGTCTCGAATTGGAGATCACCGAGTCGTCGTTGATGGTAGACCACCCCACCGTTCTCCAGCGCCTCGAGCGGATTCGCGAACTCGGCGTAACCTTTGCGGTGGACGATTTCGGGACTGGATATTCCTCACTGAACTATCTCAAGACGCTTCCACTCGATAAGCTGAAAATCGACGCCACCTTCGCCAAGGGTATTCCGCAGGACTCAAAAGATATGGCAATCGTGCGAGCGGTCGTCGAAATGGGCACCAGCCTCGGCTTCTCGGTAGTCGTCGAGGGTATTGAGCGCGAGGAGCAGTACGAAGGGTTGTTGGTGTTGGGCTGCTCTTATGGTCAGGGGTGTCTGTTCTCGCGACCTTTACCGAGTGGATCGGTTGAGGCGGCGAACGCATCCGTCCAGCCGCTGGTGTGCGATTAAGTTACACCGCAACGCTGCGGACTCCGCTCCAGGCGATGAGGCCGCGTACGAGTCGGTAGATGTACCACACGGCCGCGACCGCGAGCACCAGAACGCCGATGAGGATTTCGGTCAGCACACTTCCAACCACCAGCCACAACAGTACCCACCAGAACGTGCGGATCTGCCAATCGAAATGCGACTCATAGGTCGTGCGCGGCTGTCGTCACGCTTGACGATTCCGCTCATGGTTCATCGATCCACTCGCAGGGCCACGCGAGTGTAGCCGTTCCCGGTCGACTCCTAAATGGGGCGTCATCCCAGGCCCGAAAGAATGGGTCTCCCAGTGTTCGCCGCCGGGGAACCCTGCCGGCCCAGCGGTTGTCCGTAGGTAAACCGCCCGAACTTCGCGGCGGTTATTCACCGATGGCCACAGGGAAATGGAGGCCGGCGTCGCCGGCACTTCAGGGAGATACGCAATGGCTTCGACCACGCAGCAGTTCAACACGATCGAGGACTTCTTCATCCACCAACTCGAGGATATCTACGATGCCGAGAAACGCCTGACGAGTGCTCTGCCGAAGATGCGAGACTCAGCCCACAACTCCGACCTCAAGACTGCCTTCGACGAGCACCTGAAGGAAACGGAGAATCAGATCGCGCGACTCGACAAAGTGTTCGAGTCCATCGGCAAACGCCCTCAGCGCGAGAGTTGCGAGGCAATGAAGGGCCTCATCAAGGAGGGTGAGGAGATGATCCAGAGCCGGGGCGACGAGAGCGCACACGACGCCGCGTTGATCGCCGCTGCCCAGCGCGTCGAGCACTACGAGATCGCGGCCTATGGCACGGCCCGCTCGCTGGCCGATCGCCTCGAACGGCGCGAGGCGGTCGAGCAGCTCGAGGCCACGCTGGCCGAAGAGAAGAGCGCGGACGACAAGCTCAACGCGATCGCGGAACGCCAGGTCAATCCCGAGATGGCGCACTAAACTCGGCGCCCCTACGCACGCCCGGGGCATCCACCCCGGGCGCTGCTTACGATTCGCCCCCTGCCTGTAAGACCTTTGGGTCATGGGGTTGGCGTACCCCCCACAAGTGGAGCATGCTCGCGCCCAAGCCGCCGCGCGAACCGTCTCGCCGCTGGCCAGCCCAAGTATTCGGCAACGCGAGGGAGCGCATGATCACCGTCCGCGATCTGGCGTACGAATATCCCAGCAAGCGCGTGCTGCACGGACTCGATTTCGAGATCGATGCGGATTCGGTCACTGCGCTAGTCGGGCCCAACGGGGCCGGCAAGACCACGTTGCTGCGTTGCCTGGCTGCGCTGGATACGCCGTTCGCCGGCAGTATCTCCATCGCCGGCCATGACACGATCGCCCAGCCACGCCAGTGCCATCGCCGAATCGGCTACCTGTCGGACACGTTTGGCCTGTACGACACGCTGACCGTGCGTCAGTCACTCAGCTACATGGCGCTGGCGCACCACCTGCCTCCAGGGCGTATCTCCGAACGCGTCATCGAGGTCAGCGTGGCGCTGGGTCTGGAGGATCGGCTGGAGCAACGCACCGGCGAACTCTCACGTGGGCTGCGCCAGCGTGTCGCCATCGGCAAGGCCATCATTCACCAGCCGCAGGTCCTCTTGCTGGACGAGCCGGCCTCCGGTCTCGACCCGGAGGCGCGCAACGCGCTGGCGGAACTGTTTCGCCAACTGCGCGATCTCGGCATGACGATCGTCGTGTCCTCACACATCCTCGCGGAACTCGAGGCGTATTCGACGCACATGCTGGTACTGCGGGAAGGACACATCCAGGCCCACCGTGCGCTCGACGCTCCATCGCCCAATGGCCCAGCCACGGCCCTGCGCGTGCGCGCCGCCGGGGACCTGACGGCATTGCTTGCGTGGCTGAACGGCCACCCGGCCGTCACCGACACGCATGTGCGTGGCGACGAGATCACCTTCGGCCTGGCAGCCGACACCGACGCGCAAGAGGACCTGTTGCGGGACCTGGTGGGCGCGGGGTTCCCCGTGCTCGAGTTTGCCGAGCAGCGACTGAACCTGCAGGAGCGGTACCTGGCGGACGCCGGTGCGGAGCAAGCATGGAGCGCTTGATCTCGCCGGAGCTGCGGCGCAACTGCTGGCTGGAGCTTACCCCGGCGCGCCTGGCGCTCATGCCGGTCGTACTTCTCCTGGCCTTTTACTTCGTCCATAGCGTCGCATCCGGGCAGATGGCCGTCCTGATCCCCGCAGCCGGTGCGCTGTTCTTTCTCGTCACCGTACTGTGGGGCTCGCATCTGGCCGTCTCGGGCCTCTCTCAGGAGGTCGCGAACCGGACCTGGGACTGGCAGCGCATGTCGTCGATCACTCCCCTGGAGATGACCGCGGGAAAACTCATCGGGAGTCCGATTTACGCATGGTACGGCGGCGTACTCTGCCTCGCCGTGCTACTCGCCGCCGGGATGGGTAGCGATATGGATCGCGCAGGCTACGCGGCGGCGACCCTGGTGGGCCTGGCACTGCTCGCGCACGCCACGGCCGTGATCTTCACGATCCTGGCGATTACCAAGTACGGTGCGAGCAGTGTCACCCGCCGACGCAGCGCGGCCGTCTTGTTCGGTCTGGCCATCGTGCTGTTGTTAAGCCGGGCGCTCGATCCGAGCGCGACGTTGAGCTCGCCGGACGCTGTCAGCTGGTATGGCATCGCGTGGAATGGGGATCCCTTCTGGCTGGCCTCGGTCTATGCATTCGGTGCCTGGGCATGGATCGGGACGCTACACCTATTCCGTGTTCAACTCGGCCATCGCAACCCACCCTGGGCCTTTGCCGTATTTGCGCTTTTCCTGATGGCGTACTCCGCGGGGTTCATCGCCTGGCCGGACGCAGCCATTTTCGATGAAGTACGGTTGCCGGAAGGTACGGTCGCGAGCGCGCGCCTGCTCGTGGCGACCTTCGTCATCGGCGCACTGACGTTGGTCATGCTGTTCCAGGAACGCCACGACCCGGTGACCTACCGCCGCCTGGTGCCGCGCGGCGGTCCCCAGCGCTGGCATCTTCTGCCGCGCTGGTTCATCGCCTTTGGCCTGACCACGGTATCGGCGGCGGCCTGGATCCTGCTGTACGGAGACACCCCTCTGAGTGGGGTGGTGATTGCAGCATGGCTGTTTCTCCTGCGCGACGCGGCCGTCATCCTGGCGCTGAACTTTCGCGCCGTGAGCAAACCGGCGAATGGCTTGATCCTGGTCTATCTGGCCGTGGTATACGCCCTGCTACCGGGCATATTCGGCCCATCCAGCCTGTTCGTACCGCAATTGACTCAGTCCATTGCCGAGCTGCTGCCTCCCGCGATCGAGGCGGCGGCGGCGCTCGCCCTATTGCGGCTTGCCTGGGGTCGCTACATCGGCCCTGCGACTCGGTAATCCGCGTCAGGGATTGAACCAGGCGTGGTCGACGACGTCGGCCCACTCCCCGAGCGTCCAGCTGCCATCGCCATCTTCGTCGTAATGCCGATAGACACCGCGGAACAACTCATCGAAGCTGAGCTTCCCATCGCCATCGGCGTCCCACTCGCGCAACTGCACCTCAAAGCCGACCCGATGGAACTCTTCGCTCCCGATGAACCCGTCGCCATTGGTGTCCCAACGCTCGAACCACCCGGTGGCGCGAGCGCCCTGCAGGAACTCCTTCTCGGTTAGCTGACCGTCGCGGCTCTGGTCCCATTGGGTAAACGTGCGCTGATCGTCAGCCGCTACGGGACTGCCGAGCAGCAGCGCCGCAACGGCAAGCGCGCGCGCCCTGTGCATGGTTCCTCCTCCTTGAGTCACTAACCCGGCAGCCCGCTCAAGCTGCGACCACGCCACGGCGCTCGCGTTCCGCCCACGCCCCCATCGGCGGTAACTCGGGTGGCGCGCGGGCGCGGATTTGGGCATCCTGTCGCGCGGTTAGCGGCCGGCCACCGGCCCTTCCAACCAGTCACAGGCGACACCGACCGCCATCTCGCCGCCGAAAGGAGAACACTCAGCGTGTATCTGGAGATCATGGGTTACCTGCTGGCCGTCGCGGTGGCAATGTCCGGCCTCATCGGTGCACGCATGCAGGATTCGGGCGAGATCGCTCGCGCGTACAGTGAATACCCGGCAGCGGTGCTTGCGGTGACCATTCCGTACGGCATCTCCGGATTGCTCGCAATCGGCTATTTCTTCTGGTTCGTGGTCGGCTGGAAGCAGGTGGTGGCATTCTTTGCGGCCATGTACTTCTTATACCACCTGGACATCACCGCCAAGCCACGTACCACGCAGTGGAGCCTGTTCATCGGCGCCGTGGCACTTGCCGTACTCACCGAAGTCGCCTTGCTCACGAGCACTTGAGTCGCCCCGTCGTCTCCGGACGCATAGTCCCAAGCAGTTCACGCCACGCGCGGCCGAGCCTGAGGCATAATCGGATCATGCGCGCATGCTGGACCTTCCCTAGGTCACGGCAACCAAGCGCCAAACCACGGGAGTCTCCATCCGCCATGTGCAAAGCGCGTTACATCGCGGCCGTTGCAGTACTCGGCCTGCTCGCCGGCTGCGCAGCAGACGATCCCAACCGCCGTGCGAAGACCGGTGCCATGGTCGGTGCGATCGTCGGCACAGTCATCGGCAACCAGGGCGACGGCCGCAGCGATCGGTTAATGGGCGCGGGCATTGGCGCGCTCGGCGGAGCCACGGTCGGCAGTTACATGGATCGACAGCAGCGCGAGCTGGATCAGCGCCTGGCCGACGAGCAGCGCCGGGAATCGCTTGCGATCACCGAGGTCGGCGATGATGCGCTCCGAGTCGGCATCGCCAGCGACGCCACCTTCGCCTTCGACAGCGCCGATATCCAGCCCGCGTCCCGCGGCACCTACGACAAGATCGCCAACGTGCTGGCCGACTACGACAAGACGATCATCCACATCGTCGGCCATACCGACTCGGTGGGTTCGGATAACTACAATCTGGGCCTCTCCGAAGAGCGGGCACGCTCGGTCGGCGAACACCTGCTGGGCGGCGGCGTGAACGGCGACCGCCTGATCTACTACGGCATGGGCGAGCGTCAGGCCGTGGCCAGCAATGACACCGCCGAAGGCCGCCAGCAGAATCGCCGCGTCGAGATCTTCATCAAGCCCATCGTCGAGGATGACGAGCGCGGCGCATACCAGCCTCCCCCAGGCGTCCGCGGCTAGTGGACCATGCGGGAAGACCTGATGAATCCATTGCGGCCGAGCCCCAAAGGAAGGGATTGATCAGACCTTCCCTAAGCTGCGTGAGCCGGCGCGGTGCCTGCCCCCCGGCACATGATGGGCCAGGCTCTCCGGCTATCCGTTGAACCAGCTCTGCTCGCCGAACGCCAGCCAGTCCTCCATGGACCAACGGTCGTTGTCGTCCCCATCTTGGGTGGCGAACACGCCGCGGTAGACCTCGGTGGGATCGAGGTAGGCGCTGGTGTTCGTGTCCCAGTGGGCGAAATCACCGCCGAATCCGACTTCATCGAACTCGTTGCGATCGATACGCCCGTCGTTGTGGCTGTCCCACATGCCGAACAGGCCGGCACTGCGCGCACCGCGCATGAACTCATCGCGGCTGAGCTGACCGTCGCCGTCGGCATCCCATTCCTGAAAGGTTGCCTGATCGGTCTGGAATTCTTCCTGGCCCGGAATCTCCTGCGCGAGCGCGGCAGCCGCTACGACCATCACGAGTACACCGGTACCGAGCGCAACTGCGTTGCGCATCGCCATCCTCCCTGGAAGGACTGCCTTGCGAGGAGCGAAACCAGCGCCGACCGACTGGGATGGCGCCTGCATCGACCGCGCACAGAAACGCACGGCGACGGCACGGGGCAACCACCCCGCGCCGCGCCGCGCACTTCGATGCGCGGCGACCTCCGGCGGCCGCCGCGCGGCCTCGGCTATCAGCGGCGCGCGCCTTCGAATTCCTCGCGGCTGACCACGCCGTCGCCATCGGTATCCACGCGGTCGAAGATCTCGCCCAGGGCCGGCACGCGCTCGGCCTCGTCCGGGCTGATCACGGAATCGCCGTCGCGGTCGATGTCGCCGAAGTTCACGCCTTGCAGCAGGTCCACCGACGCCGCACGGAATTCGGTCGGACTCACGTTGCCGTCGCCATCGGAGTCCACTGTACCGAACGCCTCCTTCAGCGAATCGGGCATGGCCTCGGCCTCGCGCTGGCTGATGACCCCGTCGTCATTGATATCGACAGCCCCGAAGTCGATGTTGGCGATGTAGGCGCTGGCCGCGGCGTATTCGCGCGCGTCGATGCCGCCACTGCTGTTGGTATCGAGCGTGCCGAAATTGTCCGCCAGCACGCGTGAGTCGCCCGCCTCCGAGCGGCTGATCACCCCATCCCCATCGTCGTCGTATTCACTGAATGCGTCGGACGTCATGCCGGGCAAGCCCAAGCCGCTCATGGTCTGGCATCCGGCCAGCACGGGAAGAACCGCTGCCAAAGGAATCCACTTTCTCATACCACCTCCGTGTGTCGAGACGGCCCGGCGGTCCGGACCTTGTGCACTTGCATGCCGTAAGCGAAGCGGGCTCGCGCTGGGCCGCTCACCGCGCAACGGTTACCCAAGGATTCGCGCACGGGCGCCGCTGGGCTCCGACCCTGGGAGCTGCCCTTGGTTCGCGACCCTCGCGCGGGGCTGCCTGCTACGTGGCGCCCTGTATCGATAACGTTTCCCGTTGTTCGGAAGGTTCGTACCACCACGCGCGGATCACAAACCACCCGTGATCAGCCACTGGCCCAGGGTGCCGAGCGCCGACATCATCAACGCACCGCCGAGGGCCCAGCCGAAGCTGTCCACCGTCAGATGGTCGGTCAAACGATCGGTCAGCATCAGCAGTATGGCGTTGATGATCCAGCGGGTGATGAAGGCCAACAGCCAGGCCAGCCCGAGCGTGAGCACGGTGAATAGCGCGAACAGCAGCCATCCCAGCAGAAAGTTGAGCACGCCGAAGATGGCCGCCACGAGCACGGCGCTGCCGACCCCCTTGACGTGAAAGCCCGGCAGGACCGCCGCGGTCACCCAGACGGCCAGCGACAGGATCAACCAGGAAAGAATCAATTCCACGTGGCTTCGGCCCGCTCTACCTGCTCAACCCACACAAGTTCGCCCGCTAGCGGATGTCGGTTTCAATGCCGGTATCGCTACGCCACCGCGCGCGCTTGCTATGCTGCCCCCCGCCGAAACGCGACAAGAGGCCTGCGTGCATGGATTTGCAGTTCTGGCGCGATCGCTGGGAGAACCAGGAGATCGCCTTCCATCAGGAGACCGTCGACCCGCATCTGCAAGCGCTCTGGCCGCAGATCGCGCCACCAGCGGGCGCCGCCGCATTCGTGCCACTCTGCGGCAAAAGCCTGGATCTGCATTGGCTCGCCCAGCGCGGGCACCGCGTCGTAGGCGTCGAGATCAGCGCCCTCGCCGCTGAGGCCTTGTTTCGCGAGCACGGGTTGCAGCCCGAGATCGCCACGCGCGGCGCATTCCAGGAGTTTCGTCACGGCCCCATACGCCTGCTTTGCGGCGACTTTTTCGATTTGGCGCCCAACGACCTCGCCGACGTCCGCCTGGTACACGACCGCGCCGCGCTGATCGCGTTGCCCGAAGCCACACGCCGCACCTATGCGGCCAAAATGGGCGAGTTGCTGCCGCGCGGCGCGGTGATACTGCTGATCACGTATGACTACCCGCCGGCTGAGATGGCCGGGCCGCCATACCCCGTGACGCCCGCAGAGATTGAGCGCATCTACGGCAACGCATTCGCCATCAAGCTCGTGGAGGACCAGGATGGTCTGGCGCATCGGCCGCGTTATCGCGAAAAGGGTCTGACCCGGCTGACGGAGCGCGTGCATCTTCTGCAGCGCCACTGAGTCGCTCCGTGCGGCCGTCCCCTCACATCATCAGCTATCCTGGGGCCCACATACCCTGCCGAGCCCGACTCTCTTCGTGACCCCATCCGCGAACCAAGCGATCTCGCCGTTCGACCGCCACTGGCTGGCCGAGACCGTGCGCCTGAGCGAAGGCCACGGCGGCCCCCGGGAGGACAGCGAGGCCAATCGCCAGGCACGCGCCGCCGGCGGTAGTTTCGAGACCCGCGTGCTCACGCGGGCCGAACGGCTGGCCGAACGCGACGGCCTGGTGGGCGCGCTCGAGCAATGGCGTCAAAGCGCCGGGGTCATGCTGCTGGCCCTGGGCCTGCTCGCGATCCTGCTCGGCGGCACGCTGGCGGGGGCCGCGCTCGAGGGCGAACAGCCCGTGAACGTATTCTGGGCGCTGGGCAGCCTGCTCGGCGTCCATCTGCTCGCCCTGCTGGTGTGGACGGTGACCCTCGCCGGAACCGGCGGCGGCGCGGTCGGTCGCCTGTGGCTGTGGCTCGTCGGCCGCATCAGCCGACACGGGCATGGCGCGCGCCTCGGCCCCGCGCTGTGGAGCCTCTTGCAGCGCGCGGGGCTCACCCGCTGGGGGCTCGGCATCGTGGTCCACGCCTTCTGGCTGCTGGCGCTGCTGAGCGCGCTCGCCACGCTGCTGGCGATGCTCTCGGCGCGGCGCTATGGCTTTGCCTGGGAGACCACCCTGCTCACGCCCGAGGCGTTCGTCACGCTGACCCGCGCAATCGGCGGCCTGCCGTCACTACTCGGCTTTCCCCTGCCCGATGTCGACACGGTGCGCGCGAGTAATCTCGACCAGGGCGCCGGAGTCGCCAATGAGGCCGCGCGTCAGGCGTGGGCCGGATGGCTCCTCGGCAGCCTGGTGGTCTACGGAATCGTGCCGCGCGCGCTGTTACTCGCCGCATGCGCCTGGGGCTGGCAACGCCAACTAGGTGCGCTAACACTGGACGCCACGCTGCCCGAGTACGCCATCTTGCGCGATCGCCTCGTACCGGCGAGCACACCGCTCGGTGTGAGCGACCCGGCTGAACCGGAGGGAATTGCCGCCCACGCGGAGAGACCCCACATCGCCGGCCAGGGCGCGATGCTGGTCGCGGTGGAACTGGACGAACGCCATCCCTGGCCCCCGGCGTTGCCCAAGCAAGTAACCGATGCCGGCGTGGCCGACACCCGCGCGCAACGCCAGCAGCTACTCGAGCGCCTGACGCAATCGCCGCCGGCGCGGCTGGCGATCGCCTGCGATCCCATGCGTTCGGTCGATCGCGGCACACTGCGCCTGATCGGCGAGCTCGCCCGGCTCGCCGGCGCCGCCCGGGTGTGGCTGCTCACGTCGCCACCCGACGTCTTTGTGGACGAATCGCGCTGGGCGCAGTGGCGCGAGGCCCTGAGCGAACTCAGCATCGAAACGACGGAATCCGCGCCGATGACATGGCTGGAGCACGGCCATGACTGAACCGCTGCGCCTCGCCGTCGTCGGGCACACCAACGTCGGCAAGACCTCGTTTCTGCGCACGCTCATGCGCGACGCCGCCTTCGGCGAGGTCTCCAGCCGCGCCAGCACGACGCGCCATGTCGAGGGCGCGAGCCTGCAGATCGAGGGGCAGCCGGCGCTGGAGCTGTTCGACACTCCGGGACTCGAGGACGCGATGTCCCTGCTGGACTATCTCGAACAGCTCCGGCGGCCGGGCGAGCGCTGCGACGGCCCCGCGCTACTGACCGAATTCCTGCGCGGTACCGAGGCCCAGCACCGCTTCGCCCAGGAGACCAAGGTGTTGCGTCGCCTGCTCGCGAGCGACGCCGGGCTCTATGTGATCGACGCCCGCGAGTCGGTCCTCCCCAAGTATCTCGACGAGTCCCAGATCCTGTCGCTGTGCGGCAAGCCGCTGTTTCCGGTGCTCAATTTCGTCGCCTCGAGCGATAACCGCGCCGAGGAATGGCGCGAGGCCATGGCCCGGCGGGGACTCCATGCCTTGCTCAGCTTCGACAGCGTAGCCCCGCCAGTGGACGGCGAGAAGCGCCTGTACCAAAGCCTGGCCCTGATGCTGCCCGATGCCGGCCCAACCCTGGAGCGCCTGATCGTCGACCGCGAGGCGCAGGCTGCCGCGCGCCGGCGCAGCGCCTGTCGGTTGATCGCGGAACTGCTCATCGACGTCGCTGCCCTGCGCCAGCGCGTCGCCGCCGAGCCCGAGGCCGTCGAGCAGGCGGTCGGCGCCATGCGCCGGCGAGTCCGCGAGCGCGAGCAACAATGCACGGACGCGCTACTGCGCCTGTACGGGTTCCGCCAGGAAGATGCCGTCACGGGCGAGCTGCCACTAGCCGATGGCCGTTGGCAGGACGATCTGTTCCATCCGGAGACGCTCAAGCAGCTGGGAGTGCGCGTCGGCGGCGGACTGGCCGCGGGCACCGCGGCCGGTGCCGGCCTCGATCTGATGGTGGGCGGCATCACCCTCGGCGCCGGAACCATACTCGGCGGGCTCGCCGGCGGGGTATCGCGCGCGGGCCGGCAATTCAGCGTGCGCCTGCTCGGAAAACTGCGCGGGGCGCGCCAGCTGAGTGTCGATGACGCCATCCTGGCTGCCCTCGCCCTACGCCAACGCCAACTGCTGCGAGCCCTGGAGGCTCGCGGGCACGCCGCCCAACAACCGGTCAGCCTCAATGCGCCCAAGGACGACTGGCTGCGCGGCAAGCTGCCACCGCCGCTGGCGACCGCGCGGGCGCATCCCGAGTGGTCTTCTCTGGACGAGCGACCCGACCTGGAACAGGCCAATCGCCAAGCTCAGGTAGGGGCGCTCGCCGAAGAGATCAAGGGCAGCGTCGACTAGTGGGCTCTCCACGGACGTCTACGCTCAACACCAGGGAATGCCCCCGGTTGGCACAAGGATGTCGCCATGCCCGCCTCCAAGGACGCCAAGACCATTCTCGACACCGTCATTACCGACGGGCGCAATGAACTTGGCCGCGCGAAAGCAGGGTTAGGACTCTCGGGCCTCTCGGCCGGCCTGAACATCTCACTCGGCGCGGTCGCGATGGCGATGGTCGGGTCCATGACCGGGGGCATAGGGCCACTCGCCATCGCCTTCTATCCGATCGGCTTCATCATCGTCGTGCTCGGCCGAGCGCAGTTGTTCACGGAGAACACGGTCACGCCCGTCACCGTCGTGCTCGCCCGTCACGCGGCGGTCGCGGAGCTGCTCCGTTTCTGGTTCGTCGTTCTCGCGGCCAATCTCCTCGGCGCCCTCATTTTTGCCATGGCCGCGGTTTACGTCGAGCTGCTACCGCCAGCGGCGGCAGAATTGATGTTCGACGACGTATCCAAGAAGCTTGGTTACGGATTTGCCCTCGCCGCCATGAAGGGCATCTTTGGCGGCTGGATCGTCGCGCTGATGGCATGGCTGGTCTCGGCGGTGCAGGACACGATCTCGCAGATCTTCGTGGTCTGGATGCTGGCCATGATGATTCCTCTTCTTGACCTCATGCACAGCATCGCCGGCGCATCGGAGGTCTTGATCGCCGTCTTCTCCGGCCAGGCCACTTGGTTCCAATACGTCTTCGCTTTCCAGATCCCCACGACGATCGGCAACATCCTTGGCGGCGTGATCCTGGTGGCCATCCTGAACTACGGCCAGGTCGTCGGCTCGCGCTCGGCCTAGGGAAGGTCTGATCAATCCATTGCAGCCGCGTTACGTTTGCAAGGGCGGCATTGCAAGGCACGCAGCGCAGCGCCGTATCCGGGGAATACGGTCGGGCTTCGAAACCATCTTGGAAGCTTGATCCTGGCAAATTGTGCCCGCGGTCCTGGCGGACCTGCTAGCCGACGCCGACCGCCCGGGCGCGCAACGCGCGATGGGCACCATGTTAGGCATGACCAAGCTCGATATTGACGCACTACAGCGCGCCTACGCCCGTTAAGCGACCGCGCGGCCCAGGCGCCCCTGCCGGCGGCTGCGTGCGAATGGTTTGTCGTAGTTCTCAATTCCGCGGCTTGGTGCGCGCCTCGATCCACCTTGGCTGTTCCGCTGGCCACGCGGCCGGCGTAGACTTCTGGCGCCCCGCTCCCATTCGCCCGCTGTGAACCCGGAGTCGACGTGATTCGACGCGCGCAGATTTGTCTTTTGGCCGTGCTTTGCCTGACCGCTACCAGCGCGTTAGGTGCGACGCGCTACGTGACCGACGAGCTGCGCATCAGCCTGCGCAGCGGCGCCGGAAATCAATACCGCATCGTCCGCGTGATTGGAACCGGCACAACGCTCGAAACCCTCGAAACCGAGGGCGAGTGGGCGCGCGTGCGGGTCGGTGAGGATACCGGCTGGGTTCGCAACCAGTACCTGACGGACCAGCCCGTGGCCGCCGACCGCCTCGAGCGCGCGCAGACGCAGCTTGGCCAGGCGCGCGAGCGCGTGGATGAGCTGGAATCCACGTTAAACGAGACCCGCCAGGACCTCGAATCGACAAGCTCGCGGGCCGAGACGCTCGCCACGGAGAATGAAGAACTTCAAAGCAAGCTTTCGGACGCAGCGGAGGGTTTGGAACTGTCGGAAGAGAACACGCGTCTGCGCGAGAACTCGAATGATCTGGAGCGGCGGGTCAGGGAACTCGACCATCAACTGACGCAGGCCACCAACCGGGAAGAGCGCGAGTGGTTCGTTACCGGTGCCGGGGTGCTATTCGCCGGGCTGATTTCCGGACTCGTGGTGACCCGCATCCCGTGGCGCCGGCGCAGTCGCATGTTCGAGTAAGGTCTCGCAGCGGAAGTCAAGGAAGGTCTGATCAATCCATTGCGGCGCGTTACGCTTGCAGGGGCGGCATTGCAAGGCGCGAAGCGCAGCGCCGTATCGGGCAAATACGGTCGAACTTCGCAACGCCGCAAGGTCGCCCTTGCAAGCCTTCCTTAGTACCGGTCGTAGCGCGAGGCCGATTGCGCGAATGGCGGTTTGCGCCCGACCAGCGCCTCCACGAGTTCGAGTTCCATGTCCGTGTGATTGATCATCGGCGCGGGCTCGATGAGCTGCCCCGGACGGCCCTCCCCCACCACGTAGCGCGGCTCGTCGTGGTGCGACGAGGCCACGCGTTCTCGGCTTTGCGCATCGCGCAACGAGCGCAACTCGGTCGTGCCATAGCAGGTGCATACGTAGGTACGGTCGGTCTCGGCTTCAAGGTAGACACCCGTGCCGCGGATGCCGATCGTGGCTACGGGTGTGCGCAGATCCGGCCCGCGCGCGCGCTCGCGTTGCCCAAACACCGACAGCAGTTTGCCGGACAGCAGGTGCAAGCCTTCGAGCAGGATCGAGCGATTGCCTCGCTGCTCCGTCGCCGCTGCATCATGCACGGGTGTCAGTGCGAGGCGGCTGTTCTCGCGCAGGATGAACGCGTCCGTCCCCACGACAAAGACCAGTTCGCTGCCGGAACCGGTCACGAGCTCGGCATCGGGAGCCACGCGTGTATCCGCATCGGCACGCCGGCCATCGACCCACACCGGACCACTCAATCGGTAGATCGACTGGCCCAGCGTCATTGCGCGCGGCGACGCCATCGCGAGCGCCTCGCGGGTCGCGCCCCAGCCGACGAACAGGCCGAGCGTGAGCGCGCGCACGAGAAATCGCCTGCGCACCTCGAATACGTCTTCGCGCTTTCGATCGCTGATTAGCTCCACGGGGGTCCTCCAGCGCCGCACGCGGCAATGTATCACCATCCGTCATCGCGTCCCGCCCATGGGCTCGGCCGCTCGTTCCCGATACACTCCCCCTTCGGCCCGGAAAACCCGAACAGACAATGGCCTGGAGTGCCATTGCCAATGGGCCTAGGCAAGGTCTGATCAATCCTTTGCCGTCGCGTTACGGCTCAAAAGGCGGCATTGCAAGGCGCTAAGCGCAGCGCCGTAGCGGGGCCTACGGTCAAGCTTCGCAACGCCGCAAGGTCGCCTTTGGAGCCGTAACCCCTTGGGGCTCGGCCGCTTTTGGCCCCTGGCGGTGCTGCGGCGTCGGCCCGGTAGCTCGGGCTACCGGACCGCCACCGCGCCTAGCCAGGCTGCCAAAATCGGCTCGAGCGCG
>JBBEEB010000095.1:0-2614 GCA_040880995.1 Halofilum sp. (in: g-proteobacteria)
TCGCCACGATGCCTCGACGAGAAACATCGACGAACTTGCGTTAAGGGACACTAGTCGCGCACAGAAGCTACGCCGACGGGGTCATTGTAGCGCCCCCGGAGTCCTACGTGGGCGCTGCGGTGGACCGTTCCAGGGCGATTGCCGATAATGGCGCGCCGTCCACTTTGGGCGGTTCTGCGGCCCGCGGGGCGCGTAGCAACGGACGATTCATCCTTACCCCGGCAGGCACGAGGACGATATGGCGCAATACGTATTCACGATGAATGGCCTGGGCAAGGTCGTTCCGCCCAAGAAGAAGATTCTGGAAAACATCAATCTGAACTTCTTCCCCGGCGCCAAGATCGGCGTACTCGGCTACAACGGCGCCGGCAAGTCGACCCTGCTGCGCATCATGGCCGGCGTCGACACCGAATATGAGGGCGAGGCACGGCCGCAGCCCGGCCTGCGTATCGGCTACCTGCCGCAGGAGCCACAGCTGGACGACAGCCGCGACGTGCGCAGCAACGTCGAGGATGGCGTCGCCGACACCCGCGCCCTGCTCAACCGCTTCAACCAGATCAACAACGAGGAATTCGCCAATCCGGAGGCGGACTTCGATAAGCTGATCGAGGAACAGGGCAAGCTGCAGGACCGCATCGAGGCCGCCGGCGCCTGGGATCTGGAGCGCAAGCTCGAGGTCGCCGCCGACGCGCTCCGCCTGCCGCCGTGGGAGTCGGACACCGGCCATCTATCCGGCGGCGAGCGCCGCCGCGTCGCGCTCTGCCGCACCCTGCTGGCCGAGCCGGACATGCTGATCCTCGACGAGCCCACCAACCACCTCGACGCCGAGTCGGTGGCCTGGCTGGAGCGCTACCTCGGCGAGTTCGAGGGCACGGTCGTCGCGGTCACCCACGACCGCTACTTCCTGGACAACGTCGCCGGCTGGATCCTCGAACTCGACCGCGGCCAGGGCATTCCCTTCGAGGGCAATTATTCGGCCTGGCTCGAGTACAAGGAAAAGCGTCTGGAACAGGAGGAGAAGGCCGAGAGCGCCCGGCGCAAGGCGATGACGCAAGAGCGCGAATGGGCCCGCTCCACGCCCAAGGGCCGCCAGACGCAGAACAAGGCGCGCCTGCAGCGCCTCGAGGAGCTGTCGCAGCCCGAGTACCAGAAGCGCGCCGAGACCAACGAGATCTATATCCCGCCGGGGCCGCGCCTGGGCGATAAGGTGATCGAGGCGCAGAATCTCTCGAAGCAGTTCCGCGACCGCGAGCTGTACCAGGGCCTGTCCTTCCACGTGCCGAGCGGCGGTATCGTCGGCGTGATCGGCCCCAACGGCGCCGGCAAAACCACGCTATTGCGCATGATCATCGGCACCGAGCAGCCCGACGGCGGCACCATCGAGCTCGGCGATACCGCGGACGTAGCCTACGTCGACCAGTCGCGCGACTCGCTCGCCGGCGACAAGACGGTGTGGGAGGAAATCTCCGACGGCCATGATTACATCGAGGTGGGCAACTGGCAGGTCGCCTCGCGCGCCTACTGCGGCCGTTTCAACTTCAAGGGGCCGGACCAGCAGAAGAAGGTCAAGGACCTGTCCGGCGGCGAGCGCAACCGCGTGCATCTGGCCAAGTTGCTCAAGAGCGGCGGCAACCTGCTGCTGCTCGACGAACCGACCAACGATCTCGACGTCGAGACCCTGCGCGCGCTCGAACAGGCACTGCTCGACTTCCCCGGCAGCGCCGTGGTGATCTCGCACGATCGCTGGTTCCTCGACCGTATCTGCACGCACACGCTGGCCTTCGAGGACACCGGCGAGGTGTTCTTTTTCGAAGGCAGCTACAGCGAGTACGAGGAGGACCGCAAGCGGCGCCTGGGCGACGACGCGGTCCAGCCGCACCGACCCAAGTTCAAGCGCCTGGACCGCTAGTGGGCCGCGCGAGGGCGGGACGTGACCGGGTGGGTGGCTCCACCCGGCCGGCCCGCTCGAACATCCCCCGCGTGCGGCCTTACGCATCCTGCCCGGCTGCGAATTCGCGATGCCAAGCTCGCCAGAATACCGCTCGATCGCCCTAATCGCCGATACCCACGGCCATCTCGACCCACGAGTCGCTGAGCTGTCCCTGCCCTGCGACCTGATCATTCATGCCGGCGATATCGGTAACGGCGCCATCCTGCGCACGCTGGCACAGCATGGCGCCGAGGTCGTTGCCGTCGCGGGCAATAACGACACGCCCCGGCACTGGCCCGCCGACGACCAGGCCGAATTGGCCGATCTACCAGACACGGCCTCTGTATCGCTGCCGGGCGGCACACTGGTGATCGACCACGGCCACCGCTTCGCCGCGCGCGACCGCCATCGGCGGCTTCGGGCGCGTTACCGCGATGCGGCAGCAGTGGTCTGCGGCCATAGTCACCGGCCGGCGGCCGATACGGCCGGTCTGCCGTGGATACTCAATCCCGGCGCGGCCGGACGGACACGGACCTACGGCGGCCCCGCCTGCCTGCTGCTCGAGATTGGCGCCGATGGCTGGGTACTGCACCCGCATCGATTCGAGCCACAATCAGCGCGAGCGGCATCCTAGTGTCCCTTAACGCAAGTTCGCCGTGTTATCGCCGGGCCTCGAGGCGTCTG
>JBBEEB010000096.1:0-16900 GCA_040880995.1 Halofilum sp. (in: g-proteobacteria)
ATGCCTCGACGAGAAACATCGACGAACTTACGTTAAGGGACACTAGTCCATCCTTCTGCCGACCTTGACCTCAAGCATACTTGAGGCGTTACAAGGGAGTTGTAACGTCGATAAATGGGGGCGGACCCCAGCGGTCCCCGTGCGGGCAAGCGGGATCAGGGCACGCAAGTGCGCCACGGGCGTCACACGCCGGGCGTAGTCATCGCACCACGATGGTCTGAGTCGCTTCGCCTGTCGTGAAATTTCGCGGGCGGCGCCCCGCACCGCGAAACCAGGGAGAAGCCGATGCTCCGGTTCTTCGAGAAACTAATGAATCCATTCCCGGTCGAGGAGCCGTCGGTGCCGCCGACTGGGCTGATGGCCTTCATGGCTCATTTCGCGCGGCCCGCGCTGCCATGGCTCGGCCTGATTTCGGTGCTGACCGCGTTAATCGCGGTCGTCGAGCTGACCTTTCTGAGCGGGCTCGGCTCGCTGGTGGATTGGCTCTCCGAGGCGAACCGGGAGGTATTCCTGGCCGAACACGGCTGGACCCTCGCCGGCTTGGCCGCGCTGGTGGTCCTGGTCTACCCCGTGCTGGTACTCGTGCAGTCGCTGTTCATGCACCAGACCGTGTTCGGCAATTTTCCGATGCTGGTGCGCTGGCTTTCGCACCGGCTACTGCTGCACCAAAGCATGAGCTTTTTCCACGACGAGTTCGCCGGCCGCGTCTCGCAGAAGGTGATGCAAACGGCCATCGCGGTGCGCGAGACCGTGATGAAGCTGATCGACGTCTTCGTCTACATCGCGGTGTATTTCATCGGCGCGATGTTCCTGGTCGGCAGCGCCGATCCGATGCTGACAGCGCCGCTGCTACTCTGGCTGGCCGCCTATACCGGAATCCTGGTGTACTTCGTGCCGCGACTACGCCGTATCTCCATGGAGCAGGCCAATGCGCGTGCGGAGATGACCGGTCGCGTGGTCGATAGCTACACCAATATCCAGACGGTGAAGCTGTTCGCGCACACGCGCGGCGAACAGACCTACGCGCGCGACGCCATGAACGGCTTCATGGGCACGGTCCACCGGCAGATGCGCCTGGTCACCGGGCTTACCTTCTGCCTGCAGACGAGCAACGCGCTGCTGCTGGCCGGGATCGCGGCATTGGCCATTCGCGGCTGGCTGCAAGCGGCCGTGAGTCTGGGCGCGATCGCGGTCGCCATCACCCTCGTATTGCGCATTCGCTCCATGGCGGACTGGATTCTGTGGGAGATCGCGAGCCTGTTCGAACACATCGGCACGGTCCAGGACGGCATTAACACGATCACCCAGCCGGTATCCGTGCAGGACGGCGCGGACGCGACCGACCTGACCGTCGAGCGCGGCGAGATCGTGATCGATGGTGTGCGCTTCGGGTACGACCCGGCCCACCCCGTGTTCGAGGATCTCGATGTCACCATTCGTCCCGGCGAGAAGGTAGGACTCGTCGGGCCATCCGGCGCCGGCAAATCTACCCTCACTAGCCTGCTACTGCGCTTCCACGACGCTCAGGCCGGCCGCATTCTCGTCGATGGCCAGGACATCAGCTCGGTCACGCAGGAGTCGCTACGGCACCAGATCGGCATCGTGACGCAGGACACCGCCCTGCTCCACCGCTCCATCCGAGACAACATCCGCTACGGCCGGCCGGAGGCGACCGACGGGGAAGTCCTGGCCGCAGCCCGCAAGGCACAGGCGGAAGACTTCGTTAGCGACCTGACCGACCCGAAGGGCCGCCGCGGACTCGACGCGCACGTGGGCGAGCGCGGTGTGAAGCTCTCCGGCGGCCAGCGCCAGCGCATCGCGATTGCGCGCGTGCTGCTGAAGAACGCGCCGATCCTCGTCCTGGACGAGGCCACCTCGGCCCTCGACTCGGGTGTGGAGGCGGCCATTCAGGAGCAGCTCGATGCCTTGATGGAGGGCAAGACTGTCATCGCCATCGCCCACCGCCTCTCCACCATCGCCGCCATGGACCGACTGATCGTGCTCGATCAAGGCCGCATCGCCCAGACCGGTACGCACGAACAATTGCTACGGCATGGCGGTCTGTACGCGGATCTCTGGCGCAGGCAGTCCGGTGGTTTCCTGGGCGATGGGGATTCGCCCGAAGGTGCGACTCGACCGAGCCGCGACCGGGCAGTGGCGCAAGCGTAACGCGAGCGCAATGGATTGATCAGACCTTCCCTAGCAGCCTGTCGGGCTTAGGCTCATCTACTGCGGCGAACGGGAATCGGTCCATATTTCCGATCCTCCTCGTCCAATAGTCACCACTATTCTCCTCGGACGATCGAAAATCTGTCCTCGATTCCCACCCGCCTCGCTACGATGCCCTAAGCCCGACAGGCTGCTAGTGTCCCTTAACGCAAGTTCGCCGTGTTATCGCCGGACCTCGAGGCGCCTGGCGGCGTTGCGCCTCCTCGCCATAGAGGCCCTATGACTCGTCGGCGCGCCTTGCCAGTCGCCACGATGCCTCGACGAGAAACATCGACGAACTTACGTTAAGGGACACTAGGACGGAGCGCACATGGAAGAAAGGCGGAAATGGGATTGTCTCGTGGTTGGCGGCGGTCCGGCCGGTTTGACCGCCGCACTCTATCTCGCGCGATTTCGCCGGCGAGTCGTGGTCGTGGATGCCGGTCACAGCCGCGCCGCGATGATTCCAGAGACGCACAACTACCCGGGATTTCCGGACGGAATCCCCGGCGCCGATCTCCTCGCGCGGCTACGCACCCAGGCGACCAAGTACGGGGCGGTGATCGAGGCGGGCCACGTCGATACGCTCTCGGTCACCCCGCACGGATTCGTCGCGGGCATCGAACATCGCCGGCTAGCGGCGAGCCGGGTCATTCTCACCACCGGGGTGCAGGACAACGACGCACACATCGCGCACCTCCACAGTGCCACGCGCAATGGCAGCATCCGCTGGTGTCCGGTCTGCGACGGCTACGAGGTGCTCGACGAGAACGTCGCGGTACTCGCCTCAACGCCGGGTTGTGTGCCCCATGCCCGATTCCTCCGCACCTACACGCGCAGGCTGACGCTGTTCGTGCCGCCCGAGGGCGAAACGATCGGCGAAAGCGAACGAGCGGAGCTCAACCGCCAAGGCATTCAGTTGGTGCATGAGGCCATCGATATCGTCGTCCCGGACGAGGAAGACGGCGTCATCGTCCGGCTGTCGACGGGGCGTGAGCTGCGGTTCGATACGCTTTACCCGATGCTCGGTCACGAGGCCCGAACCCGGCTTGCACTCGAACTCGGAGCCGAATGCGATAGCCGCGGAGAACTCGCGGTCGACCGGCACCAAAACACCTCGGTACCCGGGCTCTACGCCGCCGGCGACATCGTGCATGCCCTCAACCAGATGGCGGTCGGCACGGCCCACGCCGCTACGGCGGCGACGGCCATCCACAACGGCCTTCCACTCAACCTGCGCTGACACACCACGGCAGACTTGGTTTCCCCATTCGGCCCAAGCCGAGTTGCCACAATGCCCGTTATGCGCTCCCAGCACCTTCGGCTTGCCCCTCGGCAACCTGACCGTACACCGTGTCGGCGCTGCGGTGCGCGCCGGAATCCGTGTCGACGACCTCCGGTGCCTGGACGGGCTCGCCGCCGGGCGTGCTTGCGACGTGCAATGTCGTGGTCGGCAACGCGACCTGGGCACCATGGCGAGCGATGACGTCCGCAATCGCGAGCATGAGTTCCTGCTTGAGCGCGTGATACGCAACCCAGCGCGTCTCGGTCACCAGGAAGTAGATCATGACGGTGAGCGACGACGCGCCGTACTCGAGGAAGTTGATGATCACCGGTTGGCGCAGATCGACCTCTTCGCGCGCCTCGATCATCTCCCGTATCTCGCCAACGATATCTCCGAGAACGGCGATGTCGTCATAGCGAATGCCGAGTGTTTCGTAAACGCGCCGATGAGTCATCCGCGAGGGATTCTCGACCACGGCGTTGACGAAGACCGAATTGGGGACGTACAGCGGCCGCATGTCGAACGTCCGCAAGCGCGACATGCGCCAGCCAACGTATTCCACGACGCCTTCGATGTCGCGATCCGGCGAGCGAATCCAGTCACCCACACGAAACGGGCCGTCGGTGTGGATCATGATGCTGCCGAAGAAGTTGGCGAGTAGATCGCGGGCGGCAAAGCCGATGGCCAAACCGCCGACGCCGCCGACCGCCAGCAGGCCCGAAATGGATACACCACATGCCTGAAGTACGAGAAGCAACCCAACGACGATTGCCAGTGCACGCAGCACCTTGCCAATGCCATCGACGGTCGTGCGGTCGGGCCCGACGCCACCTCCTGAATGGACGTAGCGTTCGAGCAAGGCTTCTTCGACGCCCCGCGCCAGCCGGAAACCAAACCAAGACAACGCAACTACTAGGCCGATTCCGGTCGCCCGCGGGATGTACTGCGATAGATCCACGGGCAGATTCAGGTTCGACCCGATGATCGCGAACGAGGCCGCGAGGCCCAGTACCCAGAGTGCCACTCTGATCGGTGCGCCCATGGCGTCGATGATCGTGTCATCCCACAGCTTGTCATTGCGACTGGCGCGCCGGGCCAGCGCGCGAATGACCCCACGATGGATCACATCGATGACGAGCACGACCACGAAGATGGCCATCAGTGAAACCAGCCAGCGGTGATCGCCGGCCCAGGCTGTCCAGTCTCGGAACCAGGTGGGAAGTGTCATTCATCAACCTCGGTGTTCTTCTGAGAGGCTGCGTCGAGCGCCGCTCGTCGCACGGCGCGAGACCATAGCCAACTTTCGGCAAAGCATCACATTGTCCCGGCCCCGTGACTAGTGTCCCTTAACGCAAGTTCGCCGTGTTATCGCCGGTGGTGACTATTTGACGAGGAGGATCGGAAATATGGACCGATTCCCATTCGCCGCAGTAGATGAGCCTAAGTCCGACAGGCTGCTAGGCTCGGCAGCGCTCGTGCGCGTGAGTGCGCAGTGACTCCAGGTTGAAGCGGTCGATCAGGTCCAGGTATTCGGGTTCGACCGTGTTATCCGTGTAGACCTCGTCCAGGCGTCGCACGCCGATCTCGTGCGGGCTCAGATAGTACGGCATGATCTGGGACGCGCCTCGCTCGAAGGAGTCGAGCAGCAGGCCACACTTGAGCAGGATGCCCTCATTCTCCATCGCGAGCGGCCGTACACCGCGTATGTATCGGCTATAGGGCTCGGCAATGACCCGTCGGTCCTTGCGGTCGGCGAAGCCGTGCTCGGCCAGGCATTCACGCAAGTAATCGGCCGCCGATTGTTCCTCTGGCCGGCGGTCTTTGCAGTAGCCCTCGGCGACGACGGTCAACGAGTGGTTGCGGCGATTGAGCTGCGCCGCGATCTCATCCATCGTGTCGGCCGGCAGGTCCATCTGCGGCAGGACAATCAGATGCGCGCGGGCGGCAATGCCGCAGTGCAGGGCGTGCTTGCCGCCGCGGTTGCCCATCATCTCGAGGATGTAGTGGCGATGATGGGTCATTGCGTCCGCGAATAGTCCTCGGGCCACCCGCGCGCCCTCCTCCAGCGCGGTGAGAAAGCCCACCGAGCGGTCACCGCGCAGATCGCTATCGACCGACGCATTGATGAAGCCGACGTGCACATGAGGCTCGAGCGATGACGCCAGGGACTTGGCGCCCTGCAGAGTCCCATTGCCGCCAACGAAGACGCAGGTACCAAAGCCTTCATCCAGGATGAAGCGGGCGGCCTCGCGCTGCGCCTCGTCTTCGTGAAACCCATGGAAGCGCTCCGAACGGAACGGGCTGCCGGCATCGCGGATATGGCCGTAGAGGTTGCGCGCGACGGCCTCCTCGACCGACGCGCCGGCCGCCAGCCCCGGTTCGCTAGTCAGAGGCTCGACCCGAGAGGGCTCGATCGAGGCCCCGGCCAGCGAGCGAAACCCCTCGCGGGCCGCCCAAACGCGGTAGCCGCGGCTCTCGGCATACTCGGTCATGGCCACCGCCACCGCCGTGTACCCGGGCGCGAGGCCGCCGTCGAAGACCATCAGTAGCTTGCCTTGCCTATCCATAAGCTCCGTATCTTTGTGCGCGCGGACTGCGCATTATGCTAGAAGGCCCGACGTCCCCGCTTGCCGCCGGGCACGTCAAAGCATTTCTCCGGTCAATGCCGGTGCTATAGGATTCGGCCGGATACCAGGTCGCGATCCTGGCTGACTTCGCTAAACGTCTTGACGGCGACCTCGAAGGTGCTCTCCTCAGCCAGACGAACCCAAAGGTAGCGCTCCTGATACTCGTCCGCCGCCGCCGGTTGACCCTCGCCGAACTCGGCCTCTTCGGAGCCGTGCAGTGATTCGAGCCGGACCTCGTTATCCATCAGCCCGAGGTGGGCCTCGGTCTGGACCAGATCGCACATCGTTCGAATCGTACCCATCAAGCGGCTCCAGAGAAAATCGTTGACATCAACATAGAGCCGGTGCGTTGCCGTGGTGTCACGCTCGATATCCGGGCAAAGATCCGCCGTAAGCGAGTCGGGACGCTCCGGCAACGTGATCGGGTCATCCGACCTCGGCGGGCCGGTCAGCTTCTCCCAGGCGACGCTCGATTCGCGCGGGCTCAGCACCCAGGCGGAATCGGAGGTGAGCGTCGCGCCGCCACGCATGAGCAGATTCATGCGGAACTGCACGCGCCCTTCTTCATCCACGCCCATCAACGTGAGCATAATGGTCTCGACCGTATCCGTCGTGCCCGTGATCGGATCCAGCTCGAACTCCAGGGGCGAGATGGGCAGGGAGACGGTCGATTGCCGCAGCTTGCGCATGACCGCCGCCGATTCTTGCAGGCGCTCGTCGGTTTCCGAAGAGGGGAAGAAGCGCACCTGAAACTGCGGCTCGCCGGTATCGGGCGTGACGAGCTGCGCCTCCAGGGTGATCTCGTTGGCCATTTGGGGATACGCCGCGAGGAATGTACTAGCGAGGATAACGCGGCCCCCTGTCGCCCGTCAGCCGGCCCGCGACGAGCCTATCCGGTCAAAGTCGGCAAGAATCGGATCGCCTGCGCGCGCGAACCCTCGCACACTGCCCCAACAGGCCCGATATCTCACAAGGTGATCACCCCATGCCCGTACCTGCTGACCCTATTGCGAGCGCGACCGAGGAAGCCGCGACTCTCGATTATCGACGCATTGCCGAGGCCATTGCCTACATCGCCGAGCGGGTACACGAGCAGCCCAGTCTGGAAGAGATCGCGGCACATGTTCACCTGAGCCCGTTCCACTTCCAGCGCCTGTTCACTCGCTGGGCCGGGACCACGCCCAAGCGTTTCCTGCAGGTGCTGACGCTGGAACGTTCGAAACGGATACTCGCTGAGGCGCCCTCACTGCTCGATCTGTCGACCGATATGGGGCTCAGTAGCACCTCTCGGCTACACGAGCACTTCGTGCGCCTCGATGCAGTGACGCCGGGCGAATACAAGCGTCATGGCCTGGGGCTGACGGTGCGGTACGGCTCCCACGAAACGCCATTCGGCCCCGTGTTCGTCGCCATGACCGCACGCGGTATCTCTCGCGCGGCCTTTCTCGACGACCGAAACGACACGACGCAGCTTGCCGCGATCCGTAGCACATGGCCCGACGCGCAGCTGGTCGGAGACGAGCACGCCACCCGCGAGGTAGCCCATGCCATCGCGGGTGCCAAATCGCGCGAGACCGCACTCCCGCTTTTCGTCGGCGGCACGAACTTCCAGATCGCGGTGTGGCGGGCGATGCTTCGGGTACCGCCGGGAACACGGGTCAGCTACACGCAGCTCGCCGCCGCCGTGGGCCGGCCCCGCGCGACGCGAGCCGTCGGCAATGCCGTAGGCGCGAATCCCATTGCCATGCTGATCCCGTGTCACCGGGTCATCCTCAGCAGCGGCGCCTTGGGTGGCTACCGCTGGGGCTCCTCGCGCAAGCGGGTGATTCAGGCATGGGAGCAGGCTCGTGCGGAGGGCAGCGACCCCGGGGCGGTGTCCGGCGCGTGATCCCTAGTGGGCGGACAGCGCCCCCGTGCCAAACGTGGCCTCGAACCGCTCGGGGGGTTGCGGGCGGTGGAACAGAAAACCCTGCGCCAACTCGACACCATGTGCGGCCAGCCAATTCGCCTGCGATTCGGTTTCCACGCCCTCGGCCACGACCTGCAGGTGCAGCGCGCGCGACACGCCCAGTACCGCTTCCGTAATGGACCGGTCGTACTCCATTTCGGGCAGACCGTCCACGAAGGACTTGTCGATTTTGAGTGTGTCGATCGGGAACCGCTTGAGGTTGATCAACGAGCTGTAGCCCTTGCCAAAATCGTCGATGGCCAGCCGGATATCCAGCTCCTTGAGCCATTCCATCGTGGTCAACGCATCGTCGAGGTTGTCGAGTACACCTTCCTCCGTAATCTCGATCTCGAGGCACTGCGGCGGAACGCCCGTACGCTCGAGCATGGCGTGGACCATCTCGGGCCATTCCGGCCGCTGCAACTGCTGCGCCGAGGCGTTCACGCTCACGCGTTGCACCGGAGAACCGGCCGCGCGCCACCGCGCCATGCGCCGTAGCGCCTGCTCCAAGACCCAGTCGCCGATGGGCACGATCAGGCCGGAGGACTCGGCCACGTGGATGAACTCGGCTGGGGCAAGCAGACCCCATTGCGGATGCTGCCAGCGAACCAGCGCCTCGGCGCTGTGGATCTCGCCGGTGGCCAACGTGACCTGCGACTGATACCAGACCCGCAGCTCACTGCGTTCGATCGCCGTTTTGAGCGCCTCCTCGATGCGGACGCGCTGCTGCACGGCCTCGTGCATGGCAGGCTGGAAGTAGTCGATCTGTCCACGGCCCTTCTCCTGGGCTCGGTGCAGCGCGGTCGCGGCATTCGTGAGCAGTTCGTCGACCGTCGTGCCATCCCCCGGCGCCAGCGCGACACCCATGCTGGCTTCGAGACGGACCACCTCGCCCGCCACGGTCATCGGCGCCGAGATCGCCTTCATCGATCGGCGGATCCACTCGTCGACGCTGGCCTGGCGCCGCTCATCCGCCACGATGATCCAGAATTCGTCCCCACCCGGACGCGCGACCGTGTCCTGCGGCCTCAAAACTGCGCGCAAGCGTGCGCCAGCCTGGCGGAGCACCTCGTCCCCACCGCCGGCACCGAAGCTGTCGTTGAGCGCACGGAAGCCGTGGAGATCCACGAGGACCACCGCCAGACGCGGATCGTCGCTATTGAGCCCCTGCTGCAGGCGCTCGCAGAACGATGCGCGGTTCGGCAGTTCCGTGAGTGGGTCGTGGTAGGTGCGAAACGCGAGTTCCTCCTGGGTTCGATGAGCCTGGGTCAGATCCGCGAAGATGCCGACGTAGTTGGTCACGGTGCCGCCCTCGTCGCGCACCGCGCTGATGGTCAGCCACTCCGGATAGACTTCGCCGTTGAGGCGCCGATTGCTGATTTCGCCCTGCCAGTAACCCGCCTGTTCGACCTGCGACCATAGTTCATGGAAGAACGGGCGATCGTGCAACCCGGATTTCAGCAAAGGCGGAACCTGCCCGATGACCTCTCCGGGCGCGTAACCGGTGATCTGTGAAAAAGCGCGGTTCACAGTCTCGATGCGCAGGTCGGAATCGGTCACCATGATGCCTTCGGCGCTGTTATCGAACACCGTACCCGCCTGCCGCAATCGAGCGAACTGACGATCGCGCTCGCCCCACATGTCGAGCGTGCGGATGCCGAATCCCAGATCAGCCGCCAGCTCTTCGAGTAACGGCAGTTCCTGCGCATCGAAGGCGTCCGGATCGTTGGCATGCACGTTGAGTGCTCCAATCACGCGATCCTCGACCCATATCGGCAACGAAGCGCTGGCACAGAAGCCATGCTGACGAGCCGCCTTGCGCCACGGGAGCGTGGCCGGGACCATTGCCACATCTCGCACCACCTGGATGGATCGCTCGCGGATCGCGCAGCCCGCCGGTTCCTGACCTCGGAGGTCGTCGGCATAGGAGATGCGCAGGCCATCGAGATACGATTGTTCCTCGCCCGAGGCCGCGACCACGTCAACCGTATGGGCCCGATCCTCGCGCGCCAGGCCGACCCAGACGAGCGGATAACCGCTACTGCTCGTGAGTGCCGCGCACACCCGCTCGCATAGATCGGTATGGTCCCGTGCCTGACTCAGCGCCGCGGTGGCCCTCGACAGCGCCAGTAGCGCCTCGTTGGCGCGTCGCGCCGAAGCTTCGGCCAATTTGCGTTCACGCACGTCCCGCGCGACCGCATAGGCGAACGTCTCGCCTTCGTACACCATGTGACTGACGGCGACCTCCACGGGATAATCGCTGCCGTCGCGACGTCGATGGCGCGTCTCCCGGGTGAGGGCGCCGCGCAGTTCCAGTTCGCGCCAGTAGTCCGACCAGCCGCAGGACGGCGCGCTCACGTCGATCTCCGCGATACTGCGCTGGAGCAGCTCATTGCGGCTATACCCGAGGTTATGACAGGCGGCGCCATTGACGTCGAGCAAGCGTCCGTTGCGCGAGAAGCGATAGATCTCGTCGAACGAATGATCGATGGCATGCCGGCTGAGATGCAGCGCGCGCTCGTGCTCACGGACATCGGACAAATCGGTCAGGAAGGCATAGGCGCCGGTCACGCTGCCCGCATCGTCCCGCAATGCAGTCGCGTGCAGCAGAAACGGCACGGCATGGCCGTCACGGTGCCGCATTCGCACCTCGTATCGACGCGGCCTTGTCTCGGATTGCAGCAGCCCTTCGCCCGGGTTCTGGCCGATGTGGCGCTCGAGAATGGGCCGGTCCTCATCCACCACGAAATCAAGCGGCGTGCAGCCCATGAATTGATCGGGCTCATATCCGAGCGATTCAGCCAGGCTGCGATTCACGACCTGAGTCTGTCGATTGAGATCAATGAACCAGAAGCCCTCGTCGGCCATGTCGATGAGATTGCGCCAGTAGTGGTTCAGATCCCTGAGTCGACGGCCCTCGCGGGACAGAAGGAACGCGAGCAACGCCGTGCTCAGCATCACGAACGCCAGTCCCTTGTAGGTCTGCCAGGCATTGATGCTCGCCCGGTCGGTCGCGATCAGCTCCACGGCACGATCCGACAACAGAATCCAGCACAGGCTGAACACCAGGTACACCCCCGCGACGGTGAGCACCGACCGCCCTACGGGGCTATCGAATCGTTTGAACAACGACCATGCCTCCGTCTTGAGCTTCCATGATGTGCCCGATGCGGGTTGGCGCATTACTCCAAACGCGAGGCTCCGAGGCACGCCCAGCCCACGGTAGAACGCGACCGATGATCCCAAGCTCGACTTCGCGCAGGCACACACGCGGACGGTTGGGGATTACCCGAGGACGGGAGCCGAGCAAGTCCTCGCCCCCCGATGTCGGACCGAGGCAGGGTTCCAATCCCCGTCTTTTGACCCCGATTCTCCGGCGACGAGGCACAGCGACATGGGCGCAAGAAAGGTGTCGCAAGGGATCTCTGATCAAGTGACCCAGCACCTGCAAGGACTGAATTTTCCGGCTCCGAAGAAAGACATGATCGGCCAAGCCCAAAAGCAAGAGGCGGACTCGGGGGTGATGAGTGCCTTGCGAGCGATCCCCGGGGGTATGTACAACAGCGCCAGCGAGGTCGCCGAGCACGTCAGCGGAAAGCATGAGTAATAGCCCAATTAACTTCGACAAGGGCAATTCCCTTGGGGGAGATCAGCGCGGCATTACGGGCGGCTCACATTTCTCGAACGTCGGCCTAGCAACGACATCGAGGCATATCTCTCTGGCGCGAGATCAACTTGCTCGGTCGCCACGAGGGTCGCCTGGATACAGCTAGCCGGCTCGTAAACGGCGTTTGGCAGGAAGTTGATATTGAGCTGGACATCGCCGATACCCCCTTGTACCGCGATGCCCCGCACCAGCGCTTCGTAAGCAAACGTCTCGCCTCGGTGTAGGAAGAAGTCGAACCCGCGCGCGTCGCCGTCGCCGCATTCGGAACACGAAGTAGCGTTCTCGCCTTGGTCCATACAAACCGCCTACCTTGTTATCGTCCACTCGGCGTTGCACGGCCGTGCCAGCTTGCCTTGGAACCATGGAAACGATACCAAGTTCCAGGCTTGGCCCCGGCCCAACGTGGAAACTATTTGCCCGCGAGCTTATCCGCCATGCGCTGGTCGAAGCGACCGAGCTTGATGATGATGCGCTCATGCCAGCCATCGCCGATGATTTCTCGATCATCACTCGCATTCAGACGAAAATGCAGTGTCCGCCCTTCGACCACAACCAGCTGGGCCTGCGCCTCGGCCCCCATGCCTACCGGGGTCGCGGCGAAATGTCGCACATCGAGCCGCGTGCCGACCGTCTGGTAGCCGTTCGGAAGCAGGTCCTCGACCGCCGCGAGCGAGGCCGCCTCGAACAGGTTGATCAATACGGGGGTGGCGAGTACGGGCACCTCACCGCTACCCACGTGCGGCGCGGTGTGCTCATTGGCGACGACAATCTTCTCTTGCGCCTTAAGCCCCAGATCGATATGCGACAGATCCATGCGTGTATCCCTCGGATGCAGTGTTGTGATCAAGCCAAGCCTGGAAGGCGAACGTCACCCTCGCGGATCGAGCCGAAACCCCGATCCGCATGCGGCATTTGCTGCCCCACGAGCCGAACTCCCGACCGGCGCCCATTCTACCAGAGCACTGGTCGCCGGCTGCTCATCGAGGGCGCCGGTCTTCAAAAAGCCAGGCCCTCCTCGCCCGCCTCGTTCTGGACAAGGGCACGCGGATAGACTCGAGCATGCTCTGGTCGGCAAGGTACGCGTAATCGAATCGTTCACACCACTGCTCAGCGCGGCCATGGCGCCACGATACGATCGCTGGTGGCCCCTGCCCCTTACGGACAAACCCTTGACTGGACCGGACCGCCGCACGGCACGATTTCCATAGCCTTGCCGAGCGCGCTAGGCTTGTAGGGTTGGAGCCACACGTTCGCTCGACGCAACGAATTTCCCTCGGCACTCAATCTTGAGGTTATCCCCATGAGCCAAGCACGCGCCTATGGAGCCGAATCGCCTACCTCCGGCCTGGCCCCGCTGTCGATCGAGCGGCGCGACCCGCGACCGGACGACGTGGCCATCGAGATCCTCTATTGCGGCATCTGCCATACCGATCTCCATTTCGTTCACAACGACTGGGGCGGAACGGTGTACCCGGTCGTCCCGGGACATGAAATCGTCGGACGCGTTACCGGCGTCGGCGACGAGGTGTCCGGTTTTGGCGTCGGCGATCTGGTCGGCGTCGGCTGCATGGTCGATTCCTGCCGCGAATGCCAAGCTTGCGAGAGCGGTCTGGAGCAGTTCTGCCGCGAGGGCATGGTGGTGACCTACAACGGCCGTGACCGGCACGACGGCAGCATTACCTTCGGCGGCTATTCCGAGTCCATCGTGGTCAGCGAGCGCTTCGTGGTCCGCGTGCCCGATGCGCTCGATCCGGCCGCGGCGGCTCCGCTGCTGTGCGCCGGGATCACAACTTACTCGCCGCTACGGCATTATGGCGTGGAGCCCGGCCACAAGGTGGGCGTGGTAGGAATGGGCGGACTCGGGCATATGGGCATCAAATTCGCCCGCGCCCTGGGGGCCGAGGTCACGGTATTCACGCGCTCGCGGGACAAGGCCGAGGAGGCCCACCGCCAGGGGGCGCACCGAGTGATCGTTTCGAGCGACGAAGAGCAGATGAAGGCGGCACAGGGTGCGCTCGACTTCGTACTGGACACGGTCCCGGTCCAGCACGACCTCAACCCGTACCTGAACACCCTCACCTACGACGGGATCCATATCCTCGTGGGCCTGCTCGAGCCGGTGGAGCCGCCATTGGCGGCCGGTGCCCTGGTCGTCGAGCGCAAGGTTCTGGCCGGCTCGCTGATCGGCGGCATGCCCGAGACTCAAGAGGTGCTCGATTTCTGTGCGGAACACGACATCACCTGCGACATCGAAATGCTCGACATCCGGAAGATCAATGAAGCGTTCGAGCGGGTACGGCACGGTGACGTGAAATATCGCTTCGTGATCGACATGGCGACCCTCAAGAGCAAGGACTAGCCAGCCATGCGGGAAGTTAGGCCACTCTCCAAGGCACGAGGAGCGCGGGTAGCGTCACTACGCAAGTGACGAGTAACCCCACGACAGGCGCGCACGGCATCGCCCTCCGGGAGCGGGCTCCACGACGCACACATTCCTTCAGGGAGCCCACGCGGGTTTGATCGCGTGAATATAAAAAACCCGCGGCCCAAGGCCGCGGGTTTTTCGCTAGCGGGATACGCACGGCTTACTTGCGGAAGTGGAAGATGCCCCACGCCAGCTGGCCTCCCTTGCCACCGTTAACCCAGTGGGCGAGGCCCTCCTTCATGCGCTCGATGTACTCCTCACCGACGATGTCCTCTTTCTTGAGTTCATCCTCGCGATCGACGAGCTCCTGACGTACCCGGCCATAGTGATTCGTAAGCTGGTGAGTAAGATCCTCGAACCCCAGCTCGGTCAGCCCGTGCTTTTTGGCCTGCTCGCGGTAGAAGCCAGGCGACCCCAGCGACTCAAGGTGCAGCCGGTCGTAGATCGGCTGGAGCTCCTGGGTGTTGGCGTCGTCAGCCTGCATCGGATCGGTGAAGAGCAACTCACCGCCCGGCTTGAGCACCCGGACCGCCTCGGCGAACACCTGTTCGCGATTGCCGCTGTGCAGAAAGGCGTCTTGTGACCAGACCAGATCGAAGGTCTCGTCGGCATAGGGGACCTGGGTAAAGTCGCCGTCGACGACCTTGATCAGATGATCAAATCCCTGCTCCTTGTTCTTCTCACGGTCACGCTCGTTTTCCGCCTCGGAAAGATTCAGCGCGACGGACTTGCAGCCGAACCTGCGGGCGAGATGACGCATGGAGCCACCATAGCCGGCACCGACATCGAGCACGTAGCTGTTCTCGTCGATGTTCTTCAGCATGTCCATCATGTGATGGCAAGTGCGCTCGCTGGCATCCCTGATGGATTCGCTGTCAGATTTGTACAGGCCGATGTGGAGATCCTCACCGCCCCAGATGTGATAATAGAAGTTGTCCGCGTCTTCGCTGTTGTAATACTCGCGCGCGGTCTGTACAGCGTCGTCGTAGTGACCTGTCATGACTTTCGCCTCCGTGATTCTTGCATCGCGATGCCGGATCGGGGAATCGAGCGAATGACGCCCACTCGGGACGCCATTCGCTGAAACACGATGCTGCTGGCTCAGTCTTCCAGCGTCACACCTTCCTGGTAATGCTTCTCGGCAACATGAATGAAGAAGTCCGGTTCACCCTCTTGGTACGTCTGCTTGAAGTCACCGAAGGTCTCGATCTTCTGGAATCCAACCTCGTGCATCAGCCGACGCGTATAGTTCTTACGTAGCGGGAACATGTTCAGGTAGTACACGCTGCCATCGTCGGTGAACTGGTACTTGAATCGCGCCAGCCCCTCGTCCATATGTTCAGGAGCCACCGAAACCCCATCGCCGCAGTAGTAGTACTGGTGCTTGGAGTCGTAGCCCTGATCGAGAATCGAGTCGTAGTTGCGCTGATCGAGGATCAGCACGCCGTCGTGTTTGAGCATGGCGTAGAACTCGGCCAGCGTCTTGCGGCGATCCTGTTCGTGGAACAGATGCGTGAATGAGTTGCCCAGGCAGACGATCGCGTCGTACTCGCCGTGAACGTCGCGGTTCAGCCAGCGCCAGTCGGCCTGCACGATGCGCAGGACGTGACCGCGCTGCCGCCCATTCTCATAGGCCTTGTGCAGCATCTCGGCGGAGCCATCGGCGCTGACGACTTCGAATCCGGCCTCGAGCAGGCGGCAAGAGTGGAATCCGGTACCCGTGGCGACGTCCAGGACCTTCTTGGCGCCGCGCTCACGCAGCGTGTCGATGAAGAACGCGCCTTCGCTCTGAGCCCGGCCGTCCCAATCGATGAGGTCGTCCCACTTGTCGACGAATCCTTCGTTGTATTCCTCCGTATAGTGGTCCGTATTGCGAACGGCTACCGGGTCGGAACCAAAAGACTGTTCTTTAGCGGTCATACTATGTCTTCCTCGCTTGTTGATGTCTGGTGTGTTGCGTGCCTGGCGCTCGTTGGAATCACCGGCTGGGAGGAAGCGGGCGCCATCTGCGCCGCCATGGATGGATACTGGAGACGCTCCGGCCACGATCGTTGTGCCGGCTCGTACTCATTTGATGGGCGGTACGGTTGAGTCCTCCTCAGACGTGCTGAGAGCGGGATCAAGCATCGGGCCGACATGTATTGATCGGCACCATCCATGTTGACCTCCCACGAGCGGGACCGGTCTTGCGGCCACTCGGCGCCGCTTGTGGCTTTCGCCATGCCACGCCACGTATCGCGGCGTACGCACTTTCTGCGAATCGATGAATGTGGGAATGTTGCCGCCGTTTTGCGGCGGAACATCCGCCGGGGCGCGCTTGCTGGAGTGATGATTAACGGGGTTTGGTCTCACGGACGCAAGCGTCCCCTGCACCAGTCATAATCATAACCGCGACAAAGCTACCATTCAATAACTTTTTCATATCGGCGCGCCGTTCTGCGCCGCGACGAATCCGCGCGAAACCGCATCGGAATGCGGCTTGTAGCGAACTCCACATCAACCGCTTACGGGTGTCTGCCAGGGGTATACGGGCGGGAGAAAAAGGCCGCATGAGGTGTGGTCACGCGATGCAGATGCGCGTTTCTAAGCATGAGCGAAGGTCCGTTCACCGGGCGTGAACGACACACCCCCTATCGGGCGTTGAATAGGCGTGGCTACGCTACCCTTTGAGGTCCCCGCATGGCCCTAGTGGGCCATGCGGGTATTTCGGTAATGCTCTGCGGCGCTGTGCGTGCTCGCC
>JBBEEB010000097.1:0-6209 GCA_040880995.1 Halofilum sp. (in: g-proteobacteria)
CCTCGCTCCTCGCTCCTCGCTCCTCGCTCCTCGCTCCTCGCTCCTCGCTCCTCGCGCCTTGCGGCGAGCACGCACAGCGCCGCAGAGCATTACCGAAATACCCGCATGGCCCACTAGCCTGAACCTGCCCAATCGCGAGCGATGGGGGCGGCGCGCTAGACTGAGAGGCGAATCCGTCCAGAAGGACCGGTTACCGGGAAGGGGAAGAGCCATGGACCGAACGACCAGCGGGCGCGGGCGTCTCTACGATAGCGTGCTCGATACGATCGGCGATACGCCGTGCATCCGGATCAATCATCTCGCGCCCGATCACGTCACGATGTATGTGAAGGCCGAGTCCTTCAATCCAGCCGCCTCGGTGAAGGATCGGCTGGCCATCGGGATCATCGAGGAGGCCGAGCGCAGCGGTGCGCTGCAACCCGGTCAGACGGTGGTCGAGGCGACCAGCGGCAATACCGGAATCGGCCTCGCCATGGTCTGCGCCGCGAAGGGTTATCCGCTGGTCGTGACCATGGCCGAGACGTTCTCCATCGAACGCCGGCGGATGATGCGCTTTCTGGGGGCCAAAGTCGTACTTACTCCGCGCGAGCTCCGGGGATTCGGTATGGTCGAGAAGGCCCGTGAGCTGGCGGAGACACACGGCTGGTTCCTGGCCCACCAGTTCGAATCGAAGGCGAACGCCGACATCCACGAAACGACCACCGCCCGCGAAATAATGGCGGACTTCGAGGGGCAGCGCCTCGATTACTTTGTCACCGGTTATGGCACGGGTGGAACGGTCGTCGGCGTCGGGCGCGTGCTGCGTCGGGAGCGTCCCGACGTCAGGATCGTGCTCAGCGAACCCGAGACCGCCCAACTGGTCGCAAGTGGTACGCCCCAACGCCGCACGGATAGCCATGAGCCCGCCGAGGGCCATTCCGCGTTCGAACCCCACGTCATCCAGGGGTGGACCCCCGATTTCATTCCATGGGTGCTGCAAGAGGCGGTTGACCACAAATTCATCGACGAGATGGTGCCGGTACCCGGATCGGACGCAATCGAGTGGTCCCGCCAGCTGGCACAGCGTGAGGGGATCTTCGTCGGCATCTCCGGCGGGGCCACCTTCGCGGCCGCGCTTCGGGCGGCGGAGAAGGCGCCGGCCGGCTCGGTACTGCTGGCCATGTTGCCGGACACCGGCGAGCGCTACCTATCCACGCCGCTGTTCGAAGGCATCGAGGCGGACATGAGCGACGAGGAGATCGAAGTGATGAAGTCCACGCCCGGATATCGAATGTCTGAGGACTAAGGAAGGTCCGATCCATCCTTTGCCGTCGCGTAACGGGTCCAAAGGCGGCATTGCAAGGCGCGAAGCGCAGCGCCGTATCCGGGAATACGGTCGAGCTTCGCAACGCCGCAAGGTCGCCCTTGCAAGCGTAACCCCTTAGGGAACGTCTAATTCGATCGGGAATTCCCGCGGCACATGGATATGCCGACATCTTCAATGAGTCTAACTCGTTGAAGATGAAGGGATCCGGAAATCGCATTTTCGGATCCCGTGTCTGATCAAGGGCAGGATGCCCTTTGATCAGAGACTCCTTGGGGCTCGAGCGCGGCCACAATGGATTGATCAGACCTTCCCTAAGCGCGCCACGGGCGGCGTACGGCGAGATTAGCCGCGCTTGCGGAGTTCCTTGACCTCATACATGGCCGCATCCGCCCGCGCAATGGCGTCTTCCCACGATGTTTCGGCGGAGTGAACGGGCGCTACACCGACGCTGGCGCCGGCGTAAGGGATGAGCTGGTCGTTGATGATGAACGGGCCCAGGGTCAGTCCTTGCAGTCGCTCGGCGAACGCCGCACTACGGTCTGCGTCGTCATGCGTGCCCCCGTGACTGAACACCACGAACTCGTCGCCGCCGTTGCGGGCAACGAAATCCGTATCGCGGAGACCATCGGCTAGCCGTTGCGCGATCGCAATCAAGAACCGATCCCCTGCATCGTGTCCATATGTATCGTTGATCTCCTTGAATCGGTCCAAGTCGATCACCGCGACATACATTATGCCACCGGATCGGCCAGGACTGCGTAGGGCTCTCGTAAGCTCGCGCACCAGGGCGCGCCGATTGGCAAGGCCGGTCAGTGGATCTTGCAGCGCTTGTTGCGCATAGTCTTGATTTTCGTGGCGTAAGCGATCGATTAGGCGCTCACGATCGATCTGACGCGCAATGAGGTGGCCAAATAGCTCGAGGATTTGGTAGGCGCGCTCGTCGACCGTCACTTGCGAGGCCGAGGCGCCGCAGAGGGTCCCGAAGAGTTCGCCATCGGCGCATCGTATAGGGGCGCTGTAGTAAGTCGAGATGCCCAGATCACGCGCGGCCTCCGAGTCACCCCAGCAGCCGGCGACATCCTCGGTAAATGGTCGGCCCTCATCGAGCGCGCGCTTGCACAGCGTGTCGCCCCATCTCACCTCGAGGCCTTCCGGGATGCTGAGCTCGTGCCTGTTGTGGGAGAACAGGATCGTCTGAATATTGCGCTCGAGATCGATGGTCGTCAGATAGGTGGAACCCAGCCCGGTGATCGATTCGAGCAACTCCAGCAGGGGACGAACCAAGCCCTCGAGATCATTACCTTCCGCGATGACCTCGGAAAGCGTATCGAGTAGGGAGTCGGCGTCGCGTTTCATGTAATGCGTGTTGCCCTGCAACGAGTTCGTTTGGTTCAATCGATTGGCCAAGGGTGGACACCCAGCGCTGCTAGTGGGCCATGCGGCAAGGTCTGATCAATCTATTGTGGCCGCGCTTCCTCGTTTCTTGCAATACGTAAAGGAAGCCCCGGCGAACGGTCTGCCCCTTTGTGGAATCTTGCGCGGAGTCAGATAGGAGTTTGCGTTATAATGTGGAGCGCGCGTTGAGACATATCGATACGAGTCTCTCGGGCGCGCATTGAACAGATTCGTTGATGGGCAATCGCCCAAGGAAAGTTCAATGAATGTTCGCCTATTCATCGAAAATGCACCGCCGTTCAAGCAGGTCCGACGCCGCGCCCACCAGCGTGCCGAGGCCGAGATCGTCGACGGCAGTATGTCGGAAGGCGAGGCGGCCGTCCGTCACTACTTGGAAGCGGGTCTGAGGCCGGCCGGATTCCATCACTCGGACCTGGATCCATACGAATCCTCGGAAGTTCGCGGCAACGTATCCGCGGCCCGGTTCGACACTTTCGAGTATGCACGCTTCCTACGAAAGCGCCTGGGTGATGATTTCCGCGGCGCGTTAATACCCCACCGAATCGGCGTCTACGCCTCCGCGAACGATCATGTAGCCGACGTGCAATCGCTGAGCCGGTACGGTGTGAAAAACATCGTCATCGTGGGGAAACCCCACCGGACTGCGCCGGCCAATGCGACGTACAAAGCTAGCGTTGAGGATGTGCTCGAACAGTTAGACGCGTCTCGTCCGTCGCATGGCTGCGAACTTGGAGCGATCGGCATTCATCAGCGCACCGAGGAGCCCGAGCGAATCGCGCGCAAATTCGAGGCGGCCGGCGGACGACGTCTGCAGGTGATGGGCCAGTTCCTGGATGAGGCGGACACTTTCGTAGAGTTCCTGGGACGTTTGGCCGAGACGTTCGAAGCCAGAGGCCTGGATTTGAGCGGGTTGGAGTATAACGTTGGACTTGCGATGTTCGGACTGGAGAAACGAGGTTTCTATGCGCGGCTGATTCGAAAGGAATCACTCGCCTGCGAGCCGCGGTTTGCTCATCTGCGTACGCGGCAACAGAGACTGGAAGAGTCCGTGCGAATGAACCTCGAGTTCGCCGAGCAGGTGAGGGATGCGGGCCACCGCTATGGCGTGGATATTGGCTTCAGTGTTCAACCCTTGATCGAACACCTTCCCACGGGCCGCATCCATCCGGCGGTCGGGGCCGCGGTGCAATTGGCGCAGCAGCTGGAGCAGGGCTAGGAGTCCGTGCGAGACCCCAGGCCCCTATCTGAGACTCGGATCATCGCGATGCGCAGTGCCGGACAAGCCCATCTCACCGATCTGCCCATCGACAATGGAGCTAGGGAATGACCACATTGCTCGGCCCGGACGGTAGGCCACGCTGTTGCTGGAGCGGTGCCGCGCCCGAGTTCGTTGCCTATCACGACGCCGAGTGGGGCTTTCCCGTTGCTGACGATCGCCGCCTGTTCGAAAAGCTTTGTCTCGAGAGCTTCCAGTCCGGACTCAGTTGGCGGACCATCCTCGCCAAGCGCGACAACTTTCGCCGTGCATTCGAGAATTTCGATTTCGACGTGGTGGCACGATTCAACGAAGAAGACGTAGCACGGCTGCTGCAAGATCCGGGAATCGTCCGCCATCGGGGCAAGGTCGAGGCCGTCGTCAACAATGCCCGGCGTGCGCGGGAGATAGTGCAACGCGAAGGCTCTCTGGCGGCTTTCCTTTGGCGCTACGAATCCGGGCCGGAGAACCTAGCAACGCCGCAGACCGCATCCGTGTCGGCCGAATCCGTGGTGCTGTCGAAGGACCTGAAGAAGCTCGGCTGGAAGTTCCTTGGCCCGACCACCGTGTACGCCTTCATGCAGGCGATGGGCCTGGTCAACGACCACGCCGATCACTGCATCATGCGCGAGCCGGTGGAACGCGCTCGCGAGCAGTTCGTCCGACCCATCGCCGGAACTGCATCCAAGAACCCAGCCTAGTCGTTCGGATCGCGACCGGTGTAGGCAGGGCGGGGCGGCGCGAGCGGAAGCGGCCGTAGCCATGATTTCCGCCCAACGGCCACGCCTGGGTCATGCCATGCGGTGCCAACTCGCAACACCGCTGCGTCCTCCGGGGGACGCGCGCCATGCCCGCCCGCCCGGGCGTGCTGTCGCGGCAAGTGCCTGCGGCGCGTTGATTTCCGCCGGTGCACCGTGACGGGCACAATGCGGTAGAGTTCCGCCATACTCGACGAGTACCCGAACCCCATGAACAGATCTACCCAGCATTGCACGCTCGTGGCTTTGGCACTGTTCGTAATGGCTGTTTTGCCTGCCGTGGGCTACACCGAAGACGAGGACGGCCCCGCCGAGAACACCGGCGAACAGATCGACGAAACCGCGGATAAGCTCCGCGACGGCGCCGCCGACGGTATCGAGGCGGCTCGGGAGGCGCTCAAGAAGACGGGCGAGGCGGTCGATGAGCGCGCCGAGAAGGCCCGCGAGGCCATGAATGACGAAGGCGACTAGTGGCGCCGGCCGCCGCGAGTCATGGAGTCCCATCGAGGAGGAATCCCACGATGAAACATGTCATTGCTGTCCTTCTGGCGATGCTTTGCGCAAGCGGGGCCCAGGCCGGCGAAAGCATTTCCTACGAGGCCGACAGCGGCCAGTACGAGGGCTACTTCGCCGAAGCATCCGATCCCAAAGGGCTGGTCCTGGTCATTCACGACTGGGATGGGCTCACCGACTACGAGCGCAAGCGTGCCGACATGCTGGCCGAACTCGGCTATGACGCATTTGCCGTCGATCTGTACGGCCAGGGCAATCGCCCCGTCGATACATCGGCGAAAAAGGCCGAGACGGCCAAGCTGTATGAGGATCGCGAAAAGATGCGCGCACTCATCCTGGCTGGACTCGGCGAAGCGCGACGGCTCGGCGAGACCAACGCCGTGGTGATGGGCTACTGCTTCGGCGGTGCCGCGGTTCTGGAGCTGGCGCGCTCCGGAGAAGCCGAGAATATTGAGGGATATGCGACCTTCCATGGTGGCCTGTCGACACCGGACGGTCAGAGCTATTCCTCGGACACCGCTCCGATCCTCGTTGCTCATGGTGGCGCCGACGCCTCGGTGACCATGCAGGATGTCGCCTCACTCTCCAACGAGCTGGAAGAGGGCGGCGTTCCTTATGAGATACAAGTCTATTCGGGAGCCCCCCACGCTTTCAGCGTATTCAACGAGGATCGCTACCACGAACGCGCCGACAGGAAGTCCTGGAGCGCCTTCTCATCATTCCTGGAGAGTAATCTTGGCCGTTAGGGGAGCTCTGATTTACTCGGAGAGTCCCGCGGCACATGGATGTGCCGCCATTTTCAGCGAGCGTGATTACGGGCCTGGGCGGCGATCGGACACGCCAGACGAAGTGGTGCCTATCCCAGGCTAGGGAAGGTCTGATCAATCCTTTGAAGCCGTAACCCGGTGGGGCTCGGCCGCTTTTGGCCCCTGGCGGCGTTGCGGCGTGGGGGGGGGGGGGG
>JBBEEB010000097.1:6219-16830 GCA_040880995.1 Halofilum sp. (in: g-proteobacteria)
CCGTTCTTACCGGACCGCCACCCGCGTCGGGTACAGGGCCGGCATGGCGGGAGGTCCGCCGATCCGTCCGTATCCGCGTGCTTCAGCGCTCGGCTCGATGTGCGGCCAACACAGCAGTGGCTGCGCTCGCTCTGCGAAACGACTCTTTTCCTACTTGGGTGGAATGCGTCTGCCACTCACCATCATCGGCCTGTGGGGTCGATCTCCCGGTCATCGGCGCCAGCAGAGTGATGCGCGTGCCCTCGCCGGGTGCGCTATCGATCCTCATCTCGCCGCCCAATGCTTGGAGCCGTTCGCCCAGGCCGAACAAGCCCAGGGCCTGCCCTTGAGGCTCTTCGGTGATGCGCTCCGGCGAGAAGCCCGGTCCGTCGTCCTCGACATCGATTCGCACACGTTCGCGGCCATCGCGGGCCAAGCGGACCCGTGCCTCGTCCCCGGCGTGCTTGCGCACGTTTAGCAATAGCTCCCGCACGCCCTGGTACAAAAAGGTTTTCATGTCGATGGCGGCGGGTTCGGCGTTCGCATCGGCTTCCACGTGCACTGTGAGCCCTTGCCGCTCCTCCTGGCGCGCTGCGAGCCACCGAAGGGCGTCGGCCAATCCTTGATCATAAAGTACTCGCGGGCTCAGTTGGTGGCTCAGGGACCGTGAGCTATCGACGGCTTCGTCGAGCAACTCCGTGAGTTGGCTGGCGATGCGCTTCGTGTGTGCGGCGTCGGCTTTCTTTAGTTGCTGTGCCTTCATCTTGGCGCCGACAAGCACCTGCTGCAGGTCGTCGTGCAGGATCTGGGCGAGCTTGCGGCGCTCCCGCTGCTCGGCCTGGGTGATCTGCGCGGCAAGCTGCTGGAGCTGATCCGCGCGGCGCAGGGTTTCGGCATGCTCGCGCGCGGCCGTGGTCTCGGCTTCCTTGCGCCGCGTAATGTCGCGCGCCACTGCCGTGGCGCCTACCGGTTCTCCGGACTCGTTCCGAATCGGCGAGATCTGCAGCGACACATGCACCGAGCGCCCGTCCTTGCGCCGCTGCAGCGTTTCCATGGGTTCCACCCGCTCATTGCACCGGAGCCGCGCATGGATCGTCTGCAGGTGGCCATGCCGATCTTCCGGCACTAGCGTCGCGATGTTGCAACCGATCATCTCTTCCGCGGTGTATCCGTACAGGCGCTCGGCGCCGCCGTTCCAGGACAGGATCGTCCCATCGAGCGTTTTGGAGAGGATGGCATCATCGCTCACTTCCACGATGGTGGCGAGCCGGCGCTGCTCGCGCTCCAGCTCCCGGCAGGCGATCTCGCTTTCGATCGCGAAGGCGAGGTGTGTGGCAAGCGAAAGGCGTTCGGGATCGCCGTCCTCGACGTTGGTGCTGAGGTCGAGTGCGCCGAGCAGCGTACCGTCCGGACGATGGATCGGCGCGCCGGTGCACACAGCCTCACGGAAGGCTTGCATGTAGTGCTCGGCGCCAGTCACCGCGGCCGGCTGGCCCGTCGCAAGGGCCGTCCCGGCGCCGTTGGTGCCCATCTGTGGTTCCGACCAGTCGTAACCGGGGGCGAGTCCGAGCGCATCGATGATCGGACGATGGCCATGGCTTCGCAGCACGATGCCGTCCTGATCGGTCAGATAGACCGCGTGCGCCACGTTCCCGAGCCATGAGGCGGAGACCCACTGCAGGTGCGGCTCGGCTACCTCGACGAGTTCTCGCCGCGCCTCGAGTCGCCGCTGCAGTTCATCCTCGGGCACCCGCCGGAAATCCGGATCATCCGAGCCGGGCCGCACGCCCGAGGCGTGACTCCGCTGCCACGACCGGAGAATGAAAGGGCGGATGTGCCCATCCATGGGCTGTTTCTCAACAAACGCTTGCCAAGCATCGAGGACGGTATTCTGATCCATAGCGGTCGTACCGTGAGTCGTACGTAAGGCGATGGGCCCTCCGACTATCCCACTCCCCTGAAAACCGCGGGTTCGGCCGGGTAAGAACTTGCGCCTCTGGTGAAGCCCATTTCACCCGAACGTCAGCGTGCCCGCAATATCCAGCAGGGGCAGTGCGCATGGATGACGAGCGAATGCCCGGACCCAGCCCGTTCCATGCCGCGGCGACGTCACCGGGGCGGTTGTCATCAGAAAGGAGTTTGGCGGCCGCGTCTACCCAGTCGCGCATCGTAACGCTGGGGGATCAAGGGCTCGCGCCGGCTTTGAGTGCGTAAGGCCGCGTGGGTTCCCCGATAGGAAAAATTCTCGGTGCCGGTCCAGCCGTAGCGATCCGGTTGGCGCAACGGCCGCCGTCTCGCCCGGTTCCGGATCCATTCCGGCGGGCAGGCGGGCCAACGACGGTAGGGAGGGCGCTGCTCGCACGGGAATTGAACTCGCGGCCGCGCGCCGATGCGCGAGCGAGCCACGGACATCGATCTCTACGAGCGCAAGATTACCTTGGAATGTTCCTGCGCCGGCCGAACCCGCGCCGCAAGCTTCCAACGGAAGATGGCTTCTGACCCCAAGTCTTACCGGCGGACGATTCCGTATAGCTTGATTGGGTGCTCCGACTGGTCTGCAGCGCAGCATGATCAAAGTGGTCGCTAGCCGTATCGGCGGCTGAGGCGGAATTTGCGGGAGCGAGTTCCCCAGCAACATGCCGCGCGGACAAGTAGGCGAAGTAGCCCAGCCATCCGGCGATACCCAGCAGCTTGCATGCCTCTTCGATGAAACCGACGCCGTAGAAACCCATCCCCCAGCCGCGCGCGACATCGATCAGTTGAGAACAAACAAAGAAGAAGGCCGCGATCAGCAACAGATAGTAATCACTCGCGAGGATCGACCGTCGGAATCGCAAGAACAAGAACGCAGCGATGGCTGCGTAGGTCGCATATACGGTCGTTTCCTGAATGCCGAAATGGATGGGCGCTACGTTCTCATGCAGCAGAAACATGTCGTCCAGTGCCAGTACCGCAGTGAGAAGGCCAATCCAGAGAAGAAACCGATGTTCAGTTCGACCCGGGTACAACCTGGCCGCCATCGTATAGGCAAACAGGCAGACCGTGGCTGTACTCCACCACATGAGCACACCTATGTTGGTGACGGCACCGACGTAGAACGGTGAGTCCGTGATCGAAGCAGGATCGCTGATCAGCGTGTAGGGCGAGACTGACGTAGTCAGGCCGACCGTTCCGGTAATCAGTAGAATGACCAGGACGGGCCCGAATACGAGCAGAGCGTACGCTGCCCGATTCCAGTTCAGGGAGCGCGTGTCCATTGAACCTTTCCCTGGAGGGACGGGTTACCCACCCTTCGTCCGATTGCAACGATGTTGCTAGATCATGTAGCAGAGAGGGTGAATCCATGCATGCTGTCCGCTTTGAAGAGGCGCCGCGGTATCCCGCGGTGCCGAACATGCGTGTACATGGAATCGGCGGTTGCCAAGCGGGAAAATCGATCGAACTGCGTGAGCGCGAACCGCAGCGGCGCGCCCAGGTTCGCTACGATGGAGTAGAGTCGGTTCCGAGGTAATCCGCCCCGATGCGCCAGCAACCGGGGCTGAACCCTGTCGATCAGGGGCTCGGTCGCGCGACAGGGCTGGAAAACTTGGATGACCGCGCCATGCCCAGCGTTCAGGGAGCCATCGAGCGCGCCTACCGGCAGCACTCGCGTCGTGTACTCGCCAGCCTCATCCGTCTGCTGGGCGATTTCACCCTGGCCGAGGAGGCCATGCAGGAGGCCTTCGCGGCGGCCGTCCAGCAATGGCCGGGGGAGGGTGTGCCCGAAAAGCCCGCGGCCTGGCTGATCCGTACCGGCCACCGGCGCGGCATCGACCAGATTCGCCGGCGCCAAACCGCGCGCCAGTACGCACATCTGGTCGCACCGGAGGAAGAGGAGGCGGTGGAGCTGGACGAGCAGGTCATCGAGGATGACCAGCTGCGCCTGTTGTTCACCTGCTGCCATCCCGGACTTGCGCTCGATGCGCGGGTCGCGCTCACCCTGCGCGAGATGTGCGGTCTGACCACCGAGCAGGTGGCCAGCGCCCTGCTACAGAGGCCGGCGACCGTCGCCCAGCGCATCGTCCGCGCCAAGCGCAAGATCCGCGACGTGCGCATCCCCTACGCGGTGCCCGATACCGACGAACTCCCGGCCCGCCTGCCCGCCGTTCTTCGGGTGATCTACCTGATCTACAACGAGGGTTACTCGCGCAGCGATGGCGACACGGTGGTGGACGTCCGCTTGTCCGACGAGGCTATCCGCCTGACCCAATCGCTGGCGCGCCTGCTGCCGCACGGCGAAGTCTACGGTTTGCTGGCGCTGATACTGCTGCACGACGCGCGCCGCGGAGCGCGCCAGGGGGCGGGTGGCGAACTCGTTACGCTGGCCGAGCAGGACCGCAGCCGCTGGGACGGGGAGCGGATTGCCATGGGTTTGCAGTGGCTGGAATTCGCGCTGGCGGCCACACCCACCGGGGCCTATACGCTGCAAGCGTCGATCGCCGCGGAACATGTCCGCGCAACGCGCTACGAGGATACCGACTGGGCGCGCATCGTCCGGCTGTACGACGAACTCCATCGCCAGCAACCGTCGCCTGTCATCGCCCTCAATCGCGCCGTGGCCGTGGCCATGCGCGATACCCCCGCCGACGGCCTCACGCTGTTGGACGAGCTGACCGGACAGAAGGAGATCGTCAACTATCACCTGTTCCATGCCGCCCGCGCCGATCTGTACCGGCGGGCGGGCGATGCGGTCGCGGCTCGGCATGCCTACGAGCGTGCGCTGATGCTGACGGCCCAGGGGCCGGAGCGGCGCTTCCTGGAGCGCCGGCTGGCCGAACTCGATGCCGCCACCTGACGAATCCGCGGCCGCGCTGTCGATTTCCGACGGTCCCGCGCGACTCATTGATGCAACCGCAATGAAGAGTCTGGAGGGCTTCGTGAAATACATGCTCATGCGCAAGGCCGATGCTCAGACCGAGGAGGGCATCCTGCCGTCCGAGGACGTGCTGCAGGCCATGGCGAACTACAACGAGCGCATGGCCCGGGCCGGCGTGTTCGTCAGCGGCGAGGGCCTGCGCCCCAGCCGCGAGGGCTGTCGGATCACACTCGAGAACGGCGAGCCGCGGGTCACCGATGGGCCGTTCGTCGAGACCACCGAACTGCTCGCCGGTTTCACCGTCTTGGAGGTGGAGTCCATGGACGAAGCCGTCGCCTGGGCCAAGCAATGGCCGCGCGAAGACGGAGACGCCACGCTCGAGCTGCGGCGATTCTTCGCGCTGGAGGATTTCGCGCCGGGGCCGGGCGTCGAGCACCACCGTGCGCACGGCCGACTGCCGTCCGAGATGAACGTGCATCTGGTGTTCGCCGGCAATTGCCGCGAAGCGATGGCGTTCTATGCCGAGGTGACCGGGGGCCACGTCGAGGCCCTGATTACCTTCGGCGAAACCCCGGCCGCGGCCGATACGCCGGCGCACTGGCACGACCGCATCATCCATGCCTCGCTCAATCTGCGCGGCCGCCGGCTGATGGGCGCGGACATGGAGGACGATGGCTATCAGGCACCGCAGGGCGCGGCCGTGTACCTGGGGTATCCGGAGCCGGAGCAGGCCGAAACGGTCTTCGCCCGGCTGAGCGAGGGCGGCGAGGTCACCATGCCCATGGGGGCGACCTTTTGGGCCCGGCGTTTCGGCATGGCCACCGATCGGTATGGGATCCATTGGATGATCGCCTGCGCCCGCGATGGTTGCGGGCAGAACACGGAGGCATAGCACCATGAAGTACGTCGCACTGGTGTATTACCAGGAGAAGATCATCGACGCGATGAGCGCGCAGGAGTGGCACGACCTGAACCAGGAGTGCGTCGCCGGCGTCGAGCGTCTGACCGACCAGGGCCATTACGTGACCGGTCAGGCCCTGCAGGCCGTCGATACGGCCACGACCGTGCGCATGCGCGACGACGAGATGCTCGTCTCCGATGGCCCGTTCGCCGAGACCAAGGAACAGCTCGCCGGCTTTTATCTGCTCGAGGCCGCCGATCTCAATGAGGCGCTGCGGCTCGCCAGCCGCATCCCGCCGGCCCGCTTCGGCAGCATCGAGGTGCGCCCGGTGCGCGAGCTACCGCCGAAGGACTGAGCAGTACCCGCCAACCAGGAGAACGCAGATGAGTTACGTGGATGGATTCGTGGCCGCCGTACCGAGCGCCAACAAGGAACGCTACATCCAGCACGCCAGTGACGCCGCCATCGTATTCAAGGAATACGGCGCCCTGAAATTCGTCGAATGCTGGGGCGACGACGTGCCCGATGGCGAGGTGACGTCCTTTCCCATGGCCGTGCAGTGCAAACCGGACGAGACTGTGATCTTTTCCTGGATCGTCTGGCCCTCGCGCGACGTGCGCAACCAGGGGATGAAGAAGGTCATGGAAGATCCGCGCCTACAACCGGACGTCAATCCCATGCCGTTCGACGGCAAGCGGATGATCTACGGTGGCTTCGAGGCTGTCGTCGAAGAATAGCCCCGTTCGGATTCGGTGAAACGAATGGGCCCGGCTGTCCGGGCCCGTTTACTACGGAGGCGATCGCATGCAGTACCTATGCCTTTGCTACTACGACACGCAGCAAGTGTCCTCGAAGCACGCCGTGGCCAACTATGGCGAGAACCTGGGGTTTTCCATAGAGGTGCGCGCCTGATAGTCGTTCGTGACGTACGATCGCTTCGGTATGTAGCGTCGCAAGATCTGCCCCGGAATAGGCGGGCAGGGCGCCGCGAGGGTCATTCGCGCCAGAATGGCTTGGTGGCCTCGGCCTCCAGGTCCAGCCGCCGGGCACCCATGTCGTGTATCGCCCGTTCGTTCAGGCGCGCTAGATCATTACGCAGGCGCGCGCGGCGCCGGGCGCGCCTCATCGCTGCACGAATGCGTAAACCAAGCGACCATCGCCCGTCTCCGATGTCTAGCGGAGTTCGCATTTCGCGAATGCCTCGTTGCCAATTCATGAGCGCCTCCGGGTCCGGATGTGGCCGACGGTGGCGTATAGTCTTGGCCGATGCCGATGGCAGCGCCATCGGAGAATTCCGAGGAAAGCGTTCGCGGAACCAGAACGATGGATCTGAATACCAACCAGTTGCGCTCATTTCTCCTCGTCGCCGAGGAAGGCAATCTGACGCGGGCGGCCCAGCGCCGGCATTCGACGCCGTCCGCGGTGAGTGGCCACCTGCAACAGCTCGAGGATCGTCTCGGCACCGTGCTGTTCGAGCGCACCCATCACGGCATGGCCTTGACCGTGGCGGGCGAGCGCCTGCTCCCGGGCGCGCGTCGCGTCATCGGCGCGGTGCGCGATCTGACCGACATGGCTGCCGAGATCAATGGCAACCCGAGCCGAACCGTACGCGTGGGCTTGAATGCACCACCCGAGCATCTACAGATCGGGCCGCTGATGGCGGCCTGCGCGCGCGGCGAACCACCCCTGGTGGTGCAGCTCGAATCGAGCATGAGTGAGCGCATCATCGAGGACGTCGCCGCCGAGCGCCTGGACGCCGGCTTCGTCTATGGCCCCGTCGAGGATCGTGCGCTGACACGCGATTACCTCGCGACTTGTCGCTTGCGGGTCGCCGCACCGGGTGGGTTCGAGCTCGACCGGCTGCCGGACGCGCTGAGCGAGCGCGCGGCGCTGCCATGGATCTGGCCCGGCGTGAGCGGTTGTCCGTTTCGCCGCGTGATGTCCGTGATCCTCCGGGAGTGCGAGCCCGAAGCGAACATCGTTACGCACATTGACGGCGAGGAATCCATTCGTGCCCTCGTCCGGGCGGGAATGGGCATCGGCCTGCTGGAAGACCGTTACGCCGGTGAGGCGACGGGTGATGGCCGCCTGAAGGTGCTCGAGGATGCGTGGGAAATCGAACTCGGTCTGGTCTATCGCGCCGATCACGCCGAAGATACGGCGATTGCTGCGCTGCGCCGGGCCTTCGAGGATATCTGGTCGGTACCCGCGGCAGAAGCCCGCGGCACAATGCATCGATACCCGTACGGCGCCTCGGCTTGAACGACGCGACACTCACGGTACGGCAGCGTCCCATCGTCGCGACGATCGCCGTGGTGACTGCCGGTGACGCCGTCCTGCTGGTGCGCCGTGCGAACCCACCGGACGCCGGGTGCTGGGGCTTCCCGGGCGGGAAGATCGAGCATGGCGAGACGGTCTGGGAGGCCGCGGTACGCGAGTTGGAGGAGGAAACGGGCGTGCATGCCGAGGCGCTCAATACCTTCACGGCCGTCGACGCCATCGACCGTGACGCGGCCGGCGCGTTGCGCCACCACCACGTGCTGATCGCGGTGCTATGCCGCTACCAATCGGGCACCCCGACGGCCCGCAGCGACGCCCTGGAGGCGCGCTGGTTTACGCTGTCCGAGTTCGACGAGGCCGCGGTCACGACGAGCTTCCGCGTAGCGGAGGTCGCCCGTGAAGCGCTGGCCGAGTACCGGCGACGCCTGGCAATGACGTAGGACGATCGCGCGGCAGGCAGGAAAAAGCATGCCGGCGCGCGGGAGTTTCCGGGGCAAAGTAGGAATGCGCTGTCGCGTCGGACGGGATTCCTACGCTGACCCGAAATCTCCCAGGGCGAGCGAAGAATGGTCGCCCGCACCGCGCCGGTGCGCTGGGAAGTTACTTATTGCGCTTCACGACCCAGATCTCGAGCATCACCCACTCTTCACCCGGGTAGTTCTCGCGCTCGATCTCGGACATCAGCCGGTGACGGCTCGCCATGGAACCCATGAACTCAAAGCGTTCCAGCAGGGCGCGCTTGGCACTGTTGGCGGCATCCAGGGCAAAGGGGTTGAGGAAGTTCGCCAGCAGGTAGCCTTCGCCGTCACCCTTCGCGAAGGAATCGAGCACGCGTTCGACGGCGTCGGGGTCGAGATAGACCAGCGCGGCGGTCGAGATCATGATGTCGGCGTTGCTGATTGCCTGGTCCAACTGCGCCTGCTTGTCGGAGCCCGCATCGTTGAGGTCCGCTTCGATGATGTCATCGTAGATGCCGGCGTTTTGTCCGTACGCGAGGGCATTGCCAGAGATGTCGATGCCCGTGACCTTGGCGTCGAAGCGGCGCGGCTTGGCTACCTTCTTCGCGGCTTCCGCATCCTTCCAGTTCGCGCGGATGTCGTTGTAGCTCATGCCATTGAGGCAGGCCATGGTCGTATTACCGAAACAGCCCGCCAGATCGACGAAGTTCAGCGGGCCGGCCGCTGCCTTCTCCTGGGCCCAGGGCAGGATCAGCGTATCGAAGGGCTGGCGATTGAAGTTGTCGGAGACGTAGTGCAGGTCGTCGAGAATGCGTTCCTTGAAGGGAACGGGGGTGTCGGCGACGTAGATATCGTCAAAATGCTGTTTCTTCTCGTCAGTCTTGACGGCAGAATCGCTCATAAGCAGTTATCCGGTTTTGATAAACCCTACTTATGATCCGGGCCAGGGGCGTGCGGGTCAAGTTGGCCGCCCCCGTGGTGGGCCGGGAAATCGCACGTAACTCCCTGACGGATCTGCAAAAAGCCGGCGAACAGTCCGCGCATTCCGAGCCTACCGACTGCGCCTTAAAAGAAGCCCGCGCGGCGGTCGAATGTGGCTGGCGGGCCCAAATTCATTCACGGAAACGTTGAAGGCGTCCCCCCGCAGCCGCCCGATGGAGCAAACATGGAAATCGCCGTACTGACCGCGCTTGCCGCGCTCGCGTTGGCGCTGGAGAAGGCGACCTACTGGTGGGTATGGCACTACCCTCAGCGTTTCCAGGCGTGGTATGTACGACAGCCACTCCTGCGCGAGATGGCCGATCCGGCCGCCGCGTTCGAGCGCCTGTTTCGGCTATTCAAAGCAATTCAACTTCTGGTGTATGGCGGCTGGATTATCTGGTTCAGCATCCGCACGGAGTGGCTGCCCAACGGCGACCCGCTGTGGCTAAGCCTTGCGTTACTGTTGATTGCGATCGGTCAGCTGCTGAACATGGCCGTCTTTGCCCGCTTGGGCCGGGCGGGCACCTTCTACGGCGTGCGTTTCGGCCAGTCGGTCCCCTGGGTCGAAGGCTTCCCGTTCTCGATGGTTTCGCATCCGCAATATACCGGCACGGTACTGTCCATCTGGGGCCTGTTCCTGCTGATGCGCTTCCCGCAATCTGATTGGATAGCCTTACCGATACTGGCCACGATCTACTATGCCTTCAATGCATGGTTTGAACGTAAGGAACCGGAAGCGGGCTCCGACCGACGTTGAGCCGAGACACGAAAAACGTTGGATTGCAAGACGTGCCGCAAGTGCGACTGGGTAGCCCGGTCCACCCGAAGACCGGCCCCGAACCGAAGATGAACGCGGGAAGTTCATTGAGAGCCGAGGTAGCGAAGCAATCCAGCGTCGAGGCCGATTCGCGCGCGAGCGCTGGATCGCTTCGCTCCGCTCGCGATGACCTCTACCCCAAAGACGTCAAGCAGCGCTGAATGCCGTCGTCGCCCCGTTAAACGCCTCCGAGATTGCAGATCGAGGTTGTAGGTCGGGCTTCAGCCCGACTGAAACGGGTACCACGTTGCGTCGGGCTGAAGAGACTGTGTAAGAAATCCGGCACCTACTGCGGAAGCGCCACAGCGGCCGCTTTTGACGATCCTTCTCGTCGCATAAG
>JBBEEB010000098.1:0-16741 GCA_040880995.1 Halofilum sp. (in: g-proteobacteria)
ACCCCGGGGTGCAGCGGGCCGTTTCCCGCGCTGGCGGCGGGCGCACGGGGAGACTCGGGGCAGGTCTTGCACCCCAGCGTCGCGGCGGCCGTCCAGCCATCCGCACGGCCTCGAGCCGGCCGCCGGGCGTTGCGATATCATGCGGAACCGCAGCCGCGCAGGGGCCGCTCGGCCTGCTCCAGCAACTCGCGAGACCCCCGAATGCTGATTTCCGTCTCCGCCACGCTCCTCTCCCTGGCCGTCGCCGGCGGCCTGGCGATGGGCACCCTGCATATGCGCCGCTTTCGGGTGCCGTTCGCAGCGGGACTCGGCCACGCGGCCCTGGCCACGACCGGGATCGTTCTGCTGGCGTTCGGTGTGGTGCGGGAGAGCCAGCCGCCGACGGTCAATTCGGCGCTCCTGTGCTTCGCGCTGGCAGCCGTGGGCGGTTTGTTCGTGCTTCTGTTCCGCCTTCAGGGCGAGTCACCGCCCGGGTTCATGATCGGCTTGCACGGGACTGCAGCGATCGTCGCCCTGGCGCTGCTCTGGACCGGCATTCTCGGCGGGGCGTGACGCCAGAGCGAGTCACCGAGAACACATCCACGCTTGGCGGCTTGAGGTCGTGCATGCCGACATCGAGGCGGTACACTCACCTGCCTTTCGCTCGCGAGAACACACGTCATGGGTCCGCTATGAAACCCGCTCATCCAGGACCCGACAGCCAGGACCGAGGCCCGAGCCTGAAACCGGAGGTGGCCGCACGAGGCCCGCGCATTGGTTTGGCGCTTGGCTCTGGCGGCGCGGGCGGGCTCGCGCACATCATGATGCTGGAGGTGTTCGACGAGCTCGGTATCCGCCCGTACCACATCGCGGGCACGAGCATCGGTGCCATCATCGGCGCGTTCTACGCATCCGGGATGCCCGCCGCCCAGATCCGCGAGCTCGCAGCCGATCTCGTGATCGAGGACCAAGACACTTGGCGCGACATCCTGTTCGAGAAGAACGTCTTCAGCTGGGCGCGGATGGTCCGCCCTCAGTTCAGGCGGGGCGGCTTGGTCAGCCCCAAGGCCTTCCTGACGTTGCTGTATGAGGGGATCGAGCAACGACGCTTCGAGGAACTCGATATTCCGCTATCGATCGTCGCCACGGACCTCTGGCGACGCGAACCGGTCGTGTACGACCAGGGGCCCTTCCGCCCTGCCGTGGAGGCCAGCGCCGCTCTACCCGGCTTATTCACGCCCGTGGAGCTCGACGACCGCATGCTGGTCGACGGCGGCGCCGTGAATCCCGTCCCCTGGGACGTGCTGTCCGATAGTTGCGACGTGACGATTGCCGTGGACGTCACCGGCAGCCGGACGCGGGCCGATGCCCTGTCCCCGCTCGAAGCAATCTTCAACACCTTCATCATCATGCAGGGCAGCATCGCGGCAGCGAAGCGGGCGCATGCCGAGCCGGATATCTACGTCGAGGCGGGAATCTCGGACATCCGCGCGCTTGAGTTCCATCGTCTCGACGAGATCTGCGCCCAGGCCGAGCCCGCACGCGACGAACTGAAACGTCGGCTCTCCCGCTTGCTCGGGGGCACTCCGACGGAGAGTGACCCAGCGAAGATCGCTTCCGAGTAACCGGGAAGCCTGCCGCCGGCGCGGGCCGGGCTCAGGTTTCCGCTTCGACCAGCACCCCGCGCCGCGCGATCCCCGGCGCAGGCAAGGCCAGAATGAGCGCCGTCCCCCCGCAGGCCGCCATCGTCAGTGCGATCGGTACGAGCGTGCCGTCGGCCAGCGCCGTCGACAGGGCACTCACCGCGCCAGCGAACGCATACTGCGTCGCGCCCAGCGCGGCGGAAGCCGTGCCGCCGAGCGTCGGAAAATACTCCAGCGTGCTGGCGATGTTGTTCGGCGCGATCATCCCCATGCAGGACACGGACACGATGATCAATCCGGCGACGAGCGCCGCCGGCGGATCGAGCCAGGATACGGCCGCAAGCGTGATCACGGCGGCGGCCTGCACCGTGATCGCGGCCCGCAGAAGGACGGGCGCCGAAAACGACAACAGCAGACGGCGGTTGAGCAGGTTGGTCGCCGCCATGCCGGCCACGTTCGCGGCGAACAGGGCCGAGAACACGGTCTTCGACAGCCCGAACCACTCCTGATAGATGAACGAGGCGTGCGTGATGAACACCATCATGGTGCTGAACACGAGCGCTTGCAGCGCGATGAAGCGCATGGCCGCGGCGTGGCGGAGCACGCGCGCGTAGTTCGTCACGAGCGTGATCACGGGCGTGCGGCTGCGCTCCGGCTCCGGCGCGTGGCGAAACAGCCCCATGTACAGCAGGACGGCCACGAGCGCCGCGTAGGCCGCGAGGAACACGAAGATCGCGCGCCAGCCGGCGAAGGTCAGCACCAGCGACCCGATCGACGGCGCCAGGGCGGGCGCGACGAACATGACCAGGCCGATCAGGGCAAACAGGCGCGCGGCGTCGGTGCCGCGAACGCGATCACGCACGATCGCCGGCACGGAGACGGCGCACCAGGCGCCGCCCAGCCCTTGCACTCCGCGCCAGGCCAACAAGGCTTCGACCGACTCCGCCAGGCTCACCATGACGCTGGCAAAGCCAAACAGCGCGATGCCGGCGAACAGGACGTTGCGCCGGCCGTAGCGGTCCGACAGTGGGCCTCCGATGAGTTGGCCCAGGCCCAGGACGATGACGTAGATACTCAGCGTGAGGCCGATCTGAGCGTGACCGGCGCCCAGCGCCGCGGCGATCCGCGGGAAAGCGGGCAGATAGGTATCGAGCGCGAACGGACCCAGGGCAACCGTCATGCCCAACAGGACCGCGAGTCGCAAGTGCGACATTCCGGGTTCCGTTGATCGGGGATTCGAGGCGGGTCGCGCGTATGCGAGCATCGCACCGCGCGGCCGGTTCGTTGACAACGTCAACTACACGTAGGATATACTCGCTCGTTGTCAGAGTCAACGAACCACACCGCTCACGACATAGGATGGCGCCGAGAAAATGCACGAGACGGTCGACCCCGACGTAGCGGATTCCCTGGACGGGCTCATCCGCGCGATCCACCGCGACTACCGCGTGGGCTTGAATGAGCGCGGATTGGATCTGGGCCCACCTGAGCTCCAGGCGCTTCGGTTCCTCGAACGCAATCCGGGCGGGCGCCTCCATCAGCTGGTCGCCGAGACGGGCCGCGACAAGGCCCAGATCACGCGGACCATGCGGGCTCTCGAGGACGGGGGTTTGGTGACCCGCACGCGCGACCCGGACGACCAGCGCTGCCACCGCTTGCAACTGAGCGAGTCCGGCCGCGAGACCGTCGCGATCATCCGCGAGGTCCGCAGCGACATCGAAGGACGCCTGTTCGCCGAGCTCGATGCCGGCGAGCAGCGCCATCTCGCCAGTCTGCTCCAGCGGTGCCTCGGTTCGCTGCAGGCCGCCGGGCCATAATCGGCAAAAGCGCAACCCAGGACTTGAGGCGCTTTCGCACCCATGGCCGGTCGCCAATGTCGTTCGCGTCCCGGATTGGGCACAGCCCTACCCTGCCGCCTGCCTCAATCGGATCTGCCGCGAACCGCGCGGGTTACCCACGCGGCAACCACGAGCACCGCTATTGCGCCCGCCGCGTACCCATCCGGGTCGTTCAGCGCCATGGCCGTCGGCACGGCGACCACGAAGCTCCATAAGAGCGGTACAGGCAGCACGAGTAGGCGATACCGCGGGAGCGTCAAAAGCAGGCCGAGTGTGACGACGACCGTGGGCGCCGGGGCGATGCCGAAGAGCTCGATTCCCGCCCAGGGGCGCCCCATGAGCGGACCGAGTAACGGCCACACGAACAAGCCGAAGGCCGCGATCCCGCAACCAACGGGGTTCAGCGCGGTGCGGCCCTGTGCTCGTCGCTGCCCGAGGCTACACGCGAGCAGAACAATCGCCTGCCCGATGAAGACGACGCCGACCCACCAGGCCGCCCAATTGAGATGGGCGTACAGGTCGATGTAGAACGCGTATCCCGCCCAGAACCAGGCGAGCGCCAGGAGCGCCGGCACAGCGCGCGGCCGGCCGCTGCACGCGAGGAACAGGGCGGCGATGCCAACGGCCAGCGCGACCCCATGGGCCGGCCAGACGGCCTCGTTGAGCCGCACGAAAAGCCGCGCGTAGACCTCCGCAGTCACGGGAAAGAGATCGACGAGCGCGTACGTGAACAGCGTGTTCGTCACAGCGAAGCGACGTAGTCGAGCATGCGGCGGCGCATGCCCGCGTCCGGCATGGGCCCTCGCGCCGCACCCATGTCTTCACGCATGTGCTCCACGCGCGTCGTCGCGGGGATCGCGCAGGTGACGGCGGGGTGCGAGACGATGAACTTGAGCAGGAACTGGGGCCAGTTGCGGCAACCGATCTCCGCGGCCCATTCCGGGAGCGGATGCCGCCCCTGGAAACGATCGACGAGGCTGCCACCGCGAAATGGCCGGTTGACCATCACCGCGATGCCGCGCTCGCCGGCCAGCGGCAGCAAGCGGTTCTCGGCTTCGCGGTCGATCATGTTGTAGGTGAGCTGGATGAAATCCACCGGCTCCGACTTCATGATCCGCTCGAACTCGCCGTGGCGCCGGCCGTCGGAGGTCGTGATCCCGATGTAGCGCACCTCGCCCGCGTCCTTCATGGCGCGCAGTGTCGGCAGATGGGATTGCCACGCCAACAGGTTGTGGACCTGCATCAGGTCGAAGCGCCGGGTCCGCCATTCGTCCGCGGACGCGGCGATGTCCTCCCGAGTCTCGTCGCCGTCCGAGGTCCACACCTTTTCGGCCGAGAACACGCGACCGGACGCGCCCAGCTGTTCGAGGCCATACCCCACCACGGCTTGTGACGAGCCGTACATGGGAGAGGAATCGATGACCTGTCCGCCCCCATCCAGGAACGCCCGAAGCACACGCGTGCGGGCATCGCGGAGCATCTGATCATCGCCCACGTTGAAGGTCCGCCAGGTGCCCATGCCGATGGCCGGGAGCGCCTCGCCGCTGGACGGGATCGGCTTGGTGACGAGCCCCGCCGGGGAAGCCCACGCGGGCCATGGCCACACGGATGCACTAACCAGGCCGCCAGCGACGCCAGCCAGTAGCGCCCGGCGGCTGCAGCGATACGACACGATGCTCTCCGGGGACGTAGCGGGAAATCAGTGTAGCAACTCAAAACTGGGTGGCGCGGACCGGCCGCCGGACTCAACGGTTCGGCCACGCCTACCCGGTCGTGGGGCAAACAAGGCATGGTGTGGGGGGAGAGATTCGGTGAGGGAGATCGCCGACGCTTTCGTGCACCATGCACAGCCAATCGGGTGATCCGTACGGCGGAGAACCCATGGGCCCGCGACCTGACGTAAAGCCCGTTACGAAGGGACCGCCGATGCGTTTTACCGTGTACGACAATGCCGGTTCGCCCGTCGGGGACTTCGGCGCCTACGGCGAGGCGACCGCGGAGGCCCGCGCGCAGTCCGAGCGGGCGGACAAACCCGACGCGGTGTACAGCGTGCTCGACCATGAGCACGGGCTGACCCTCAACCAGTTCAGCCACGGCGAAACGCTCCAGGAGCGGGTCCACAAGAACGCCTTGCAGGGCATCGTGGTCGCGCGCAGTGCCGATCAGCTCCGGCAGGTGGTGGCGGAATACGCCGACGCCCTGGGCTTCCCCAACTTGGGTCGCATCGACTACGACGCGGCCGTCGCCCGTACCGCCGATCACCCAGCGATCGCCGAGGTCTTCCAGGCGGCCGCCGAGAAGTCCGATCAGCTAGAAAGGCGCTAGTGGGCCATGCGGGTATTTCGGTAACGGGCCGCGCCGCTCACCGTAATCGTGGCACACTGGGCAGTTCACCCACATTGGAGTCGCAGCCCCTCATGAGTGAATCCGAGCAACCCTGGAACCAGTCCATGCCGGAGGAGCAGTTCCGGCTCATGCAAGACATCCTGGCGGCACCGAGCCCCATCGGGATCGAGGGCGCGATGACCTACGGCGTGCTCAAGCCCCGCTTGGAGGAATTCGCCCCGTCCGACTGGCACGTACACCAGTTCAAAGGGCATGCCGGGATCGTCATGGATACGCATCCGGGACGGGACGACCTGTTCAAGGTCATGCTCATCGGTCATGCGGACAAGATCCGCATGCAGGTCCGCTCGATCGGCAACGACGGCAAGATCTGGATCAACAGCGACTCGTTCCTGCCGACCACGCTCATCGGCCACGAGGTCAAGCTGTTCAGCGAGGACCCGGAAAACCCCGGCCAATATCGCGTGATCGAAGGCGGCACGGTGGAGGCCCTCGGCGCCATCCACTTCGCGCCCGAAGCCGTCCGCTCGGGCGACAAGGGCATCAAGAAGGAGCAGCTCTATCTGGAGCTGCAGATCCACGGCGAGAACAAGAAGCAGCAGGTCCGGAACCTGGGCGTGCGCCCCGGCGACAGCATCATTCTCGACCGGCCCATCCGGCGCGGGTTCAGCCCGGATACTTTCTATGGCGCCTATCTGGACAATGGTCTGGGCTGTTTCGTGACCAGCGAGGTCGCGCGCCTCATCGCCGAGCGCGGCGGCACCAACCAGGTGCGCGTGCTGTTCGCCATGGCAAGCTACGAAGAGATCGGCCGCTTCGGCAGCCGCGTGCTCGCCGGCGAGCTCGAGCCCGATGTCCTCATCGGCGTCGACGTGAACCACGACTACACCGCCGCCCCCGGCGTGGGCGACCGGCGCCTGCCGCCGCTGGAGATGGGCAAGGGCTTCACCATGTCGGTGGGTTCGATCGTCAGCGAACAGCTCAATCGCGTGATCGAGTCCACGGCCCGTGAGCAGGACATCCCCATGCAGCGCGACGTCGTCGGCGTGGACACGGGCACCGACGGGATGGCCGGCGTGCTCGCCGCCGTGGATTGCGCGGCCACGTCGATCGGCTTCCCCATCCGGAACATGCACACCATCTCGGAGGCCGGAAACACGCGCGACGTGGTGGCCGCGGTGCACGCGCTCGCCGGCACGATCCAGGCGCTCGACGCCCTACCCGATCCCCAGCGCGCGTTCCTGGACAACCACCCGCGCCTCGACCGCGCCGAACCGCTGGTCCACCAGGGCGCGGCCAAGCCCGAGGGCGACGCGGCCAAGTAGCGCACGGTTCAAAGTCCCCGCCCCGAGACGCGCCGGGGCGGTGGACCGACCTACCCGTTCACCAGGAGTCCGCAAGCGGTCCCTCGTTATGGCACTGGATCGCTTCACTTCGTTCGCGATGACCTCGTCGCGGGATCGGCGGAGATGAGTTCGTAGCGCTGTAGCCCGGATGGAGCGCCAGCGGAATCCGGGGAGTTATGCCTCATGGTGGTAAAACCTGGATCCCGCTTTCCAGACTCCGAAAGATTCGTTCACCTACGGCAAAAGAACCATCGGAACAGAATACTTTCTCAGTCTCGTCGCTTCATCCAGGCTACGGCTACTGAGCCCTATTCGTGCTGCTACACCGTTGTCATTGCGAGCGAAGCGAAGCAATCCATCGCTTTTCGCAGGCAACTTGGTTTAGAAACGGGTCAGCATGTGAATAAACGCGATCAGGCGTGGCTACCCGCCGGTCGGCTTCCCTGGATTCCGCTTCCGCTTCCGCTTCATCCAGGCTACAGAACGGTAAACGCAAAGGGCCGCAGACAATGCGGCGATCCAACCTCGAGCCGTCCGCTTCCGCAGCTATGCCATCGTTTCGGCAAGACTGGATCGCTTCACTTCGTTCGCGATGACCTCGTCGCGGGATCGGCGGAGATGAGTTGGTAGCGCCGTTGCCTAGATTGAGCGCCAGGGGAATCCAGGGATGGATTCCCCTGACAGGAGACCTGGATTTCGCTTTCGAATTCGCTCACCTACGGCAAAAGCACCACCGGCGCAAGATCCTTTCTCAGAGTCTCTTCGCTTCATCCAGGCTACGGCTGCTGAGCGCTATTCGTGCTGCTACACCGTTGTCATTGCGAGCGAAGCGAAGCAATCCATCGCTTTTCGCAGGCAACTTGGTTTAGAAACGGGTCGGCATGTGAATAAACGCGAGCAGGCGTAGCTACCCGCCGGTCGGCTTCCCTGGATTCCGCTTTCGCTTCATCCAGGCTACAGAACCGTAATCGCAAAGGGCCGCAGACAACGCGGCGATCCAACGTCGAGCCGTCCGCTTCCGCAGCTACGCCATCGTTGCGGCACGACTGGATTGCTTCACTTCGTTCGCGATGACCTCGTCGCGGGATCGGCGGAATTGGGTTTGGTGTACTGCCCGCCCGGGGCGATGCGCTCTTGCGACCCCCGCACTTTGGTAAACGGATTGACGTGCTCAGCGCGACCCGCTTTCAATCGCCGTCTGTATTCTTGACGCTCGGCGTAAGGCCGTTTTGCTCGCACCATTCCTTCAAGGCATCGAGCGTCGCCTGATCTTAGGAGTCTGTCCGAGGAACCTGCGTCGTAGCAAGCGCCCTACCCCAGCTTGGCCACGACCTGCGGCAGCACTTCGGCGGCGCGCGCCTGAATGCGGATGTCCACGTCTCGGCTCAGCACCGTATCGTCGGGGTTGATCTCGGCGAGGCGGGCGCCGTTTCGCTGCGCGAGGTGGCCCAGCCCGGCGGCGGGCTGAACCTGTGCCGACGTGCCGACATACATGAACAGCTCGCAGGCCTGAGCGGCCTCGGTCGCGCGTTGCAGCGCCTCCTCCGGAATGGCCTCGCCGAACCAGACGTTGCCGGGGCGCACCGGCCCGCCGCAATGCGGGCAGACCGGCGGCGAGTCGGTGTGTTGGTCCACCTCCACGATCCGACCCTCGCGGTGGCAGCGGTTCACGGTGATGTTGCCGTGAAATTCGATCACATCGCAGTGACCCGCGCGCTGATGAAGCCCGTCAACGTTCTGCGTAATCAAGCGCAGATCCGGCAGTCGCGCTTCGAGCGCCGCCAGCGCTTGGTGTCCGGCATTCGGTTCGGCCGAGGTGACCTTCTGCCGACGCCACATATTCCATTGCCACACCATGTCCGGATCGCGCTCGAAGGCTTCGGGCGTGGCGAGGTCCTCCGGGCGATACTGCGCCCAGAGGCCGGTCTGGGCCTCGCGGAACGTCGGGATGCCGCTGTCCGCGGAGATCCCCGCGCCGGTGAGCACGGCGACGGACCGCGCCTGCTGTAATGCCTCCACGAGCGTATCGATCATGGTCATGTTCCCGCGCTGGAAAATGCTGCTCTACGACGCTGGCAAGGATACGACCACGCGCCACGCATGCAAGACGGTACCTGCCAGAACCGACTAGCAGGCTGCTGCATACAGCCTGTTAACCGATCATCCAGTACACACACAAAGGCCCGGCACGCGCGGGACGCGTGCCGGGCCGTTTGGCTGCGTGACAGGGCTTGCGCTGGTGCCTGGTGCGTTGGCCGGGTTAGCTGCGCCCCGCGACCTTGCGAAGCGAATCGCCGACGGCTTGGCCGAACTCGATCCAGGCAGTGACGACGTTCTCGACCGGCGAGTGGTAGTGCTTGTACATCGTGTTGGCCTCCGTTGGCTGCGTTACGGGGCTCATTCTGATTATTAACCACATCAAGAAAAACGGATTCTTTATATTTGAACTTTATCCATAAAGTTTAGAATCGACCGTCGCCACGGCGACCCCGCGCGCTCGGCGGTCGTCCACACCCCGCACGAAACACATTCGTCACAACAAGATCATCCGCCCGTCATATTGGTGCTCCAGCCTACTCCTGGCTTCAGGGGGCGCGGTTTGCCCTCTCGCTTCGTCCATGACCACTTTCAGGAGTAGAGCACCATGTGGCAGAACCGTACTTCCGTAGCAGCCGTTGCCGTCGGCGCCCTACTGGGTGTGCCCGGCCTCGCGGCCGCCAACACCGATTTGTCGGATGTCTGCCCGAATCCCATGCGCATGGCGGATACGGGCGTCGAGGGCATGGGACCACTGGAGGAGGCATTCGGTCCATTCCGGGAATCCTTCCAGACGCATACGGGCCTCGAGCTTGAGCTCTACAGCCTCAGCAACCGCACCGCTGCCGGCAACGCCCTACAGTATGACGACGTCGAGCTGGTCTTCGCCGGCCCCGCCGAGTTCGTCCTGTTCGACAAACACAGTGACATCGAAGTGCTGTTCGATGTTCAGCGGCCCCACTATGGCAGCAGCTTTTTCGTGCCGGCCGACAGCGACATCCAGTCACTTGAGGATCTGGAGGGCCAGCACATCGCATTGAAGGATACGGGCTCGACCAGCGGTCACATCATCCCGAGCCGCATGCTAGTCGAGGCCGGTCTGGACCTGGACCGCGATCTGGAGATCACCATGGCCGGCGACGCCCGCATCGCGGCCCTGGTCAATGGCGATGTCGCTGCGATGGGCGGCGGCAACCGCGACATCGAGGAAATCCGCGCCATGGATCCTGACGGCGACTATCGCGTCATCGCCAAGAGCGACTCGTTGCCGGGCGACCCGGTGATCATCCGAGGCAACCTGCCCGAGGCGTGCAAGACCGGCCTACGCGAGACGCTCCAGGCCAACCGGGACGATCTCTGGGAGGCACTGGTGTCGACGGATCGCAATGAGGACAAATTCCTCAACCGCGATTCCGAATTGGGCTTCGAACTCACCGCCGAGGACTACGACGTGATCGAGCAGGCCTATCGAGCCGCCGGTATCCACCTTTGACGGCACGGCCGCTTTGGCTCGCAGGGGAGGGACACATGGATGTGTCCCTCCCCTGTGTTTGCGGGACGGATACGACGCGACAAATCCATGCACTCGGCTCGAGGGGGGACGACCGTTGTCGGCTATACGAGTAAGCGAGCTGCACAAGTCCTTTGGTGACCTGCACGTACTGCGCGGCATCGAGCTGGAGATCCGCAGCGGCGAGTTCGTGGTTCTGCTCGGCGCCAACGGCTGCGGCAAGTCGACCTTGATCCGCTGCCTCAACGGACTGGCGCAACCCGATCGCGGCGCCGTGGAGGTCGACGGCCTCGACATCGGTCGAGCCCGCGGGCGGAGCCTGAGCCGCGCGCGCCGACAGATCGGCGTGGTATTCCAGCACTTCAACCTGGTCCCGAACGTGAGTGTCTTCCAGAACGTGCTCTACGGCGCGCTCGGCCAACAGCCGGGCGGCCTGGCGCGGACATTGCCGGCCTTCGCGCCCGGCAACCTGCGGAACCGAGCCATGGCCTGTCTGGAGCGTGTCGGCCTGGCCGAACACGCCAGTCAGGACTGCCGCCGGCTATCGGGCGGCCAGCAGCAGCGTGTCGCGATCGCCCGAACCCTACTGCAGGATCCGCAGGTGCTGGTGGCCGACGAACCGGTCGCCAGTCTGGATCCGCGCGCCGGTCGCGCCGTGATGGAGTTGCTCGTGGAGATTGTTCGCGAGCGCGGCATGACGGTGCTTTGCTCCCTGCACCAACTGGAGCTGGCCAGTGAGTACGGCGATCGGGTGGTCGGGATGAAGGCTGGCCGCATCGAGCTGGACAGCGGGCGCAATCCGGTTGGGAAGTCTGCCATGGCCGCGCTCTACCAGGGCGTGGTGCGCGTAGACGACGCCCTGCCGGAGGACCGAACGCACGCGGTAGCACAATCGGCATGAACGAGCTGCAAGGCATGAGTGATCCGAAACCGATGGCGACCGATACCACACCACCCCAGCGGTTCCGCAGGCCCTCGCCACTTCTCTGGGTCGTGGTTCCAGTATTCCTCGTGCTGCTCATCCAGGGCGTGTTGGTCATGGAAATCACGCCCACGCGGCTGGCAAGCGGCGCAGTCAACCTGATGCACTTCATCGGCCGCGCGTTTCCGCCCTACCTGTCCGACCTCGATGTCATTGGCTGGGCCATGCTCGAGACGCTCTATATCGCGCTGGTAGGCGTCACCGCTGGCGTTGTGCTGAGCGTGCCGTTCGCATTTCTCGCCGCACGCAATACCGCTCCGCACGTCAGCGTGCGGGTCGTCACGCGGTTCCTCATCGCGGCCATGCGGACCATCCCTGACCTGGTGTGGGCGCTGATTTTCGTCGTGTCCGTCGGGCTAGGGCCGCTGGCCGGCGTTCTGGCCATCGTCATGGACACGATTGGCTTTGCCGCGCGCTTCTTCTCCGAGCGCATCGAGGAAGTCCATCCTGGTCCGTCGGAAGCGCTGACATCCACCGGCGCCGGTCGCTTGTCCGTCATTGGCGGCGCCATCATGCCGGAGACGCTAGCGTCCATGACCGCCACCAGTCTGTTCAGCGTGGAGAAGGCCTTGCGCTCCGCCGTGACGCTAGGCCTGGTGGGCGCCGGCGGTATCGGCGTGGAGCTGGCCGCGGCCATGCGGCTGTTCAACTACGATGAGGCCCTCACGATCATCCTCGCTATCCTGATCTGCGTGCTCGGCTTTGAGCAGTTGTCCTCGGCCATCCGCAAGCGTGTGATCTGAAGCGGCATTCACCAACGGCCGATCGGGCCGCTATTGCACCGCCCGCCGGCACGGGTCGATGTTGCAACTCGGCCGGGTAGCAGGCGGCGCAACTCCCCTGGGGAACAATCCAGTCTCCCGCTGCGTCTTTACTCATACCGGCGGCGTGCCGGTGATGCGTCAACGCAGAACGGAGATGTCAGCCATGGGTGCCCCCACTGAAGCGCCGCCCCGGGCGAGCGAGTATGTCGAGTTCTGGAACGATACGCTGGCCGACAAGTTCGACCGCTATCGCGAAATCCTCAAGAACGGCCTGAGCTATCACAGCCGCATTCCGCTGGAGCGGCTGTCGGTGAAGCCCGGCTCGCGCATTGTCGACGTGGGTTGCGGCTGGGGCGATACCGCCATCGCGCTCGCACGCAAGACCGGGCCGGACGGCTTCGTCCTGGGGCTCGACTGCGTCGATCAGTTCCTCGATACGGCGCGGGCCGATGCCGACGCCGCGGGGCTGAAGAACATCCGCTTCGAGTCGGCGGACGTGGAGCGCTACCCGTTCGAGCCCGAGTTCGACCTGTGCTTCTCCCGCTTCGGGATGATGTTCTTCGAGAACCCCGTCAACGCCATGCGCAACGTCCGCCGCAGCCTGAAGCCCGGCGGCGAACTGATATTCATCGTCTGGCGCTCGATCGAGGACAACCCGTTCTTCGCCGTGCCCAAGCAGGTCGTGCTCGATTTCCTGGAGCCGCCCGGAGACAACGCGCGTAGCTGCGGACCGGGCCCGTTCTCGATGGCCAATACGGAAATGGTGTCCAAGCAGCTCGAGATCGCAGGCTTCGAGGACATCCACTTCGACCGCATCGATGGTCCGGTCACCGTCGGCGCCACACTGGAAGAGGCCATGAACTTCCAGCTCGCCCTGGGACCGGCCGGCGAGGTCTTCCGCGAGGCGGGCGCCGAGGCCGAACGCAAGCGCGGCGAGATCGAGCAGGCCCTGCGCGACGCGCTGGCTCCGTATCAGGAGGAGTCCGGTGTGGTCATGCCATCGAGCTCGTGGACGATCACGGCGAAACGCCCCGTCGAGTGACGGCCGGACCCGCGCCGGGCTGAAGACGGCACTTCGAGGGCCCACCGCCGCTGTCCATGCCTGGGGCGAGGACATCGGGTCCACCCCAGATCGGGCAGCCCCGGATGGTCCCCCGAGGGTCATCCGTGGCGCTATGGGGACGCGCGCATCGGGTCGCGCGCACCCAATGAACACGAGGTACACGCCATGGAAGTCGGCAACATTACGGATAAGGTCACGCAATCCCTCGGACGCATGCAGTTCCCGGCGGAGAAGCGGGAAGTCATCAAACAGGCGCAGGACAAGGGCGCGGGCGATACCGTCGTCAGCGCACTCGAGAAGATCCCGGACGGCGTTTACACGAACGCCAACGAGGTCGCCCAGAAGGTGGGCTCGGTCGGCAAGTAGCAGCCGTACGGGGCATGCCTGCCGGCGAAGACGACCTTCAACCCGGCAGATTGTGACGGGCTACCGTCAAGGCGGCCGCTGACCCTTTGCAGCGATCGCTGCTTTCATCACGGACTTATTTTGGCGGATCGCTCGCCGATGCGTGTCCGCGCATCGGCGAGGCCGCCAGCGGTATCGCGCTATCTCACCCCGGACTCGACCATCAACGCTCCGCGTTCGCTTTTCACGACGGCGGATCCGGTAGCTCGGTTCACGCCCGATATGCAGGTGCAAAACGCAGCGCATAGATGGGCGGGAGATGTTCCGAGAGGCATTGCCACTCGTCGCCTGCATCTTCCGACACATACAGGGATCCGGTGGTGCTGCCGAGCGCGAGGGTCTCGCCGTCGGCGCCGACATCGAGTCCGTGCCGATAAACCAGGTCGTAGGCGTGTTCCTGCGGCAGCCCCTGGGTCAGCGTCTCGAAGCTGCGCCCGCCATCGCGCGTTCGATTGACCACGACCCGCCCCTCTCGGGGGATGCGGCGCTCGTCCTTGTCCGCGGGCACGAACCACGCCGTCTCCGGATCGGTGGGGTGGACCGCGACTGGAAAGCCGAAAGCGGACGGCGTTACGCCCTCGAGCTCGGTCCAGTGCCGGCCATCGTCGCGGGAATGGAAGATCCCGTTGTGGTGCTGGGCCCAGAGGACTCCGGGGGATGTGGGACTCTGGACGAGGCGGTGCACATCCTGGATACCCGGGTCGGCGGCCTGCTCCGGCGGCATGTACTCGGCGCGCCAGCCCTCGCCCAGGCAAGTCCAGGTCCGACCCGTGTCCGTGCTCTCCCAGACGCCGCCGCAGGACACCGCAACCCGAACACGAGCGGGATCTTCCGGGTGTACGCAGACGCTGTGGATGCCGGGATAGTCGGCCCCGCCGCCGAACCAGCGCCGCCGGCCCGGATCGTTCCACAGGCCCTCGATCAAGCACCAGGAATCACCGCCATCCGCCGAATGGAACAGGCCGCCGGGGATCGTCCCGCACCAGAGCCCGCTCGGGCGCTGTGGATGATCGGCCTCCAGGCACCAGATCGACAGCAGGCTATGGGGAATGGTGCGGCCATGCATGTCCACCCAGTCCTCTTCGTCATCCGGCTTGGGCGGGTACTGCGGTGGAGCGATCTCCTGCCAGTTCGCGCCACCGTCCATGGAGCGGTGCAGCTTGGCACCGAAGTGTCCGTGATCGAGCGCGGTGTACAGCGCGCCGTTGCCGGGATGCTCCAGCACTGCGGAGCAGTTGTCGCCACGGAAGGTCGGGCCTTCGATGTGCCACCGGCGATCGCGGACGACGGTGAACAGACCCTTTCGGGTCGCCACGAGCAGCTTTTGTTGCACGGCCATGGATTCATCCTCCACTGAGTGCCTGCATCACGAGGATCTGGCTGGATTCGGCGACCGGGTCGGTCAGTCCGTCGCGGTCGCGGGCGGGCGCACCGTCCACGAACACGACCATGTGCTTGCGCAGCCGGCCCTCGTCATCGAGTAGGTAGCCTTCGAGGCGAGGATGCTCCACGAACATGCGAGCGAGCGCTTCGCGCACCGTGGCGCCGGTCACCGTCGTCGGCGGGCAGGCCACGTGGCGTTGCAGATTCGGCGTGAATGCAATGCGCGGCATGTCTACTCCCGGGGGCAACGCCCCCTGAGGGGGTCCCGATCGGAGTCTAATCCGAGCCAGCCCGAATACCAGTAGCAGCGCCTCCGTTCGACTCCGCGCGTGCGCGCTGCCCTTCAGCCGGTTCGATGTGTGTTTCAATCCATAGTCGGACGAGAAGGTTAGGAATCGACAGGTCGGGGACCGGGAAGGGCTCGGGAACGAGGAGAGTCACGCCAATACTGGGTGACCGAGATCGAGGTTTGCGACCTTTCGCTGCGTGCGCCTCTTTCCAGCCAGCGCCATACGGCCTTTCCAGGCCGGTTACCGGATCGGTTGTATTCCGTGGTGTCACCGAGCGAGCGCGCGAGCGGACGCATCCGAACGCCGCCGGTGAAAAGCCAAGTCGACGTATCAACGCCGACCGGCGGTACAATGGATTTCGCCGAGACTGGCCCGGCTCAAACGACGAGCGCCAAAGGACCACAGCGGGATCGGACCGGCACGCGCGGGTGCGCTTCCGCGCGCGCGACCGCTCCGTCACGCCCGTCCGGGTCACTCCAGCATGTCGGCCTGGAGGATCTCGATCCAGTAGCCGTCCGGATCCTTTACGAACGCCAATCCATTCATCTTGCCGTCCTCCGGGCGCTTGATGAACTCGATGCCGAGATTGTCCAGGCGTTCGGCGGCTGCATTCACGTCTGGCACGGTTATGCCGATGTGGCCGTAGCCTTTCGGGTCTTCGTTGCCGCTATGGAACTGTACCTCGGGCGTGTCCTCGTCGCCCCAATTGTGGGTCAGCTCCACCAGACCCTCGCGGCCAAACGCGAAGGTCGAGCGCTTGGCGTCTTCCCTGGGCATATCGGCGATCTCCCGCTCATCGAGATAGCCCAGGAAATACAGGGTGAACTGCATGTCCTCGAAATCCAGCCGCCGCACGAGACGCATACCGAGCGCACGCGTATAGAAGTCGAGGCTCCGCACCGGATCCTTGATGCGGACCATGGTGTGGTTGAGCTTGTAGTGATCCGTCTCGGCGTCCGGCTCGTGGCATAGCCCGTCCGCCGTGTCGTAATGCCGCGGCATGGTGTCGTCCTCCCCGAATCAGTGAGCGCGGGAGGATGGCGCAGCCCGCTAGCGGCGGCAAGACGCGCCGGCCCGCGACGCTTTTTTGATGGAAGCCGTTAGAGGGTGTTTACAAAACCCTTAAGCTGTGAGCCGCTGCAATAGGCGGCGCGC
>JBBEEB010000099.1:0-4939 GCA_040880995.1 Halofilum sp. (in: g-proteobacteria)
CCGTCGGGACGCCCGTGCTCGCGGTCGTACTGATCAACTATTGGCTCGGCGTCTTTTTTAGCGCGATCGTCTACCTCGCATTCTTCATGTGGTGGTACGGCAAGTTCACCTGGTACACGTCGATCGCTAGCGGCATCGCGTTCGGTATCGCCCTGTACCTAACCATTCGCGTCGCCTTTAACCTGTCCATGCCGATGAGCGTGCTGTACTACCAGAACATCACGCCCTTCTGAGGGCGCCTGTACATGAGCGCATAGCGCTCGAGGCCGGCCAGCCCCTCTGCGGGCTTATGGCACGCACGACTCGCCTGGCGAGTCGCATTTTTGCGTGAGGGGTTCCTGGTGAGTATCCGTTCCATCGCCGGGGCCGGACCGATTATTCAACAACATTCGTACATTACGACGAGGAGAATTCGATGGAAGCCCTAGAGTTAATCAGTTTGGGCTTTAGCGAGCTGATGACTCCGATGCGCCTTCTGTTCGTGGTGCTCGGCGTTATCCTCGGCCTGGTCGTTGGCGTCATTCCCGGCGTCGGCGGTACCACGGGCGTGGCGATCCTATTGCCCATTACCGTTTATATGGAGCCGATCAGCGGCCTGACCATGCTCGCTGGCATTTATTGGGGCTCGATGTACGGCGGCTTGATCACGTCGATCCTGTTCGCCGTGCCCGGCAACCCCTGGTCCGTGGCCGTGATGTTCGATGGCCGGCCACTTGCCTTGCAGGGTAAAGCGGGCTACGCGATGTCGATTGGCTTCTCGGTGTCGTTCGTCGGCGCCCTGATCGCGGCGGTCATGTTCACCTTCTTCGCCAACCCCTTCGCCCAGCTGGCCTTGAGGTTCGGACCGCCCGAGATGTTCGGCGTGTTGATGCTGGCCTTCGCCACTTTCGTCGGCATGGGCGGCTCGCCCTGGAAGACGCTGCTGATGATCGCGGCCGGCTTCCTGCTCGCCGCTGTGGGTCTCGACCCGGTGACGGGTACGCCGCGCCTGACCTTCGGCGAGATCGCGCTGATGCAGGGCTTCCACTTCGTACCCATCACGATCGGTCTGTTCGGTGTCGGTGAGATCCTCAGCAACGCCGCCGACCGCTACAAGGTCCAGGTCGAGGAGATGACCAAGGCCGCCAAGCTTGGCTTCGACGACATCAAGGCCGGGATGCACACGGTCTGGACGAACAAGTTCCTCGCCATTGGTTGCGCCGTGACCGGCTTTGTCACCGGTGTGCTGCCGGGCGCCGGCGCCACGCCGGGTTCGTTCATTGGCTACGGCGTCGCGCAGAAGGTGTGCGCGAATCCCGAGATGTTCGGTAAGGGCCATCCGGCCGGCGTGGTCGCGCCCGAAGCGGCCAACAACGCCGCCGGTACCGCGGCCATTTTGCCGATGCTCGTGCTCGGTATCCCGGGCTCGCCGACGGCCGCCATCATGATGGCAGGTATCTTCATGTGGGGCTTCACGCCGGGTCCGCGACTGTTCGTGGATGAGCCCGAGTTCGTGTGGGCCTTCATCGCGAGCCTGTACATCGCGAACCTGGTAGCGGTCACGATCTGTCTGACGGCGACCCCGCTGCTGGCCATGATCCTGCGCACGCCCTATGCCGTTCTGGCGCCGATGATCGTCATGTTCTCGTTCATTGGGGCGTATGCCATTCAGAACTCGATGCTGGACCTCTGGTACGTGTTCATCTTTGGCATTCTCGGGTTCATCTTCCGACGGCTGGCCTTCCCGCTGGCACCGCTGGTCGTGGCCCTGGTGCTCGGCTTCCCAACCGAACAGGCGCTGCGACAGAGCCTGATCATGTCGGATGGCTCCTTCGCCATTCTCTTCGGGAGCGACATCGCAAAGGTCGTCATGTCGGCGGCGGTGCTGCTGTTCCTGCTGCCGGTCATCCAGATCTTCCTCCGGAAGTTCCGGGCCTCCAAGGCATAACGCAGGTCGCGTTAAGCGAGCCGCAACGAAGTACTGCGCCCCCGCCTCGTCGGGGGCGCAGCTTTTTGGGCTTCCCCAAGTCTCGGTGTGCGCCCTTCTTGATGGGTTCACTCCCGCTTTCCTGACGGCCCGGCTCCGTATCAGCCCGCCTTTCGGCCCGCGGGCCGCAATCCCGAGCCTCCGCTCCAGTGGGTACGAAGGGCCCTCGTAGGGGCCGAATATCCGATTCGCGAGCCAACGCTCAGTGCCCAACCTTGACGCAGCTAGCCGCGGCTAGAGATACTTCGCGCTTGGTTTGTGCGGCCAGGATGGTCGGCGCGAGCGCGAACGCCATCGCAGGCGTGTCGCCGCAAGCCGAAGTCGCCACGCCGCGGCGTCGTCATCTTCGCCGGCGGCGGCACGACACAGGCCGCGGCCCGTAGGTGTCGCCCACCGTCCACAGGCGACGCTGACACGCGGCAGTCACCAAAATACGACCCGAGTTTCGCCCGCGTCGTTGCGACGGCGCGATCGCGGAGAACGGCGGCCTACGGCCTCACGGGGTCGTCGCCGATAGGCGCGCTCGATAGCAGCGCGCCGATGTATCTCCACGCAGGGGGGTGGTGACTCCCCGTTACAGCACCGGTACGAACGTGCCGGCGCTGACCGTAAAGGGCCGGCGGCGCGTTCCGTCGGGCTGGTCTGAGGTCGAGAGGGTCTTCGCGATCCCGGTCGCTCATGCGCCCGGCGTGTGTTTCGGGGCGCGACCGACCCGCTAAAAAACCGCCCGAGGAGGGGCGTACGCACATGAATATTCACGAGTATCAGGCAAAAGAGCTGCTGCGGCAGTACGGGGTGACCGTACCGCGCGGTGGTGCCGCCTTTACGGCGGACGAAGCCGAGAAGGCCGCCAAAGACCTCGGCGGTCCGGTTTGGGTGGTCAAGTCCCAGATCCATGCGGGCGGCCGTGGTGCCGGTCGATTCAAGAACGATCCGGATGGGGACGGCGGCGTTCGCGTCGTCAAATCCATCGACGACGTCAAGAGTAACGCCGCGAGCATGCTTGGCCAGACGCTGGTCACCAAGCAGACGGGCGAGGTCGGCAAAGAGGTCAAGCGCGTCTACATCGAGGAAGGCGCCGATATCCAGCGCGAGCTTTATCTCGCCCTGCTGGTCGACCGCGCCACCAGCCGTGTCACGGTGATGGCCTCGACCGAAGGTGGCGTGGAGATCGAGGAGGTCGCCGCACAAACGCCCGAGAAGATCCTGACCGCCACCATCGATCCGGCTACGGGCATCCAGCCGCATCATGGTCGGCGCATCGGCTTCGGACTCGGCTTCGATACCAAGCAGGTCGGCGAGTTCGTCAAGGTCCTCGGCTCGCTCTACAAGGCGTTCATCGAGCTCGACGCCTCGCTGCTCGAGATCAATCCGCTGATCGTCACCGGTGACGGCAACATTCTGCCGCTCGACGCCAAGATGAACTTCGACGACAACGCGCTGTTCCGCCAGAAGCAGGTGGAAGACATGCGCGACCTCGACGAGGAAGACCCCGCCGAGATCGAGGCCTCGAAGTACGACCTCAACTACATCAAGCTCGATGGCAACATCGGCTGCATGGTCAATGGTGCCGGTCTGGCCATGGCCACGATGGATATCATCAAGCATTTCGGCGGTGAGCCGGCCAACTTCCTCGATGTCGGCGGTGGTGCCACCGAAGAGCGGGTGATTGCTGCGTTCAAGATCATCCTGTCCGACGACAACGTCAAGGGCATTCTCGTCAACATCTTCGGCGGCATCGTCCGCTGCGACGTGATCGCCGATGCGGTGGTCGCCGCAGCCAAGGAGGTCGGCCTCGACCGCCCGCTCGTCGTCCGCCTCGAGGGTACGAACGTTGAGCAGGGCAAGAAGACGCTCGAGCAGTCCGGCCTGAAGATTATCGCCGCCGACGATCTCGCCGACGGTGCCCAGAAAGTGGTTAACGCAGTGCAGGAGGTGGCCTGATGGCAGTCCTGATCGACAGTAGTACCAAGGTCCTGGTTCAGGGCTTCACGGGTTCCCAGGGCACTTTCCACGCGGAACAGTCCATCGCCTACGGCACCAACATCGTCGGTGGTACGAGCCCCGGCAAGAAGGGCCAGACGCATCTGGACCGTCCGGTGTTCAACACCGTTGCCGAGGCACGCGAAGCGACCGGCGCCAATGCCTCGCTGATCTTCGTCCCGCCGCCCGTCGCGGCCGACGCGATTCTGGAAGCGATCGACGCCGAGATGCCGCTGGTTGTATGCGTAACCGAGGGCATCCCAGTGACCGACATGGTCAAGGTCAAGCGCGCCCTCACGGGCAGCAAGACCCGCCTGGTCGGGCCGAACTGCCCCGGTGTCATCACGCCGGGTGGCTGCAAGATCGGCATCATGCCGGGGCACATCCATCAGCCGGGCAAGATCGGTATTGTCTCGCGCTCGGGCACGCTCACGTATGAGGCGGTCGCCCAGACGACTGCGGTGGGCTTCGGTCAGTCGACCTGCATCGGTATTGGTGGTGACCCGGTCAACGGTACCAACTTCGTCGACTGCATCGACCTGTTCCTGAACGATCCCGCGACCGAGGGCATCGTGATGATCGGTGAGATCGGCGGTGACGCCGAGGAGACCGCTGCCGAATTCCTGCAGGCCTCGTCGATCAAGAAGCCGACCGTCGGCTTCATCGCCGGTCTGACCGCTCCCCCGGGGCGGCGCATGGGCCACGCCGGCGCGATCATCTCTGGCGGCAAAGGCGGTGCCGGCAGCAAGATCGAGGCGATGCGCGGTGCGGGCATCGTCATGGCCGAGACGCCGGCGCACATCGGCGCGGCCATGCAGCAGGCCATGGGTAAGTGAGCCTGATCAAACGGTGACGTCGGGCGGCCCGTGCCACATGCGGGCCGTACCTCGTCGCCGTTGCTCGGTGTTCGTACGGTTGCACTGTGCGAGGACCGAGCTGCCCTACGCGGGCGTGCGTGAGCGACGCGACGGTGCGCCGCCACGCACACGC
>JBBEEB010000099.1:4949-6983 GCA_040880995.1 Halofilum sp. (in: g-proteobacteria)
CCGGGGGGGCCCCCCGGGGGGCGCCGGGGAGAGCCTTCGCGCGATCCGGCTACCGGACGCGACAACGACGAATCAAGTAGGCAGATCCCGCCATGAATCCGACCCACGCGAGTATCCCCGTCGACGATCAGCCCGCGACGGATATAGCGACGGCCGCCGACGGCAGTCCCCGCATCCGGCGTACGCGCCATACCAAGATCGTCGCTACGGTTGGCCCCGCCACCGAATCGATGGAGGAGCTGCGCAAGCTGTTCGTGGCCGGCGCGGACGTGCTCAGGCTGAATTTCAGCCATGGTACGCAGGAGAATCACGGACGCGTGCTGGCGCGCATTCGGGCCCTGGAAGAGGAGTTCGACCGCCCGATCGGCGTCATCGGCGATCTGCAGGGGCCGAAGCTGCGGGTGGGCACGTTTCGCGATGGTGCGATCGTGCTGGAGCCCGGACAACGGTTGCGTCTGGATCTGGATCCGACGCCCGGCGACGCCTCGCGTGTCCACCTGCCGCATCCCGAGATCATCACAGCCCTGGCGCCCGGCCATAACCTGCTGCTCGACGACGGCAAGGTCCGACTCACAGTGGTCGAGAAGGGCGACGAGTACCTGGTGGGCGAAGTGGTCTCGGGCACGCGACTGTCGGATAACAAGGGCTTCAACGTGCCCGACATCGTCCTGCCGCTGTCCCCACTGACGGAAAAGGACCGCAAGGATCTCGATTTCGCGCTCGATCAGGGAGTGGACTGGATCGCCCTGTCGTTCGTCCAGCGCCCCGAGGACGTTGACGAAGCCCGCGAGATCATCGGCGATCGCGCCGATATCATGCTCAAGCTCGAGAAGCCCGCGGCCATCACCCATCTCGATGCGCTGATCGAGCGGTCCGACTCGATCATGGTCGCCCGCGGCGATCTGGGCGTGGAGATGTCCGTGGAGGACGTCCCCAGCCTGCAGAAGACGATCATCCGCAAGTCGCGCATGGCCGGCCGGCCGGTGATCGTTGCCACGCAGATGCTGGAGTCGATGATCAGCGCACCGGCGCCCACCCGCGCCGAGGTCTCGGATGTTGCCACGGCCGTGTACGACGGTAGCGATGCGGTGATGCTCTCGGCAGAGACCGCCGCCGGCGCTCATCCGATTGAGGCAGTTGGCTTCATGGATCGGGTGGTACGCCGTTGCGAGGCCGATCCCGATTACCGCTACCTGATGGAAAGCCAGCGCCCCATCGCCGAGGGCACGGCTGCCGACGCCATCACGCGCGCGGCGCACGAGACGGCCAAGACCATCAATGCGGTCGCCATCGTGACCTACACGGCCTCCGGTACCACGACGCTACGCGCTGCGCGCGAACGGTCGTCGGTGCCGATCCTCGCCATCGCCAGCCGCAGCGCGATCGCTCGGCGGCTGGCGCTGTCCTACGGTGTGCATGCCGTGTTTGCGCCGGAAGATATCCAGAACTTCCGCGACGTCGTCGCCAAGGCCGAAGCCATTGCCCTGGAGCATGGGATCGCCCAGAAGGGCGACCGCCTGGTGATCACCGCGGGCGTCCCGTTCGGCCAGAGCGGTAGCACGAATATCCTGCGGATCTTCGAACTCGGCTCGGAAAGCGGCTGGGTTACCGGCAGCTAACGCCCTGCCGTCAGTCGAGTCGCCGCCGCCGAATAGCGACGAGCGCTGCGTTACGTGTAGGTGCGGGCTCGCCCGCGAACGAACCGGGCAGCCCAACTCGCAGCGGCGACCACCCCACATCGGCTACGATCCCATCTCGAAGTCTTTGCGAGGAGCCGCAGGCGACGAAGCAATCCAGCGTCGAGCTCAAACCCCGCGTGACGGCTGGATCGCTTCGCTGCGCTCGCGATGACTCGGCTTATTGGGAGCGCAGTACCAGAGAGCCGCCGTTCCCATGCCGAATTCGGGCTCGACCGCTAACCGGCAACCGAAAACGCAGCGACGACCATCCCACCCGACCTTGATCCCAAACCGGCGTCATTGCGAGGAGCCGCAGGCGACGAAGCAATCCAGCGTCGAGCTCAAACCCCGCGTG
>JBBEEB010000099.1:7083-16694 GCA_040880995.1 Halofilum sp. (in: g-proteobacteria)
ACGGCTGGATCGCTTCGCTGCGCTCTTGATGACGTAGCATGTCATCCACGCTTTCGCGCCGCCGTTCCGGCGGACTGGGGCGCTTGCGATGACGCCGCCTCCGGCTACATCCAGGCTACGTCGGCTATCAATAGGCTTCCTGCGTTCATCTTCGGTTCGGGGCGAGCGCGCTATCAGGAGCGGTCGCGGCCCAGTCCGGCCGAAGGCTGGCTCTGAACCGAAGACGAGCGCGGGCAGGGTTTGCACCGTGCGTGTTCCATGGCCGCGCCAGGGGCTTGACCGAGTCCGTCAGTCGAGAAAATCGCAACGGCTTTCGATGTGTTCGGCAAGGCCGAGCGTGTGATCGCGCACCAGCCGTTCGGCGAGATCCGCCTGCCGCGTCTCCAATGCCTCGATGATGCCCATGTGCTCTTCGATGGAGCGTTGCGCGCTATCGTCGCGTGCAATCGTTACCTTGCGGATCGCGCGCATGTGGATGAATAGATTGTCGGTCATCTCGACGATGAGGTCGCAGCCGCTCATTCGCAGGATCTGCTTGTGAAATGCGATGTTCGCCTCCGAGTACTCGCTCATGTGCTCGGGGAGCGTCTCGCGCTCGAAATGCTGGAATAGCTTGCGCAGCGAGGCGATATCGTCGTCCGAGGCGTGCTGTGCGGCCATGCGAGCGGCCATGCTTTCCAGGGCCGCCCAGACGGTCACCATGTCCAGGATCTCGCGCTTGGTCTTGCGCACCACGAACACCCCGCGCCGCGGCGAGGACCGGACGAAACCTTCCTGCTCGAGCAGCGACATGGCCTCACGAATGGGCGTGCGGCTGACTCCGAGCTTCTCGCCCAGGTGGCGCTCATCCAGTCTGATTTCCTCGCGGTGATCGTAGATGTCCATATCCGTGATCGCGGCCTTGAGCGCGTTGTAGGCCTGCCAGCGAAAGCTGACCGTGGTCATTTGTGGCTGAACGTTGAGACTGGCGCCGTTCTTCATTCCCCTCGATGCTCCGTTCCAGGCACCGCGGCTTGCGCCGCGCGGTCTTTGGGCGAATAGCTGGTAGAAAGTATACCGTATACCCCAGCCCGACTAGGGAGACTGTGGAATTATTCTGCGCCGTCGCGAGAAAGTGGTACAGCGAGGCGAATCGGGTGATCGTTCGAGGAGCATAGTGGGGATTATGTGACGAGAACGATCGCCCGAAGCGCCCGCTGTGGCGCTTTCGCAGCAGGCGCACGAATGCTTTTACAGTCTCTAGAGCCGGACCTGCCGGCTATGTATCGTGGATCCCGGCGCACCCTGGCATTCAGCGTTCGCTCAATTCACGCACATGGGCAGCGCAGCTGTCGGCCAGCCCGGTCATGTCGTAACCGCCTTCCAGGGCGGACACTACGCGCCCGTCGCAGCAGCGATCGGCCAGGTCGAGAAGCTCCCGCGTAACCCAGGCGAAATCATCGGCCGTGAATCGAAGCTGTGCGAGCGGATCCCGTTCGTGCGCGTCGAACCCGGCCGAGATGAGCAGCAGCTCTGGGTTGAAGGCCTCGACGGCCGGTAGGATCGTGTCGCGCATGGCGGCCTGGAACGCCTCGGTACCCGCGCCGGCCGGCAACGGGCAGTTGACGATATTCTGGTAGGGGCCGTGCTCCTCGCGTGCACCGGTACCTGGGAACAGGGGCGACTGGTGTGTGGAGGCGAACATCAACCGCGGATCGCCGCTCGCCGTCGTCTGTGTGCCGTTGCCATGGTGAACGTCGAAGTCAACAATGGCGACGCGTTCGAGCCCGTGTGCGGCGAGCGCGTGCGTAGCGCCGACGGCGATATTGTTGAAACTGCAGAACCCCATCGCCCGGGCCGGTTCGGCATGATGGCCGCAGGGTCGGATCGCGCAAAAGGCATTGCCCGCTTCGCCGCCCATGATGGCGTCGACGGCGTCGCGCACGGCCCCGGCGGCGCGGAGAATCGCTGGCCGTGAACCCGGCGATAGCGCGGTGTCCCCATCGAGCTGGGTGAAGCCCTGTTCCGGGATCGAGCTGAGGACCATCTCAATGTAGCCGCGCTCATGAACCCGCGCTAACTCATCCGGCGTGGCTTCTTCGGCTTCCCGCCGTTCCAGGGCGTCGAACGGCGCGCGCTCCAGAGTCTGCCAGACAGTCCGAATGCGCTCGGGACATTCCGGATGGCCCGGACCGTTTTCGTGATGCTCGTAGCTCGGGTGGGTAAAGATCAGCGTAGACATGGCAGGCTTGCTCCCGTACTGGTGCGGCTCGCAGTCCGCGTGCGCCCCCGTACGGAAAGCCGGACCAGCGAAGGCCGGCGGCATGGATTGTTGGGCGGCTGGTCACCGGGGGCGCTCGCGCCGGCAGCCCGAAATTGATCGATTCGGATGGCCGGAATGCGGGGCGGCGCCCCAGCGTGATCCCCGGCACCGGCGCCTGGCGCGCCGGATCAGGAGTTGGCCTGGGCTCCGGCCGATTCGGTCTGCTCGTCGAGTTCCTTGAGGCGCAACTCGATGATGTCTCGAGCGCTGATCAGGCCGACGAGCACGTGCTCGGAGAGCACCGGGATATGACGGATGTTGTGCTTGACCATGAGGCCGAGCACGTGCCGGAGGTCGTCGTCCGGACCGCAGGAGAACAGCATCTTGCTCATGAGCTGCTCCACCCGCATCTGTAGCGCCGCCGCGCCGTGATCGACCACCGCGCGGGCAATGTCCCGCTCGGAGAACATGCCCGCGACCACGTTGCCCTCGGTCCGGCAGACGTCCTTGACGACGAGGGCGCTGACATTCTCGGACTTCATGAGCCGGGCTGCGACCTCAACGGGCTCGCGCAACCGCACGGTGATGATCCGTGTCTCCTTGCTCTCGAGTATGTCGCCGACCCTCATCGCACTACCTCCGCGGTGTGGCCGTGCCCCGATACGGACCGGCCCCCGTGACCGCTACTTGGCCGTAGCATACTCCTTCGGCGCGGCCGTTTCCTGGGCGGGCGGCGCCAACGGCGTGTACACCCCGGCTTGCTGGGCGCGTTGCTTGACCAGTGCCAGGACGGTGTCGATGGTCGGCGTCGGCACGCCCAGGTGCTGCCCCATCTCCTGGACGGAGGTGACCAGCGCGTCGATCTCCATCGGCCGGCCGCTCTCGAGGTCCTGTAGCATCGAGGTCTTGTGCGCGCCTACCTTGCCGGCGCCGTCGATACGGCGCTCGACGTCGACACGGAAGTTCACGCCAAGCTGCGTCCCGATCTCCTGCGCCTCGAGCATCATGGCCTTGGCCACCGCGCGCGTCTCGGGATTGAAGGCGATGTTGTCGAGCGTCTCGAGCGTCAGCGCGCTGATCGGGTTGAACGAGACGTTGCCCCACAGCTTGAGCCAGATCTCGTCGCGGATGCGGTTGAGCACCGGCGCGCGCAGGCCCGATTTCTCCATCATCTCACTGAGCGCCGTGGCGCGTTGCGACGCGCTGCCATCGGGCTCGCCCAGCGGGAATTTGTCGCCATACACATGCTTGATGACGCCCGGCTCGACGACTTCCGTAGCGGGATAGACCACGCAACCCAGGGCGCGTTCCGGGCCCAAGCCGTTCCATTGTTTCGCGCCGGGATCGACGCACTCGAGGGTCTTGCCCTCGAGATCGCTTCCATCCTGGTAAAAGTACCAGTAGGGGATGCCATTCACTGCGGTGACTACGGTGGTGTCGGGCCCTAGAAGAGGCTGCATGTCGTCGACGACGGCCGGCACCGAGTGCGCCTTGAGGCAGACGATCACGTAGTCCTGCGGTCCCAGTTCGGCGGGGTCGTCGGTGCAGCGCGGGTGGACGACGTGCTCCTCACCATCCTTCAGGAGCTTGACGCCGTTTTCCTTCATGGCCGCGAGATGCGGGCCTCGCGCGATGAGGCTGACGTCGGCACCCGCGCGCGCGAGTTCGACTCCGATATATCCGCCTATCGCGCCCGACCCGAAAATACAAATTTTCATTGCTTCGCTCTCCGGCTATTTGATGTCCTTACCCGAGCGCAATCGCCGGCGCCCGGCTGGCCTCCGCATCCGTGCAGGTGGCGGCATGTTCGAAGTGCTGGGCTGGGTCTCCTCTAAAGCGACTATTCTGGTGTACGGTATACATCGCGTCAATAAAGCCGCGGGGCGTGCTGGGCCGTAAATGCCCGCCACGCGGGGGTTTGTGGCGGACTTGGCGCGGGCCTGTATATGGTATACAGTATTTGGAACTGCCCCGAGTAGGGGATTGGCGGCTCCGGCGGTCTGGTATACAAAATACGAGACAGCGGGCCGGACGAGTGTAGGGCGCTTCCGATGGCGGATGCCGAACGGCATAAATTGCAGGTCAAGCCGCTGGAAGCAACCGCTAGCCTGAAGAGCGCGGCCTACACCGCCTTGAAACAGGCGATCGCCGAGATGGACGTGTACGGCCAGTCGCAAGAGGTCCGACTCGACGAGAAGCAGTTATGTCAGGCTTTGGGGGTCAGCCGTACGCCGGTCCGCGAAGCCATGGCGCTGCTCGAACAGGAAGGCTTCGTGCGATCCCAGCCACGGCGTGGGATCTTTGTCGCCCGTAAGAACAAGGCGGAGATCATTGAGATCATCGTCGTATGGGCGGCCCTGGAAGGAATGGCGGCACGATTGGCCGCCGAGCGAGCGAGTGACGAAGAACTCGCGGCCATCGAGCGGATGTTCGATGGCTTCGAGCCGGAAGGTATCAAGGAGCACCTCGACGCCTATTCGGAGGCGAATGTTCGCTTCCATCAGGCAATCATCGCGGCCTCGGGTTGCGAGCTGATCGGGGAACTCGTTGAGAACATCGTCATGCACACGCGCGGCGTCCGCCGGGTTGCGATGCGCAGCCACGGACGTGCCGAGAGGTCTCTCGATGAGCATCGTGAGATCATCCAGGCGCTGAAGGAACGAAACGCTGGCCTCGCGGAACGCCTGGTCCGCGAACACAACCTGGGCCTGGCAACACACGTCGAGGAAAACTGCGACGACCTGTACTGATAGATCATCGCCTAGACAATGGAGGATAGCCTCAATGGCGAAAACGAACGCGGAGACCGCGGCGGTATCGAACACCGCTGACGACACGCTCGCGAAGAAGAACCGGGACGAATCGGTCGTCTCGGGTGGCCATTTGGTGGCCAAGGCGCTGAAGAACGAGGGTGTCGACACCATCTTCACGCTGTGCGGCGGGCACATCATTGACATCTACGATGGCTGCATCGACGAGGGCATCAAGGTCATCGACGTGCGCCACGAGCAGGTTGCGGCCCACGCGGCCGACGGCTATGCGCGTCAGACCGGTCGCCTCGGCTGCGTCGTGACCACGGCCGGCCCGGGTTGCACCAATGCCGTGACCGGCATTGCGACGGCCCTGCGCTCCGAGAGCCCGGTGCTGCACATCGGCGGTCAGAGCTCGACCGGCCAGCACAAGATGGGTTCGTTGCAGGACCTGCCGCACGTCGACATGATGACCCCGATCACCAAGTTCGCCGCTGATATCCGCTCGACCGAGCGTGTGGCCGACATGGTCTCGATGGCGGCGCGTGAGTGCTTCAGCGGCGCCTTCGGCCCGTCCTACCTCGAGTTGCCGCGCGATGTCCTGGACCGCGAGATCGACGCCTCCTCGGCGGTCATCCCGCAGCCGGGTCACTATCGCAGCTCCACCAAGTCCATCGGCGACCCGGCGGACATCGAGAAGCTGGCCGACCTGCTGCTCAACGCCGAGCGTCCGGCGGTCCTGCTGGGCCACCAGACCTACGTCGCGCGCGGCTACGAGCCGGCCCTGGACCTGCTCCGGGGGCTGGACATTCCGGCCTACTTCAACGGCGCCTCCCGCGGCATGTTGCCCCCGGGCGACCCGCACCACTTCGACCGCACGCGTCGCATGGCCTTCAACGAGGCCGACGTCATTCTGGTCGTGGGCACGCCGTTCGACTTCCGCATGGGCTACGGCAAGCGCCTGAACCCCGATGCCAAGGTCGTGCAGATCGACATGAGCTACGCCAATGTCGGCCGCAACCGCGACATCGAGCTCGGCATGGTCGGCCACCCCGGCGCCATCCTGGGCGCCGTGCTTCAGGCCACTTCGGGCCGCAGCAGCAAGGGCGCGCAGAGCAAGCGCACCGAGTGGATGCAGCGTCTGCGCAAGGCCGAGGAAGAGGCGCTCGACAAGCTCATGCCGCTGTTCCAGAGCGAGAACGCCCCGATCCACCCGTACCGGGTTGCCTGGGAGCTCAACGAGTTCCTGAGCGAAGACACCATCTACATCGGTGACGGTGGCGACGTTGTGACCATTTCGGCGCAGGCGGTTCGGCCGCGTCAGCCGGGTCACTGGATGGATCCGGGCGCGCTGGGCAGCCTGGGCGTCGGCACCGGCTTCGCGCTGGCCGCCAAGACGGTCCATCCGCAGAAGGAGGTGCTCTGCTACTACGGCGACGCCGCCTTCTCGATGACCAGCTACGACCTCGAGTCGGCGAACCGCTTCGGCTCCCCGTTCATCGCGGTGGTCGGCAACAACTCCGCGCAGAACCAGATTCGCTACGGCCAGATCGCCAAGTACGGCGAAGAGCGTGGCGACATCGGCAACCTGCTCGGCGACGTCGAGTACAGCAAGTTCGCCGAGATGCTGGGTGGCTACGGCGAGGAAGTTCGCGATCCGAACCAGATCCAGAGCGCTCTGCAGCGTGCCCGCGAGGCCGTGCAGAAGACGGGCAAGTGCGCCGTCGTCAACATCTGGGTGGATCCGAAGGAGTACGCGCCGGGCACCAAAGCCCAGACGATGTACAAGTAACCACCTGCTGTTCGGGACTGCGGGCCTTCGGGCCCGCAGTACCCATGTAGGACACCGGTAATTCAGGGGAATCGCTGATGGGTCAGGCACTCGAAGGGGTCAAGATACTGGACTTCACACACGTCCAGTCCGGGCCCACGTGTACGCAGCTGCTGGCATGGTTCGGCGCGGATGTCATCAAGGTCGAGCGGCCGGGGGTGGGCGATATCACCCGCGGGCAGCTCCGTGACATCCCGGATGCCGACAGCCTCTACTTCACCATGCTGAACGGCAACAAGCGCTCCATCACCCTCGACACCAAGAAGGATGAGGGTAAGGAAGTGCTCACCGAGCTCATCAAGCAGTGCGATGTGCTGGTCGAGAACTTCGCGCCGGGCGCGCTCGATCGCATGGGCTTTACCTGGGAGCGTATCCAGGAGATCAATCCGAAGATGATCGTGGCCTCGATCAAGGGCTTCGGTCCGGGGCCGTATGCCGAATGCAAGGTCTACGAGAACGTCGCGCAGTGCGCTGGCGGTTCGGCGTCGACCACCGGTTTCGAGGACGGTCCGCCGACCGTTACGGGTGCACAGATCGGTGACAGTGGTACCGGCCTACACCTGGCGCTGGGTATTGTCACCGCGCTGTATCAGCGGACTCACAGCGGTCGTGGCCAGAAGGTCAGCGCGTTCATGCAGGATGGCGTGCTCAACCTCTGCCGCGTGAAGCTGCGCGACCAGCAGCGTCTGGAGCGCGGCCCGCTCAAGGAGTACCCGCAGTATCCACACGGCGAGTTCGGCGATGCCGTGCCGCGTGCCGGCAACGCCTCCGGCGGAGGCCAGCCGGGCTGGACGCTGAAGTGCAAGGGCTGGGAAACCGATCCTAACGCTTACCTCTACTTCATCTGCCAGGCCCCGGTGTGGGAAAACATCTGCAAGGTCATCGGCAAGGACGAGTGGATCACCGACGAGAACTACGCCACGGCTGACGCCCGGCTGCCTCGTCTGAAGGAAGTCTTCGACACGATCGAAGAGTGGACGATGCAGAAGGACAAGTTTGAGGCGATGCGTATTCTCAACGACTACGACATCCCGTGTGGTCCGATCCTTTCGATGAAGGAACTGGCCGAGGACAAGTCCTTGCGCGACAACCAGACCATCGTCGAAGTCGACCATCCGAGTCGCGGCAAGTACTTGACCGTGGGCAACCCGATCAAGCTGTCGGACAACCAGGTCGACGTGACCCGTTCGCCGCTCCTGGGCGAGCACACCGACGACGTCTTGAGCAACGTGCTCAAGTTCGATGCGCAGCGGATTTCCCAGATCAAGGAATCCGGCGCGCTCGGCAAGGCCGAGGAGAAGGCCGCCGGCTAGCTAAGCAGCATTCGGGGCCGCTGAGCCCCGATCTAGCCGCAAGTCTCCGTAGGGGCGGGTCTCAGGACCCGCCCCTATTTCTTTGTGGGTACGCCGGAAGTGGCTGATTCGCAGGAATAGCCAAGTAGCCCGGATGGAGGCGAAGCCGGAATGCAGGACGGCACTTGGATCGCGGTCTTTGTCGCGGGAACCGGCATGGCCCATTCGGGGCGTGACCCGCCCTGAACGCAGGCCGTTGCGCCTCGCTGTAGGTCGGGCTTCGAATCCACGACGGTGAATCGTCCGCTGCTATCAAGTGATGACCGGACGTGCCTCGGACAACAGCGCATCCAAACGCGCCGTCACATCGCCTACGCTGATGCGCTGCATGGCGTTCGGATCTCGTACCCGCCGCCCCCAACGCAACTGGTCGACGTCTACGCCGAATTCCGCACGCACTGCGTCCGGATAGCGATCGACGGTCCATTCGCGCCAACGCGCGGGGCCGGTGCGCTCAGGGTTCGAGGTCGCATAGAGCCCGATCACCGGCGTACCCGCCGCGGTCGCGATATGCGCGGGGCCCGTGTCCGGCGCCACTGCGGCACGAGCGCGCGCGAGCACGGCGAGTAGCTCCTTGGGCAAGGTCTTCCCAACCAGGTCGAGTATCTCGTGGCGGGCCTGAGCGCGGATGGCCTGTGCCATCTCGCGTTCCGTCGCGGATGGCCCACCCGTGAGCACCGTACGCATGCCATGACGCTCGGTAGCGTGGTCTGCCACCGCGGCGTAGCGTTCCGCCGACCAGTTGCGCCAGTTGTTCACTCGGGCACTGGTACAGGGATTGATGGCGAGCCAATCGGCCGCGTCATCCAACTCGCGCTCGGCGAATGCTTGGGCATCCGCCGGGATGGGCAGATCCCAGCGCAGCACGCGCTCCTCGATACCAAGCGCCTGCAGAAAGCCGAAGAACCCGTCCATCACGTGCGCTTGCGGTTGAGGCGCGATCCGCCGGTTGAGGAACAGGCCGTGACCATCGCGGCTGCGCGCCCGGTCGAATCCAATGCGCAGATCCGCCGGTACTAGCGCCGAAGCGAGGTTCGCACGCAGCGCGACCTGCATGTGAAGCAGCACGTCGAAACGGCGCCCGCGCAGGGCCGTGCGCAGATCGCGATACGCCCGAGCTCCGCGGCGCTTGTCGAACACGACGAACTCTACGCCGGGGAGGTCGCCCACCAGCTGGGCCTCGGTGCTACCGACGATCCAGGTCAGGCGCGTCCGCGGCCACACCTGTTGCAGGGTCCGCACGACGGGCACCGCATGGGTCGCGTCCCCCAGGGCCGAAAGGCGCAGGAGACAGAGCTGTTCGGGTGCTTGTAGCATTGAGCTTCACATTGGGAAGGTCTGATTAATCCATCGCGGCCGCGTTACGCTTGCAAGGGCGGAGACCGGCCCGGTAGCTTCGGCTACCGAACCGCCACCGCGCCTAGCCAAGTGGCCAG
>JBBEEB010000100.1:0-2694 GCA_040880995.1 Halofilum sp. (in: g-proteobacteria)
GAGTCGGATATTGACGATCACATCGACGGCCATCCCGAACTCAAGCAGGACGCCGGGGAATGGGGGACCGGGGAATGGGGGACAGACCACGAATTAATAGTAGGTTCGGGGGAGCTCGGCGCAAAAACGTGGTCTGTCCCCATTTCCCCATCAGGGTGCGCAGTTTGGAGCCGATCCGGGCCGAGGCAATGCATGGGTGTCCCTATGCATACATCAATCTGCCGCGCGGTTCGGGAACCGGCTTGTCAAGTTCTCGTGCGGTCTCGATCCATTCTTCAATGACTTGCTGGGCGTTTGCCACGGCCGCCTCGTACGTCTCGCCGTCGGCCATGCATCCGGGCAGTTCCGGAACCTCGACAAGGAAAGCCTGGTCGTCTTCACTCCAGTAGATTACCAGTTCGTATTTAATCGACATCGGTCACTCCCAGGCGATATTTGACGATCAGGCCGCGCACCTGCCTGACCTGGTACGGTTTCGCCTTGCCGTTACTCGGCTGCAGATTGATGATCTCGGTGACATCGGGCCGCGTGTAGATATTGTGGCTGCCACGTATCCTCTCCGAGAAGCCGAGTCGCGTCAAAAGGGCGCACAACTCGGCGAACTCGATGTTGGCATCGGCTCGCCCGGAGAGGATCCGGTTCTGCAGCTTCTCGTATCGGCTCATATCCTTCCCTGGGTCCGGGCCGCTGCTAGCCGCACCCCCCCTGAGCACCACAAGCCGTACAAAAATCACACCCATCCCGCTTGATCATTGCGTAGTTGCCGCACTCGGTGCAGCGGCGGCCGGGGGTGACTTCGTTGGCGCCGGCGGCGCGTAGGCCGCCCTGGAAGGCGACGACGTTGTCGCCGTATTCCTCGACGCCGGTGTCGGTGAACATGACGTCCATCGGCTGCACGGGGAAGCCTTCGGCGTCGAGGATGCCGAGCATGTGGTAGCGGTGGATCATCAGCCGCGCGATGTAGGCCACCGTCGACGGCTGGATCGCCTGACGGTGGCTGCCGGGCACCCAGGCCATGAAGTCGCCCTGGGCCTCGGGGAAGTCGATCAGCGTGCGCAGCTTGGAGCCGATCCAGGCCGGGTCGATCACGCGCATGTCGAACGACAGCACCTTGCACAGGCCGTCGAGGGCGCGCGGGTATTCGCCGGCGAGCCACATGGAGTAGGGGCGGCGCTCGCCATCGGGCAGGGCCAGCTCCTTGAGGCCGAGGACGAAGTCGTCGCCCGTGGTCGGGTTGAACACGTCCACGGTCCAGGACATGGTCCCGCTGGGGCCGGTCTTGGGCTCCTTGGGCGACATCAGCGCGTCGAGCACCGGATGTTCGCCTTCGTTCTCGAAGGTGCCGAGCTCTTCGCAGCAGTGGCGCACGAGGATGGCCATGGCGGCGACGGCGGACGGCACCTGCTGGGGGTCGCCCTTAGGCGGCATGGGCAGGCTGAAGGACTGGTCGTGGACCTTGGCCAGGCTGTCGAGCTTGGCCTTGAGCCAAGCGGTGTCGCGGGTGCGCATGTCCATCGACAGCGCCTTGGCGATGGCGCCCGCGCCGCGCGGCTGCTCGGCGCCGTTGACCCACATCTCGAACGGGTGCTTCGGGTCGCCGTTCTGGCCGTTCTCGACGTAGCCGACGAATACGGCGAACTTGCCGCCCGGGTGGTCGACCATGTAGGTCTTGGCCGGGTTGCCGTCGAGGAAGGTCGGGCGGCCCTGCCAGCGCAGGCTGGCCAGGGCCGGCTGCGGCGCCTTGTCCAGGCGCAGGCGACGGTCGGCGTCTGAGTTGTCGAACTCGGCCGGGGTCTCGGTGTCCTTGGTGGTCTCGAGCACGGCGCCGGTGACGTCGTTCGGGCGGAACGTGGTCAGGCCCTTGGCGCCGGCGCGCCAGGCGCGCGAGTAGAGCTCGCGGAAGTCGCCGTAGTCGTAGTCGGCCGGGACGTTGCAGGTCTTGGAGATGGCCGAGTCGATGTACGGCTGCACGGTCGCGATCATCTGCATGTGGTCCTCGACGCGCATTTCCAGTGCGGAGACGAACGACTCCGGCAGGTTGGCGTAGCGGCCGTCGACCACGGGGCCGGGGTCATTGCCCATCTGGCGCCAGACACGGAAGGCGTGGTCCTCTACGTCGAACTTCTGTGTGGTGTCGTCCGGCATGCGCTTGTTGCGCGTGTAGGTCCAGGAGAACGGCGGTTCGATGCCGTTGGAGGCGTTGTCCGCGAACGCCAGCGTGATCGTGCCGGTGGGCGCGATCGACAGCAGGTGGCTGTTGCGCATGCCGTGCTCGCGGATGTCCGCCTTGATGTCGTCCGGCAGGCGCGAGACGAACTCGCCCTGCAGGTACTGGTCGGCATCGAACAGCGGGAACGAGCCCTTTTCCTTGGCCAGCTCGACCGAGGCGCGATAGGACTCATCGCGCATCACGCGCGAGATCTCGGCGGCCATGTCGCGGCCTTCGGGGCTGTCGTAGCGCTTGTTCAGCATGATCAGCGCGTCGCCCAGGCCCAGGTACCCGAGACCGACGCGGCGCTTGGCCTCGGCCTCCTTGGCCTGCTCGGGCAGGGGCCAGGCGGTGGCGTCGAGCACGTTGTCGAGCATGCGGATGGCGTTGCGCACGGACTGGCCGAAGCGCTCGGCGTCGAAGCGTGCGGTCTCGGTGAACGGATCCTCGACGAACTCGGTGACGTTGATCGAGCCCAGGCAGCA
>JBBEEB010000100.1:2794-7336 GCA_040880995.1 Halofilum sp. (in: g-proteobacteria)
TCTCGGTGAACGGATCCTCGACGAACTCGGTGACGTTGATCGAGCCCAGGCAGCAGCAACCGTAGGCCGGCAGCATCTGCTCGCCGCAGTTGTGTACGTACAGGCCGTTGGCGTCGAAGGCATGAATGCCCGGGACTTGAACGTCGTAGACCGTTTCGGTGCCGGCTTCGGTGAGGCTGGAAAAGGTGGCCGTCCATGGCGCGCGTTCGGGGCTGCGGGCGGAGTACAGGCTGAGCGCGAGGCGCTCGGCCTTGGCAGAGTCGGAGAAGCCGACGCGCTCGGCGAAGGCCTCCCGGTGGCCCGCGGTGATCGAAAGTTCGTGCGTGGCGCGCAGCTGGCGCCGGGCGAGGGTGCCGTCTTCGTCGGCCCAATCGGCGACGTCGGTCGGCTGCGTGGCGCTGCGAATGCTGCTGGCGATGCCCAGGCGCGCGAGCATGCGCTGCACGCCGGCGAGCGCGGCGCGCTCGGGGCCGGTCAGCACGATGCGGCTGTCCTCGACGCGTCCGTCGGCGTCGAACAGGCCGCGCAGGAAGCCTTCGTAGAACGCGCTCGAGCCCTGCTCGATGCGATCGGTGACGGCGCGGGCGCCGGGTTCGATGCCGAACTTGGCGGCGAGCGGCGTCAGCCCGGAATAGGACGGGCCATTGGCGGGCGCGCTATAGCCGTGCATGCCGCCAGCGAAGGCGGCGCCGGCGTGGCTGCCCACCGCGCCCATGGCCGTAACGGCGGCGGAGAGCTGCGGTTCGGCGGCGATCAGGCTCGCGGCCTCGCGGCCCTCGTAGCCGGCATCGGCGTTCACGCGGCCGAGCAGGTAGCCTTCCTCCTCGTTGGACACGCCGCGCCACTCGGTCGACAGGCCGTGGTCGTGCAGCACGAGCTCGTCGCCGGTCTGGAGCTCGCCGGCCGGCGCCCACTCGTCGTGGGCGACGCCGTCCGCGGCACGCGTGCGGCGCAACACCGGGTGGTCGTCGGTGAGCCGCAGGCGGTGACCTTCCCGCGTGCGCAGCTCGAAGATGGGCTTCTCGCCGGTGACGAAGAAACCGGCCTCGGTGGAGGCGTGGTGCTCGCCGTCGACCAGCAGATCGACCGGCTCGCCCACGATCTCATGCACGCGGCGCGGGCCACCCGCCGTGTGGACCCAGGTGTCGCCGGTGACGCAGGGGTTGCAGGCCTGGATGTGCTCGGCGTACCAGAGGTTGTTCTCGCCGTTGATGCGGTCGAGGAACAGCACGCCCGGGTCGGCGTGGTCGTAGGTCGCCTCCATGACGTAGTCCCAGATCTCCCGGGCGCGCACCTTCTCGTAGACCCACTTGCCCTTGGCCTCGTTGAAGTGGATCTCCGGGCGCTCGTTCTTGAGCCGCGGGGCGGGCTCGGACTCGTGCATCAGCTCGAAGAAGGCGTCGTCGTCGACCGCCTGCATGAACTCGTCGGTGACGCCGACCGAGACGTTGAAGTTCGAGAGCTGGCCGCGCTCGTACTTGGCCTCGATGAAGTCGCGGACGTCCGGGTGGTCCACGCGCAGCACGCCCATCTGGGCGCCGCGGCGGTAGCCGGCGGACTCGATGGTCTCGCAGGCGCGGTCGAACACGCGCATGAACGAGATCGGGCCGGAGGCCTCGGCGTCGACCGCCTTCACGAGCGCGCCCTTGGGCCGGATGTTGCTGAAGTCGTAGCCCACGCCGCCGCCGGCCTTGAGCGTGAGCATGGCCTGGCGCAGGGCCTCGGCGATGCCCTCCATGGAATCGTTGACCGGCTGCACGAAGCAGTTGATCAGCGTGACCTGCAGGCCGGTGCCCGCACCGGACTGGATCCGGCCGCCGGGGATGAAGCCCTGCTCCAGCGCCTGCTCGAAGCGCTTCTCCCAGGTCTTCTTGCTTTTCGGCTCGACCGAGGCGATCGCCTGGGCGACGCGCCGGCGCTGGGTGGCGCGGTCCTCGCCGTTCTTGGCGTATTTCTCTTCGAAGGCGTCGTCGGAGATCGGCTGAAAATCCATGGCGGCTGTTCCGTAAATCTTGATCGGTTATTGGAGTTGGGGGCGCGTCGCTTCGGGGCAAGGTCGGGGTGAAACGCAGTCCTTCGCGCGCTCGCGCGGCGCGGGGGTGTTTCGACCACATTGACTGCCGTTGGTGCGGGCTCCCTCCCTTGCCTGCACGGGACGTCCGCGGCGGGGCTCGCCAGCTGGATCGTCGGACCGGCGCGGGGTGCGCCGGTGAAGCCCATTCTAGCGCCGTGCGCTCTGGGGGCGTCAAGACAATTCCACAACTTTTTGGGTCCCGCGCAACGGCGTACCACAAGATGGTGTGTACAAGCCTGTGGATAACCTGGGCATGAATAGTGAAGAAATGTCCTTCACGCCCGCGCGGGCGGGGCCTATGCTAGGGGCCGGTGCCCCCACACGGCGCTATGGCGCGGAGGGGTCGAATGGGCCGTCGCCGGGGCCGGCTCCGGTCGTCGAAAACCGCTGGCACTAGATGTCGTGGCGGCGGGCTGAATCGAGCGATGGCGGTTCGATCCAGGCCGACGGACCGATGCACCTGCGGGCTGAAATTCGGGTGCCAGTGGGTCCATTGGTTTGGGTCATTGCGAGGAGCCGCCAAGCGACGAAGCAATCCACCGTCGAGCCAACGCGCGGCGCTAGGCCGAACCCGCGGTATGCGCTGGATCGCTCCACTCCGTTCGCGATGACCTATTGGCGGGAGGCGGGCCCGTAGCCTGGAGCAAAGCGGACCACTGCCGGGAGTGACGGCGTACACCTGCCGACAGGCGGCCGCGCGTGGATGCGCCGGCTATCCAGGGCGACCGGCGATTCGCGCCGGATTTCGCTTGCGCTGCATCCGGGCTACGGGTTCTGAGCACGAGGAGCCGTCCGTTTGCGCGATGGACCTGAATCGATGTCATTGCGAGGAGCCGCCAGGCGACGAACCAATCCAGTGTCGAGCTTAGAGCGCGACGTCAAGCTACCCTCGCGGTACGCGCTGGATCGCTTCACTTCGTTCGCGATGACGGTCACGCTTTGCCAAGGGGGTGTAGCCTGGATGTAGCGCAGCGAAATCCAGGTTAGGCGCACAGGAAGCCGGGGCCGCCTATCGGAGGCCGGCGTGCGCTGCATCTCGCGGGTACGACAGCCCCGACATTGCGAGGATCCGGTAGGCAGCGAAGGAGTCTATTGTATGGGACTACTCGGGTTTGCAGCAGCGCCCCAGAGGGTCGGCCCGCCGGGTTCGGCGACCGCCCACGCGCGGCGGTAATGCGTGGACTCGCCGTAGCATTACGGCACACACGGAGGCGTAAGCATGCGGATCGGCATTGATCTCGGCGGCACCAAGACGGCGGGCATTGCGCTCGACGACGACGGCACGATGCTCGCCCGCTGCAAGTTACCGACGCCGCGCGGCGATTATGACGCGACTCTGAACACCATCGTCGCGGCCGTGAAGCAGCTAGAGGACGAGACCGGCCAGCGCGGCTCCATCGGTGTCGGCACGCCGGGGGCCATCTCGCCGGCGACCGGCTTGTTCAAGAATGCCAACGCGGTCTGCATGAACGGTCGCCGCGGACACGGCGACCTCGAAGATCGCCTCGACCGCAAGATCCACGTCGCCAACGATGCTGACTGTTTCGCGCTGTCCGAGGCGGTGGACGGTGCAGGTGCCGGGTACCGCATTGTCTTCGGCGCGATTCTTGGTACCGGCTGCGGTGGCGGTGTCATCATCGATCACCGGGTATTGGTTGGCCCCAATGCGCTGACCGGCGAGTGGGGTCACAACCCGCTGCCGTGGCAGGGTCCGGAGGAGTATCCCGGACCGGAGTGCTATTGCGGCCGCAAGGGCTGCATCGAGCGTTGGGTGTCCGGCAGCGCCCTGGCCGAGGACCATCATCAGGCCGCCGGCGAGCGCTTGGAGGCGGTGGAGATCGCCGCCCGCGCGAAACAGGGCGACCCGCAGGCGCTCGCCACGCTGGATCGCTACGAGGACCGTCTGGCGCGCAGCCTGGGCTCGGTGATCAACATGCTCGATCCGGAGGTGATCGTCCTGGGCGGCGGTTGCTCCAGCATCGAGCGGTTGTACGACAACCTGCCTGTGCTCCTGCAGAAGTACACCTATTCGGACCAATGCGACACGCCGATCAAACGCCCCGTCCACGGCCCCGACGGCGGCGTACGTGGCGCGGCGTGGCTTTGGTAACGATCCGGCGCGTACTACGGGGGTGGCCTAGAGCCGCGCTTGAACTCGACGCTGGATTGCTTCGTCGCCTGTCGGCTTCTCGCAAAGACTGAGCTATGAGAGCCCGGATGTAGCGCAAGCGGAATTCGGGGTCACGTCACCGGTGACCCTGAGTTCCGCTGTGCTTCATTCAGGCTACGGCCTGTCATGTCCATTATCATCGCGAACGAAGTGAAGCGATCCAGCGCGTACCGCGGGTCGGACGTTAGATCGCGTGTTGAGCGATGATACCGGCCGCTTCGCGGAACCCCCTCATCCCAGCCTTCTCCCCCAAGGGGGAGAAGGGGCAGTTTGTCGGTAGGCGGAGGTGTGTTCACCA
>JBBEEB010000100.1:7436-16309 GCA_040880995.1 Halofilum sp. (in: g-proteobacteria)
TCTCCCCCAAGGGGGAGAAGGGGCAGTTTGTCGGTAGGCGGAGGTGTGTTCACCACCGGCTGAAACAATGGACTTCTGAGACCCTCCTGCCTTGCCTTAATGAGAAGGGTTGGCTGACGGTCGAGGCACGATCCGGCTGCAACCTTCAACAAACGTCCGAGTCATCGCGAACGAAGTGAAGCGATCCAGCGCGTACCGCGGGTCGGACGTTAGATCGCGTGTTGAGCGATGATACCGGCCGCTTCGCGGAACCCCCTCATCCCAGCCTTCTCCCCCAAGGGGGAGAAGGGGCAGTTTGTCGGTAGGCGGAGGTGTGTTCACCAAGCGGCTGAACGCTGCACTTACGATTCCGCCGCGTAGTTCGTGGTGACCTCGCTGATCTTCTGGTGCAGGTCGTCGACGAGGCCATCGTAGGACTCGATGAACTTGCGGATGCCCTCGGCTTCGAGCGCGGTGGTGACGGCGTCGAGATCGATGCCGAGCCCGGAGAGCGCGCTGAGCGCGGCACGGGCGGCTTCGATGTTCTCGTCGATGGTGACCGAGGCTTCGCCGCCGTTGACGAACTGATCGAGGGTCTTCGGCGGTACGGTATTGACCGTCTGCGGACCGATCAGGGAGTCGACATATAGCGTGGGCGACAGGTTCGGGTCCTTGGTGCTGGTGCTGGCCCAAAGCGGTCGCTGGACTTGGGCGCCGCGCTTCGCTTGCGCCTGGAAGTCGGCGCCGTCGCGGATGCGCAGGAACGATTGGTACGCCATCTTGGCGTTCGCGATCGCGGCCTGACTGCGCCACTTCGCGCCTTCCGTACCTTCGAGCTTGGGATCGATGGTGCTGTCGATCCGCGAGACGAAGAACGAGGCGACCGAGGCGGTGCGCTTGGGCCGGTCGTTCTGTCCGAGACCGCGGATGTAGGCGGCGAACACCTGCTCGTAGCGCGCGACCGCGAACAGCAGGGTTACGTTGACGTTGATGCCCTCGGCGATCAGCGCCTCAATGGCGGTCAGGCCTTCCTCGGTGGCCGGCACCTTGATCATCAGGTTGTCGCGGTGGACCGAGCGCCACAGATGGCGCGCCTGGTCGATCGAGCCCTGGGCGTCATGGGCGAGATGCGGTGAGACCTCCAGGCTGACGAAGCCGTCGTGGCCCTCCGTTCGCTCGTAGACGGGCGCGAGCTGGTCGCAGGCCATCTGAATGTCTTGAATGGCCAGCCATTCGTAGAGCCGTTCGGCGTCGAGCTCGTGGTCGGCTTGGATCAGATCGAGGATGGCCTCGTCGTAGGCGGGGCTACCGGTGATGGCCTGATGGAAGATGGTGGGGTTGCTGGTGACGCCGCGCAGCCCGTCGTCGACGAGTCGCTCCAGGCCACCTCCGGTCAGTAAATCGCGGTCAACATAGTCGAGCCAGAGCGCCTGGCCGCATTCGAGCAGGTGGGCTATCGATGCCATCCAGCGTACTCCTGTATCCGTTTGTGAGAGCTATCGTAGTAAAGCAGTTCTTATCAGCCTGGCAGAAAAGCTAAGCGCGACTTTAGAGTCGGCGGCCATGCGTACGTTCAAGCTTGCCGTCCAAGGTGGTTACGAATGTCCCGAGCGCGGCCCGGATGCAGGCGCAGCCGCAATCCGGGACGTGGAGGCCCGGCGTCGGTGATTTCACGAACCGACGAATCCCGGCCACACCGTCATCGCGAACGGAGTGAAGCGATCCAGCGTTCCGCGGGGACGGCGCAGTACCGAGCCCTGAGCTAGACGGTGGATTGCTTCGTCGCCTATCGGCTCCTCGCAATGACTTCGTTTTGTATCAGTTGCGGAAGTAACGCCGCATAGCCTGGTTACGGCTCGACGGTTCGCGGGCGGTGCCCGTTCCTACATGCCTTCGGGGGCGCTGTAGGAGCGGTCACCGACCGCGAATAACCGGGCCGCCACGCTGCCGCCGGGTTTACTTCAACTCGGGATCGATGCGCCCCATGCACATGTATTTGACCTCAAGATAGTCCTCGATGCCGTACTTCGAGCCCTCGCGGCCGATGCCGGATTCCTTCACGCCGCCGAACGGCGCTACTTCGGTCGAGATGCGGCCGGTATTGATGCCGACGATGCCATATTCGAGGTGGCGCCCGACCCGCCAGGTGCGCGCCATGTCCTGGGTGTAGAAATAGGAGGCCAGGCCGGCGGTGGTGTCGTTGGCCATCGCCACGGCCTCGCGCTCGGTCTCGAAGCGGATCAGCGGCGCGACCGGGCCGAAGGTCTCTTCGCCGAACAGCTTCATCTCCGGCGTGGCATTCGCGAGCACGGTGGGCTGGAAGAAGCTGCCGCCGAGTTCGTGGCGCTGGCCGCCGGTAAGCACGTGCGCGCCATGGCTCAGGGCGTCGGCGATGTGCTCCTCGACCTTGCTCAGCGCGTCCTCGTTGATCAGCGGCCCCTGGGTGACGCCCTCGGCGAAGCCGTCGCCGACCTTCATGGCCGCGACCTTGGTGGCCAGGCGCTCGGCGAACTCGTCGTACACGCCGGACTGCACCAGGATGCGGTTGGCGCAGACGCAGGTCTGGCCCATATTGCGGTACTTCGAGGCGATGGCGCCGTCGACGGCGGCCTCGAGGTTGGCATCATCGAACACGATGAACGGTGCGTTGCCGCCGAGTTCCAGCGAGAGCTTCTTCATCGTGTCGGCCGACTGCTGCATCAGCAGCTTGCCGACCGCGGTCGACCCGGTGAACGTGATCTTACGCACCGCGGGATTGGCGGTGAGCTCGCCGGCGACCGCCTTGGCGTCGCCGGTGATGACGTTGAATACCCCATCCGGGATGCCCGCCCGCGCCGCCAGCTCGGCCAGGGCGAAGGCCGAGAGGGGCGTCTCGCCGGCGGGCTTGAGCACCATCGGGCAGCCGGCCGCGAGCGCGGCACCGGCCTTGCGCGTGATCATCGCCAGCGGGAAGTTCCAGGGCGTGATGGCCCCGCAGACACCGACCGGTTCCTTGGTGACCACGATGCGGAGGTCGGACTGGTGTTCGGGGATGACGTCGCCGTAGGTGCGCTTGCCTTCCTCGGCGAACCATTCGATGAATCCGGCGGCGTAGCCGACCTCGCCCTTGGCCTCGGTCAGCGGCTTGCCTTGTTCCGCGGTCATCAGCGCGGCGAGGTCGTCCGAGTGCTCGTGCATCAGATCGAACCAGCGCCGCAGGATGGCGGCGCGCTCGTTCGCGGTGCGCTCGCGCCAGTCCGGCCAGGCCGCCTCGGCGGCCTCGATGGCCCGGCGGGTCTCATCGGCGCCCAGATTCGGCACCCGGGCGAGCACCGCGCCGGTCGAGGGGTTGTGTACCGGAAATCGGGATTGCCCCGAGACCCACTCCCCGTTGATGAAGCAGGCGTCGCGTAGCAGCGTGCGGTCTTGCAAATCCATGACTGCTCCCAGCGATTCCGTCCTATTCACCCAGCATAACGCATCCCCGGGCGGGGCGAGACAGGTCGCGGGTTAGCCCGGGTGGCCGCCGCGTTTTTTAGAACCACGGATGAACACGGATAAACACAGATGCTGCCGCTGTGGTGTAGGTCGGGCTTTAGCCCGACGAACCCTGGTACCCGCGTCGGGTCGGGCGCGGAGACCATCAGATCGTGTCTGGATCCCGCGGTCGGATCGTTGTGTCGGCCGGCCTACCTCATCCGTGGTTCCTTTCAGGCCATCCTTGGCCGTGTGGCTCACAGCGTCTCGGAGGCGTAGTCCGCCAGGCGCGAGCGTTCGCCGCGGGTGAGGATGATGTGGCCGGCGTGGGGCCAGCCGCGGAAGCGGTCGACGACGTAGGTCAGGCCCGAGGTGGTCTCGGACAGGTACGGCGTGTCGATCTGCGCGATGTTGCCCAGACAGATGATCTTGGTGCCGGGGCCGGCGCGGGTGATCAGGGTCTTGAGCTGCTTGGGCGTGAGGTTCTGCGCCTCGTCGATGATCAGGTAGCGGTTGAGGAAGGTGCGCCCGCGCATGAAGTTGACCGAGCGCACTTTGACGCGCTGCGCCAGCAGGTCGCTGGTGGCGTCGCGTTCCCAGGCGCCGCCGCCGGTCTTGGTCAGCACCTCGAGGTTGTCCATGAGCGCGCCCATCCAGGGCGTCATCTTCTCTTCCTCGGTACCCGGCAGGAAGCCGATGTCCTCGCCGACGGGGATGGTCACGCGGGTCATGATGATCTCGCTGTAGAGCCGATCCTCCAGCGTTTGCTCCAACCCGGCGGCCAGCGCCAGCAGCGTCTTGCCCGTGCCGGCGACGCCGATCAGGGTGACGAACTCGATCTCCGGATCCATCAGCAGGTTGAGCGCGAAGTTCTGCTCGGGGTTGAGCGCGCGGATGCCCCAGACCGATTGTTTCTCCGAATAGTATTGGCGCGCGTGCTCGATGACCGGCGTCTCGCCGGGTTCGCGCACGAGGGCTTCGAACGTGGGTTCGCCGTCGAGATAGATGCACTCGTTGGCGTTCCAGTCGGCGGCCTCCGGGCCGCTCAGGCGATAGAAGGTGCGGCCTTCCTCCTGCCAGGAGTCCATGTGCTTGCCGTGCTGGTCCCAGAAGTCCGCCGGGAGCGCGCGCACGCCGCTATAGAGCAGGCGTGCGTCCTCGATTACCTTGTCGTTGTAGTAATCCTCGGCGTGGACGCCGATGACGCTGGCCTTGATGCGCAAGTTGATGTCCTTGGACACCAGCGTGATCCGGTACTCGGGATGCTCGTGCATCAGCGCCAGGGCGGTCGCCAGGATGGTGTTGTCCGGCCGGTTGCCCGGCAGGTTGGCGGGCAGGGCGCTGCTGTGGCTCTGGGTCTCGAAGAACAGCCGGCCCCAGGAGTCCTCACGAGGGGCATCGCCGTTGTTCTGCGTGCTGCGCGGCATGTCGCGCAGCGGCACGCCGCGTTCGATGGGCGAGTCCGGGTGTGCGGTGACCAGGTCGTCGATGAAGCGGCTGGACTGGCGCGCGTTGCGCGCCGTCTCGGACAGGCCCTTCTTGCCGGCGTCGAGCTCCTCGAGCACCACCATGGCGAGATAGACGTCGTGCTCTTCGAAACGGAACAGCGCCGTCGGGTCGTGCATGAGCACGTTGGTGTCGAGGACGAACAGTCGCTTGGCCGGTGCGGTGTCGCTCATGGCTCTCTCAGGGTGGTGTCGTTTCGCATGTGGGCAAGTGCGGCTTCCGCCGAAGCGGGCCCCGGAAAGCGCTCCGGGGAGGGAGTGGGACCATCAGTGTCTGGACTCGCGCGTCGCCGTACGGTTCAAAGTGCGCGGGCGGCTTCCAGGACTTCCTCGACGTGCCCGCGGACCTTCACCTTGCGCCAGACCTGGCGCACGACGCCCTCGGCATCGATCAGGAAGGTGCTGCGCTCGACGCCGCGAATCCATTTGCCGTAGAGGCTCTTTTCCTTAATGACACCGTAGGCGCTGCAGGCGGCTTCGTCCGTATCCGAGATCAGATCGAAGTGGAAGCCCTGCTTTTCGCGGAAACGCTCGTGGCTCTTGACGCTGTCGCGCGAGACGCCCAACACGATGGTGTTGGCCGCGGCGAACTCGCCGGCATGATCGCGGAAGCCCTGGCCTTCGGTGGTGCAGCCGGGCGTGCTGTCCTTCGGATAGAAGTAGAGCACGACATTGCTGCCGCGCAGGTCGGACAACCGGATCTCGCGGCCGCCGGTCGCCGGCAGGCAGAAGTCGGGCGCGGGCTCGCCGGAGGTCACTTCGGGCATGGGGATTGAATCCTTGTGTGGTTGGACGCCCGTCCGACCGATGCGTCGGCGCGCGCGAGTATACCTGGGCCCGGCAACGTCGTGACAGGGATCACGACGCACGCGCGCTTGGCGCGGCGATGCCCACATGGCGCCTTGCGAGTGGCCCCTGGCGACAGTACCATCCGAGTCCCCGTTCCGGCAGGAAATCCCCTCAATGTTTCAAGGGAGCATGGTTGCTCTGGTGACCCCGATGCACGAGGACGGGTCGCTGGACAACGAGGCCCTCGCACGGCTGGTCGAATTCCACGTCGAGCACGGCACCGATGCGATCGTGTCCGTGGGTACCACGGGCGAATCGCCGACGCTGGCTCCCGACGAGCACATCGGCGTGGTCAAGAGCACGGTCGAGCTGGTCGCGGGGCGCATGCCGGTGATCGCCGGCGCCGGCGCCAACTCGACGACCGAGGCCATCGAGCTCGCGCGCGCCGCCGCCCAGGCCGGCGCCGACGCGACGCTGCAGGTCACGCCGTACTACAACAAGCCGATGCAGGAGGGCTTGTACCGCCACTTTGTGGCGATCGCCGAAGCGGTGTCCTGCCCCCACATTCTGTACAACGTGCCCGGCCGTACCGGTATCGACCTGCTACCGGAGACGGTCGAGCGCCTGTCCCACGTGGACAACATCGTCGCCCTCAAGGAGGCGACCGGGGATCCCGAGCGTACCCGCGCGATCCTCGATCTCTGCGGCGGCCGCCTGAAGGTCTACAGCGGCGAGGACAAAACGGCCATGGAATCGATGCTGCTCGGCGGCCACGGCGACATCTCGGTGACGGCCAACGTCGCGCCGCGCCAGATGCACGAGATGTGCGCGCGCGCCATCGCCGGCGATCGTGCCGCGGCGAGCGCCGTCAATTCGCGCCTGGATGTGCTGCACACGGCGTTGTTCTGCGCGAGTAGCCCGATTCCCGTGAAGTGGGCCTTGCAGGAGATGGGACTGATCGAGTCCGGCATCCGCCTGCCGCTGACGCCCCTGGATCCGGGCCTCTACGAGACCGTTCGCGCCGCTTTGCGCGACGCTCATGTTCTGTAACCGGCCCGCCAGTCAGCGGTTGGGTACAGGGCGCGCGGCCGTCCTTTCCCAGGTATCCCCGTGCGCGCCGATCGACGCCTTCCCCCGGCCGGCGCGCGTCTTGTTCGCGGCCATGTTGGCCCTGCTGATCAGCGCCTGCGGCGAGCCGGGTCCGGACCATCCGTCCGTTGCCTACCGCGAAGCCGAGAGCGTCGAATCGCTCGAGGTCCCGCCGGACCTGACCAAGCCGAACGCACCGGGCGCGCTGAATGTGCCCAGCGAGGAGGAGGCGTCCTCGGATGCGGAAGCGGCGCAGGAGGTGTTGCCGCAGTTCGAGGGCGTTCACTTCGTGCGCGCCGGTTCGAGCGCCTGGGTCGAGCTCGCGAATGTCCCTCCGGACGCGCTCTGGGCCCGCATCGAGGGCTTCGTGGAGGCCGAGGGCCTGGAGATTGCGCAGGCCGATGCGACCCTCGGCCTGGTCGAGACCGGATGGGCGGAGCGCCAAAGCGGGCCCTCGCGTGGGGGGCTGATGGGCATGCTCAGCGGTATCTTCGGCGGCGGGGATGCGGTGCAAGACCGGTATCAGTTCTCGCTCGAGCGCATGGAGAACGGTGGCACGCGTGTGCTCGTCGCGCACCGCAGCGCCGAGGAGTTCGAGCAAGCGCGCGAGCGCCGCCGCGCCGTGGGGGCCTCGGGGCCCGACCGGGAGTTCGCATGGCAGCGCGCCACTGGCGACCCGGCGTTGCAGCGTGAAATGACCAAGCGGTTGCTGGTCTATCTCGGCATGGCCGAGGAACGCGCCGACGGCGTCATTGCCGACGGCCGCGGCGCCGCCGCGCTGGGCGCCCCGGCGCAGTACTTCGAAAGCCAATGGGGCCGCGCGTGGATTGTCGTCGAGGATTCGGGCGTGCGGCGCGTGTTCGCCCGGGTGGGCGACGCGCTGGAAGCGATCGACGCCGAGATCGAGCAAGCCGAATTCGACCAGCGGCGCTATGGTATCCAATGGTCGCCGGCATCGGACGACGAGCGCGAGGCCCTGGCGGTGTTCGTGCGCGGCGAGGACGGGGCCAGCCGAATCACCGCCGGTGATGCCGAGGGCGGAGAGCGCAGCGGTGACATCCACAAGGCGCTGCTGCGCGCGTTGACCGATGCGCTCGGCGGCGACCCGGACGATGTCCAGCAGCCCGAACAATCCGAAGCCGATGACGACGACGGCGAGGTCGGGCGCCCGCGCAGTATCATGTCGCCCCGTCGGGAGCGCTGACCCGATGGCAGGCGAGTTGCGCGCGGCGTCACTCGGCAGCGGTAGCAGTGGCAACTCCACGGTGGTCGAAGGCGCGGACACGCGTCTGCTGATCGACTGCGGCTTCGGCCCGCGCGTTACCGAGCGGCGGTTACGTGCCCTCGGTGTCGAGCCGGACACGCTCGACGCCGTGGTCGTCAGCCATGAGCACGAGGATCACCTGCGCGGGCTTGTGCGCTTCGCCGACCGGTACGATCTGCCCGTGCATGCCACCCACGGCACGCTGCGCCAGCTCGCCGCGCCGCCGCGTCGGGCCGAACCCTTCTATGCCCACCATCCATTGCACCTCGGCGGCCTCACGCTGGAGCCCTTCCCGGTGGTTCACGACGCCACCGAGCCCTGCCAGTTCGTCGTCAGCGACGGCAGGCGCCGTCTGGGCCTGCTCACCGATACCGGGACGGTGACGCCGCACATCCTCGAGATGCTGGGCGCCTGCGACGGGCTGCTGCTCGAGTGCAATTACGACATGGCCCTTCTGCGCGCAGGGCCGTACCCGTACTGGTTGCAGAAGCGGATTTCCGGCGCGTGGGGCCACCTGGCCAACGAGCAGGGGGCGGCGTTGTTGCAGGCGATCGATGCGGCACGGCTGCAATGGGTGCTCGCCGGTCACCTGAGTGAACGCAACAACAGCGCCGAGGCGGTGCACGATGCTTTGGCGTCGGCGCTGGCGGGGTATGATGCCACGGTCGAGGTACTCGGACCGCGCGGCGAGCAGCGTTGGTGCGCGTTGGTCTGACCGCGCGAGGCGGCGCAGCTCATTCCGGCGGGTCAGGCTTGCGCGCGGTTCGGTCGGGCTGAAGCCCGACCTACAT
>JBBEEB010000101.1:0-16110 GCA_040880995.1 Halofilum sp. (in: g-proteobacteria)
TGGATCGCTTCGTCGCCTCCGGCTCCTCGCGATGACTTCTCTTTGGGTCTTTCACGTGTGCAGCACGTAGCCAAGATGAAGCGAAGCACCACCAACGAACGTCGCGTGGTTGGGCTACAGTCCGGTGAACGGTCGGTCGTGAGTGAGCGCGGGCAGCCGCCGGCGCACGGTGTCGACGCGTTCGAGATCGACCTCGGCGAGGACTACCTCTTCGCTCTCCTCACTGCCCTCAGCCAGGACCTCACCCCAGGGGTCGACGATCAGCGAGTGGCCGTAGGTGTAACGCTCGCCGTGTTTGCCGTTCTGGCAGGGGGCGATCATGTACGACCCGGTCTCGATCGCACGCGCCCTCACCAAGGTGTGCCAGTGTGCCCGTCCGGTCGTGCGGGTGAACGCGGCCGGGCAGGTCAGCACGCCGGCGCCGGCCTGGGCGAGCGCGCGGTAGAGATGGGCGAAGCGCAGGTCATAGCAGACCGTCAGGCCCAGCTTGCCCCAGGGGCTGTCCGCGACCACGGCCCGGTCGCCGGGCTGGACCTTATCCGACTCGCGGTACGCCTCGCCCTTGCCGAGATCGATGTCGAACATGTGGATCTTGTCGTAACGGGTAACGATCGAACCGGTGGCGTCGAGCAGGATGGATCGGTTGCGGCTACGCGCCCCGTCGCGGATCGACAGCGACCCGAGTAGTAGCCAGGTGCCGGTCTGGCGCGCGATCTCGGCGAAGGCCGGGAGTGCCGGATGCTCGCCCTCGTCGCGCGGGTCGGTTGTGACCCCGGCGCCGGTGATGTCCAGGCAGCTGAAATGCTCCGGCGTGGCGATCAGTTGCGCGCCCCGATCAGCGGCCTCACGTACCAGCCCGGCCGCGCGCTCGATGTTGGCGTCCATGTCGGGGCCGGCGCAGTTCTGCACGCAGGCAATCGTGACTGTGTGGCTCATCTCGTACTCCCGTGGGCGCGAAGCTCAGCGCTGAGGTACTGCCGCCATGAAGTTGCGATACAGGCGATGGGCGGCGGCGTTGAATGTGGGCAGGCGCTCGGCGACGGCCGCGTCCAGCCCCGGCAGTGCGTCGGGGCCGAGCGCCTGCTCGAGGGCCTTGGCGTAGGCCGGTACCGCACCCCACTCACCGACGGTCGTCGCCGTCGCTTCAATGTGGTACTGCAGGCCCCAGGCGCGCTCGCCTACGCGGATTGCCTGGATGGCGCAGGCCGGAGATTGCGCCAGCACCTCGACGTTCCCGGGCACTTCGGTCACGGCCGCACCGTGCCATTGCAACGCCTCGAAACGAGGCTCGCAGCCGGCGAGCAAGGTGTCGTTGCGCGCCGCATCGGTGAGCTCGACCGCGTACACGCCGACCTCCGGCGTCGTCATGGCCCCGCAAACCCCGCCGGCGATCTCGCCGAGCAACTGGTGGCCGAGACAGCAGCCGAGGAACGGCAGACCGCGCGCGAACACGGCCTCTTCGATCAGTGCCTTTTCCGGACGTAGCCAGGGATAGATGTCTTCCTGCCATACGTCCATCGGTCCGCCCATGACCCATACGGCGTCGTAACCGTCGAGTGACGGCAGCGACTCGTCGTCCTGGAGCTGGACCGCGTCCCAGCCGATGCCGTCGGCGGCAAGGTAATCGCGGAACACACCTGGGTGCTCGGCCGCGTGATGCTGCAAGACTAGAAAACGCATTGCATGCCCCTATCAAAATGACGATCAACACCTATTCGGGCCTTGATCGGGAACAGGCTGTAAAAACGCGAGTCGTGTTGCACAGCCTCCCTACATCAGGTGGCCCTCGTTCTAGTGTCCTGAATCAGAAACGCGCATGACGGCATGGCGCAATGCGGTAGCCGGAATCTCAACCGCGGGCTATGGTGCGAGCATACACACGTGCGCACAACGCGGAGCCACCGCCATTAACGACCGCCGCTCCACCGATCCCGCGGAACCGCTCAAGGCCGTCGTGCGCGCCGTGCATCGTCGGCCCGCGGGCCGCGACGGCGCCGTGCTCGAGCAGTTGGCGCGCCGGCTGTTCGGCCGTGCGTTGCCCGAGGAGCTCGAACGCCAGCCCGCCACGGCGGTTGCCGCCATGCTGCGCTGGTTGCACGACTTCTACGTCGAGCGCCCAGCCGAGGAGCCCAAGATCCGGGTGCTCGAACCGACGGCCGAGCGCGAGGGCTGGGAACTCCCGTACGCCGTCGTCCTCGTCGCTACCGACGATCGCCCGTTTCTGGTGGACTCGATCGGCATCGCCTTGGCCGAATGCGAGGTCACGGTTCAGGCCGTCTACCACCCCCAGATCGACGTAGAGCGCGACGCGGACGGTCGCCTGCAGGCCTTGTTGGATCGGGCGACCGATAACGGCGGCGCGATCCACGAGTCGCTGATGCTGTTCTGGGTGGATCGGCCCCTCTCCGAGGCGACTTCGCGCGGTATCACCGAGCGCGTTCAGACCGCCCTCGAGGACGTCGAATCCGCGGTCAGCGACTGGCAAGCGATGGCCCAGCGCACCGAGGACCTGATCGCGGCACTCGAGGACGAGAAAAACATCTTGCCGGAGGACGAGCGCGGCGAGGCGCAGCAGTTCCTGCGCTGGATGGCGCGTAACCACTTCACCTTCCTGGGCTACCGCGAGTACGAGGCCGTGCCCGTGGACGGTGACCGCGTGCTCAAACTCAAGCCGGAGACCGGCCTGGGAATCCTGCGCGCTTCGCGCAAGCGCGGGCGCATGCGCAGCATCGCCGATCTCGAAACCCGCCTACGCGAATTCTCCAGTGGCCTCGTCCCCCTGATCTTCACCAAGACGGACGCGCGCTCCACGGTCCATCGGCGCGGCCACATGGACTACGTCGGCGTGCTGCGCCATGACGCCGAAGGCCGCATCGTCGGCGAGGCGCGTTTCGTAGGCCTGTACACCTCGTCGACCTATCACCGTTCGACCTGGGAGATCCCGTTCATTCGCCGCAAGGCGGATGCGGTACTCATCCAGTCGGAGATGGCGCGCGACAGCCATGGTGGCAAGGCCCTCGTGAATATCCTCGAATCGCTGCCGCGCGACGAGCTGTTCCAGAGCACGACCGACGAGCTGTACCGCACGGCCATGGGCATCCTCGAACTCGAGGAGCGCAAGCGCACGCGGGTATTCGTGCGCCGCGACCATGTCGCCCAGTTCTTCTCCTGCCTGGTGTTCATCCCGCGCGAGCGCTTCAACACCACCGCCCGCCAGCGCGTGCAGCGCATTCTGCGCGAGGCGCTCGGCGGCGCGCGCGAGGATTTCGCCCTGCAACTGGGTGAGGCCGACATGGTGCGGGTGCATTTCATCGTGCGGCCGGAGGGGGAGTGCAGCGACCACTACGATGTCGACGAGATCGAGCGTCGCATCGTCGAGGCCGTGCGCTCCTGGCACGACCGCCTGCGCGACGAGCTGATCGGGCGGCAGGGGGATCGCGAAGGGCTGCGCCTCGCCAAGCGCTTCGAGGGCGCCCTGCCCGTGGCGTACGTCGACGAGGTCGCGCCCGATGCGGCCGCGTTCGACATCGAGCGCATGGACGCCCTGAGCGCGCCCGACGACATCGCGATGAGCCTGTACCGGCCGCGCAGGCACCGGCCGGGGGTCGTGCGCTTCAAGGTCTTCAAGCACGACCACACCATCCCCTTGTCCGAAGCGTTGCCCATGCTCGAGCGCATGGGCCTGCGCCCGATCACCGAGCGCCCCTACGAGGTGCGGCTGCCCGAGGGCGAGCACATCTGGATCCAGGATTTCGACCTGGTCGCGGCGGTCACCGAAGAGCTGGACCTGGATCAGGTACGCGAGCCGTTCCAGCAGGCCTTCGAGCGCGTCTGGCGTGGCGAGGCCGAGAGCGATGGCTTCAATCGGCTGATCCTGCTGGCGCAGCTCGACTGGCGCCAGGCCGCGCTGATGCGCGCGTACTGCAAATACCTGCTGCAGACCGGGGTGCCCTTCTCGCAGGCCTACATGGAGGACACGCTGGCGCGCCACCCGGTCATCGCGCGCCTGCTGGTGGAGCTGTTCGAGGCCCGGCTCGACCCGGCGCGCGAGGACGAGTCGCGCAGCCGCCGCAATACCGCCGCGGGCAACCTCGAGACGAGCCTGCGCGCGCTGTTGGCCGCTGAGTCGTCGGATGCCGCCGAGCCGGCCATCGAGACCGTGGTGGCTGGCCGGCGCAAGGTGCGTACGTCGCAGGTGGAAGCCGTCCGCGAGGTGATCGAGGAGTTGCTGGATGCGGTCGCCAGCCTCGATGAGGACCGCATCCTGCGCGGCTTCGCCAGCGTGATCGACGCGACGCTGCGCAGCAACGTCTTCCAGCGCGATGCCGATGACCGCCCGCGCGAGTACATGGCCTTCAAGTTCGATTCGGGGCAGGTGCCCGACCTGCCGCGCCCGCGCCCGCTGTACGAGACCTACGTTTACTCACCGCGCGTCGAGGGCATCCATCTGCGCGGCGGCAAGGTCGCTCGCGGCGGGCTGCGCTGGTCGGATCGCCGGGAAGACTTCCGCACCGAGGTCCTCGGGTTGATGAAGGCGCAAACGGTGAAGAACACCCTGATCGTGCCGGTCGGTGCCAAGGGCGGATTCGTGTCCAAGCGCCCGCCCACCGGGGACCGCGACGCGATTCAGCGCGAGGGTATCGCCTGCTACCGGGATTTCATCCACGGTCTGCTCGACCTGGCGGACAACTACGCCGGGACCGAGGTCGAACACCCGCCCGAAGTGGTGCGCTACGACGCGGCCGACCCCTATCTCGTCGTGGCCGCGGACAAGGGCACGGCGACCTTCTCCGACATCGCCAACGAGGTCGCCCGCGAGCACGGCTTCTGGCTGGACGACGCGTTCGCCTCGGGCGGTTCCAATGGCTATGACCACAAGGCGATGGGCATCACCGCGAAGGGCGCCTGGGAGTCGGTCAAGCGCCATTTCCGCGAATCGGGCCTGGATTGCCAGCGCGAACCGTTCACGGCGGTGGGCATCGGCGACATGGGTGGCGACGTCTTCGGCAATGGCATGCTGCTGTCGCCAGCGACGCGCCTGGTCGCCGCGTTCAACCACCTGCACATCTTCATCGACCCGAACCCCGACGTCGACGCGAGCTACGCCGAGCGCCAGCGGCTGTTCGCCGCCGGCGGCGGCTGGGATCAATACGACAAGAATCTGATCTCGCGCGGTGGCGGTGTGTGGTCGCGTACGGCCAAGCGGATCAAGCTCAGTCAGGCGGCGCGCAAGGCGCTCGGCATCGAGGCGGAGGAGCTCGCGCCCAATGAGCTGATCCGCGCCATCCTGACCGCGCCGGTGGATCTGCTGTGGAATGGCGGCATCGGCACGTACGTCAAAGGCGCCGATGAGCGCGACGAGGAAGTCGGCGACCGGGCCAATCGCACGGTGCGCGTCAACGGCGGTGAGCTGCGCTGTCGCGTGGTCGGCGAGGGCGGCAATCTCGGCTTCACCCAGGCCGGGCGCATCGAGTACGCCCTCGCCGGGGGCCGCATCAACGCCGACTTCATCGACAACTCGGGCGGGGTCGATTGCTCCGACCGCGAGGTCAACATCAAGATCCTGCTCAACGACGTGGTCGTCGCCGGAGAGCTGACGACTCGACAGCGCAACAACCTGCTGGCGCGCATGGGCGACGAAGTCGCCGCGTTGGTGCTGCGTAACAACTACCTGCAGAGCCAGGCGATCTCGTTGATGAGCAGCTTCAGCGTCGAACGCCTGGGCACCAAGGCGCATGTGATCAGCCACCTCGAGAGCCGCGGCATCCTCGACCGCCAGCTCGAGCGCCTGCCCGATGAAGAACAGATCGCCGAGCGCCGCAGCAACAACACCGGACTGATGCGCCCCGAGCTCGCGGTGCTGCTGTCCTACGCCAAGATCGCGCTCTATCCGCAGCTGCTCGATTCGGACGTGCCCGAGGACCCGTATCTCGCGCGTGAGCTGATCGATTACTTCCCCGAACCGCTACAGGCGAAATACGAAGCGCACATGCGCGGCCATCGGCTGTGGCGCGAGATCATCGCCACCCAGGTGACCAATGCCGTGGTCAACCGCATGGGTGCGAGCTTCGTCCTGCGCATGCAGGAGGAGACCAGCGCCACGCCGGCCGAAGTCGCCCGGGCCTTCACGGCCGCGCGTGCCATCTTCGACGCGCCGGCATTGTGGCAGGAGATCGAGGCCTTGGACGGCGCGGTCGCCAGCGCGGCGCAGCTCGAGCTCCTCCGCCGTGTCTGGGAGGCGTTGCGGCATGTCACGCGCTGGCTGCTCAATCGCCCCGGCCATCGATTCGACATCGCCGCCGATGTCGAGGCGTTCCGGCCGGGTGTACAGGCGCTGCGCGAACAGCTCGACCGGATGGCCGTGCCGGGCTGGCAGGAAGAGCACGAGCACCTCGCGGCCGAACTCGTCGCGTGCGGCGTGCCCGAAGCGCTCGCGCGGCGCGTCGCCGCGCTCGACGTGCTCTATCCCGCCCCGGACATCGTGGCGATCGCCAACGAGCTACGGTCGAAGGTGGAGCCGGTGGGCGCGGTCTACGCCCGCATCGGCGAGCATTTCGGTCTGCGCTGGCTGCGCGATCAGATCGACGCGCTGCCGGTCGACGGCATGTGGCAGGCCAATGCGCGCGGCTCGCTGCGCGACGAGCTTTACGAGCAACACCGGGCGCTGACCTTGCGGGTGATGCACAACCAGCCGCGGCAGGACCCGGACGAGGCCGTGCGCGCCTGGCTGGGCGAGTACGCCGAGGACGCCCGTCGGGTGTCCGTAATGCTCAACGAGATGCAGCGCCTCACGCGCATCGACTACGCCACGGCCGTGGTCGCCATCCGCGCGCTCGAACAGCTGATCGGCGAGGTCACCACGCCTTAGCGCTGCCGGTAACGACCCCGGTGGCGCTCGGGGCACACAGGCCTCGTCGCTCCGCTATCGGCCATGCACCGCATGGCGGAGGGCCCGCGCGGGCCCGTCATCTCCCTGCGTCATCCCAACGCTTCTTGAACGCACGGCTACACTTGATGAAGCGGTGACCGAGCCGCTTGCCCGGTGGGACAAGGAACGCCCGCCGGCAAGTGGCGACCGGCGCCGGCCTCCGGCGTGCCGGACGTGGGGACGAGCCCGCCTCCGGCACGCAGCCAGGGAATGGTGGGAGCGATGCGGAAGGGACTCGGCATCGTCGCTGTCGCGGGTATGGTCGTGTCGTTGACCGGCGCGTTGGCCGATGACACGGATCTGCGCCGGTGGGTCCACGGTCATGTCACGCCGGCGCGGGCGGCCTATCAAGAGCTCGCGGCGCATCCGGGCGATGCGGCCAGCTTTGAGCGGGCCGCGCGGCTGATCCAGCGGGCACGCCAGCGCGACCCGCACGGCGCTCGGGTATACATCGCGCTGGCGCAGGCGAGTCTCGCCAGTGGCTATCGTCAGGGCGGGCGCTTTCGCGCGAATGCCTACGCGCCCGGCGCGCTCGAGCGCGCGCAGCGGTTCGCCGAACGTGCCCTCGCGCGCGGTCCCGAGCAGAGCCTGACGTACGCGACACTTGGATACATCGCGTTGATCGAGGGGCAGCCGCGAGCAGCCCGCTACTGGGTCGAACGCGCCGAGCGGCTCGACCCCGACGGCTTCCAGCCGCGGCTTCTGCAGAGCGTGCTGCATCGGCGCGTGGGCGAGCGCGCGCAGGCCGAGGCGGTGCTGGCCATGGCCGCGCGCCGGGTCGAGCGGCCCCATCAAGCCGCGATGCTGCGTGCTGCCCGCCAGGCGTCGGCCGACGCCAGGACAAGCGAAGAGGGCAAGGCTGCGAACGGGGAGCGCCGCGCGCCGCGCCGCGAGTAATCGCGCAAGCCCGCGCGCCCATGGACGGCACTGGCCAGCGCGGCATCCTGACCTCCGGTTGACGCAAGTGGCGTAGCCAGATCTGGAGTTGAGCGTTTGCAGTTCGACGAGCCCAACAATGGAATGCAGCCGACGCGCTAAAGCGCATGGCCCACTAGTGTCCCTTAACGCAAGTTCGCCGTGTTATCGCCGGGCCTCGAGGCGTCTGGCGGCGTTGCGCCTCCTCGCCATAGGAGGCGCTATGACTCGTCGGCGCGCCTTGCCAGTCGCCACGATGCCCCGACGAGAAACATCGACGAACTTGCGTTAAGGGACACTAGCGTTAGACCGTCCTCACGCAGCGGGAGCGCCGTGGCTGCCGGCGAGTTCATCGCCGGCGCGAGACCACCCGGCCATGTGGCGCTCGACGATGTCCGCCAGGGCCTCGATGTGATCGCCGCGGTCGTTGAGCGCGGGGATGTAATGCAGCGATTCACCGCCGGCTTCCTCGAACAGCTCGCGGTTCTCGTTGGCGATCTCGTCCAGCGTCTCGAGGCAGTCGGCGGCGAAGCCGGGACAGATCACGTCGACCCGGCCGAGTCCGGACTGCCCCAGCGACTCGAGCGTCTGGTCGGTGTAGGGCTGTAGCCATTCCTCGCGGCCGAAGCGGGATTGAAAGGTCACCTTCCATTCGTCGTCCGCGAGCCCCAGGCGGGCCGCGACGTGCTGCGCCGTCCAGATACTCTCGCAGTAATACGGGTCGCCATTGTCGACGTAGCGTCGCGGCACGCCATGAAAGGAGAACAGCAGCAGGTCGCCGCTGCCGTGGCTCTCGCGATACTCACGCACGGACGCGGCCAAGGCGTCGATATAGCCCGGCTCGACCGGGTAGCCGTGCACCGTGCGCAGCTCGGGCACCCGCCGCAGGCGCGAGAGTGCCGCGAGCGTCGCGTCGAACACCGATCCGACGGTCGATCCCGAATACTGGGGATAGAGCGGCAGCAGGAGGATTCTGCGGACGCCGACGGTCCGGAGCTGTTCGATCGCGGCTGGAATCGAGGGGTTGCCGTAGCTCATCCCGAGCGCGACCTTGACGTGCTCGGAGAGGCGCTTCGCCAGTGCTGCCTCTAGCGCGTTCGCCTGGCGGCGGCTGATGCTCAGTAGTGGCGATCCATCCTCGCGCCAAATCCGCTGGTACGCGCGGGCGACCCGGGGCGGCCGGGTCCGCAGCACGATGCCGTGCAGTATGGGGCACCACTTCCACCGCGACAGCTCGATCACCCGGTGGTCATGGAGGAACTGGGCCAGATACCGGCGCACGGCTGGGGCCGTGGGCGCATCCGGTGTGCCGAGATTGACCAGCAGTACGCCGGTGGAGGCCTCGGCGGCGTTACCGTCGTCGGGGCCGCCGATGTAGGGCGAATAGGTGAACACGGGAGGATGGCCGTATGGGTGGAAAAAAGGGGCCAAGCATTGTAGGGTGTCGCGCTTCCGAGCCGCAATGTACATAGAACTAACGCCGGCTGGCGGTGCCTACGGGCGATCGCACGGGGAAGGGCGCCGCGCTTCGCGGAGGCGACCGCCGCCTCCTATGGCGCCGAGCACGATCCTTCCACGGCAGCTCAGCACTGGCATACAACTGCGGCTTGGCCGGTTTCATCAGCTAATTTACGAGGCATCACATGACCGCCACTGTCGCGTTGGTCCGGGAGAGTGTGCCCGGCGAACGCCGCGTTGCGCTCGATCCTGGCGCGGCCGAGAAACTCGGCCGCCAAGGCGCCACGATCGTCGCTGAGCGCGGCGCGGGGAACGCCGCGAGCTTCCCCGATTCGGCGTATGCCGATGTGCGTTTCGTGGACAGCGCCGCGGAAGCACTGGGCTCGGCCGATATCCTGGTCAAGGTCCACCCGCCCACCCTCGAGGAAGTCGATGCACTGCCCGAGGGCGCCGTGGTGGCTTGCTTTACCGAGCAGGACTCCCATACGGACGTCGTCGCGCGGATGCGCGATCGCAAGATCACGTCGTTGTCGTTCGAATTGCTCCCGCGGATCACCCGCGCGCAGACGATGGACGCCCTGTCCTCGCAGGCGACGATCATCGGCTACAAGGGCAGCATCCTTGCCGCCGAGGTCTCGGGCCGTCTGTTCCCGATGTTGACCACGGCCGCGGGGACCATTCGGCCGGCCACGGTGATCGTCATCGGTGCCGGCGTTGCCGGCCTGCAGGCGATCGCCACGGCGCGCCGCCTCGGGGCCCAGGTCGAGGCCTACGATATCCGTCCCGAAGCCCGCGAACAGGTCGAATCGCTCGGCGCCAAGATGATCGACACCGGTGTCGACGGTACGGGCGAGGGCGGCTATGCCCGCGAGCTTACCGATGACGAGAAGAAGCAGCAGGCCGAGGTTCTCGCCGAGCGCCTGACCCGTGCCGATGCCGTCATCGCGGCCGCCGGAATCCCCGGCCGGCCGGCGCCGACGATCATCACCCGCGACATGGTCGACAACATGAAGGCGGGCGCGGTGATTATCGATCTGATGGCCGCCGGTGGCGGCAACTGCGAACTGACCAAGCTGGGCGAGAACGTCGAGCACGGCAGCGTGGTGATCTCCGGACCGGAGAATGTCCCGAGCCAGGCGGCGATCCACGCGAGCGAGATGTACGCGCGCAATCTGCTCGCATTGATCGGTCCCATCATCGGTGACGAGGGCGTGCATGTTGATCTCGAAGATGAGGTCTTCGATGCCTGTGCACTGACGCATGACGGCGTCATCCGCCACGAGCCCACGCGTCGCCTCGTCGACGGAGAAAAGTGATGGAAGGTTTCATCGCACTTTATATTTTCATGCTGGCCGCATTCACCGGCTACGAAGTGATCTCCAAGGTGCCGGTCATCCTGCACACGCCGCTGATGTCGGGCTCCAACTTCGTCCACGGCATCGTCCTGGTCGGCGCCATGGTCGCCATGGGCCATGCCGAGACGGTCACCCAGCAGATCATCGGCTTCATTGCCGTCGCCCTGGGCGCGGGCAACGCGGTGGGCGGTTATTTCGTGACCGAGCGCATGCTGGGCATGTTCAAGTCCAGCGGTGACCAGGAGAACAAGGCATGAGTATGGCGTGGCTAATTCAGGCGGCCTACTTCGCCGCCGCCGTACTGTTCATCTGGGGGCTCAAGGCCATGAGCTCGCCCAAGACGGCGCGCACGGGCGTGGCCTGGGCCGGCGTGGGCATGATCCTGGCCACCGTGGTGACGTTCTTCCACGAGGGCCTGCACAACTATGCGCTGATGATCATCGCCATGGCGATCGGTGGTGGCGTCGCCTATGTCACGGCCAAGCGCGTGGCGATGACCGAGATGCCGCAGATGGTGGCCATCTACAACGGCATGGGCGGCGGCTCAGCCGGTGCGATCGCGGCGAATGAGCTGTTGGCCGATACGGCCCACACCCCGCTGGTCATGACCCTCGCGGTCGCCGGCGCGGTGATCGGCACGGTGGCCTTCACCGGCTCGGTGATCGCCTTCGCCAAGCTGCAGGGGCTGATCCAGAAGTCGCCCCGTTCGCCGGCGCTGCAGATGTTCAACGTCGCTCTGGCCGTGGCCACGGTCATCGCCGCGATCGCGGTCGGCATGCAGGCCGGCGGCGCGACCATGATCGCGCTGTTCTTCCTGGCGGCGGCGATCATTGGCATCACCGTCACGCTGCCAATCGGCGGCGCGGACATGCCGGTGGTGATCTCACTGCTGAACGCCCTGACGGGTCTCGCGGTCGGCTTCGAAGGCTTCGTGCTGAACAACCCGGCCATGATGATCGCCGGTACCGTCGTCGGTGCAGCCGGCACGCTGCTGACGCAGCTGATGGCCAAGGCCATGAACCGCTCGCTGGCCAACGTCCTGTTCGCCGGATTCGGCTCGGACGAGGGCGCCGAGGCGCCGGACAGCGGCGACCGCCTCATGAAGGAGGTCGACAGCACCGACGCCGGCATCATGCTGGCCTACGCCAAGAGCGTGATCATCGTTCCGGGCTACGGCATGGCGGTGGCGCAGGCCCAGCACAAGATCTGGGAACTGACTGAGCTGCTGAACCAGCGTGGCGTCGACGTCCGCTTCGCCATCCATCCGGTGGCTGGACGTATGCCGGGCCACATGAACGTGCTGTTGGCCGAAGCCGGTGTCCCCTATGACAAGATCGTCGATCTGGAGGACATCAACTCCGACTTCCCGACCACGGATGTGGCCGTGGTGATCGGTGCCAACGACGTCGTCAATCCGGCGGCGCGCACCAACAAGGACAGCCCGATCTACGGCATGCCGATTCTCGACGTGGACAAGGCGCACCAGGCCATCGTGATCAAGCGTGGCCGTGGCGCCGGTTTCGCCGGCATCGAGAACGAGCTGTTCTTCGCCGAGAACACCAGCATGCTGTACGGTGACGGCCAGAAGGTGGCGGCTGCGCTGGTGGCGGCGGTCAAGGAGCTGTGAGGCTCGCCGCTGCGTGAGCCAGCCGCGGTCGGCCAAGTGCCGACTGCGGCGCGCTTTCCTCCTATGATCGTATGGGTCCGCGGCCGATCGGCCGCGGACCTTTTTGTCAGACAATAATAACGGGATTCGGGGGAGGTATTCATGCAGCCACACGTGGCGGTACTGATCGATCTCGCGTTCTTCATCCATCAATACCGCGGCACGGGCCGCGCGAGCGACGCCGCATCGCTCGCCACCGCGCTGCACCAGGGTGCGCTGCGTACCCAGGGCTCCAGTCGGCCGAACGGCCGCAACAACGAAACCCGCCACGAGCTATTCCGCGTCTTCTGCTACGACGCCCGGCCCCTTGCGGGGCGCATGGAAAACCCGGTCAGCGGTCGCGCGATCGATTTCGCCGATACCGAGGTGGCCCGCTTTCGCTGTGCTCTGCACGATGAGCTCAAGCGCAAGCGCAAGGTCGCGCTGCGGCTCGGCAGTCTCGCTCCCAGCCAGCCGCAGTGGATCTTCCGGCCCCAGGCCACCCGGGACCTGCTGGAGGGGCGGCGTTCGGTCGAGGCGGTGGAAGAGGACGACGTCGCGCTTGACGCTCGCCGGCGCGGCGTCGAACTGCGCCTGGCCATGGACGTCTCGTCGCTCGCCTTCAAAACGCAGGTCCAGCGCATCGTGTTCGTCACCGGCGACGCCGAGGTCACGCCGCTGGCCAAACTGGCGCGTCGCGAGGGCATCGACGTCGTGCTCGATCCGATGGGCGTCCCGGTCTCGCCGGAGATGGCCGAGCACGTCGATGGCGTGCAGGGCTTCATGCTGGGGCAGAGCGCGCGCGGGGGACGCGACGACGAGGACTATGACCACGAGTGACGGCCTCGCCGCGCGTCCCCGGTAACATGGTTATGCACAAGACGTCGAGGGCTTTGTCGACGATGGTTGGTGGCGTAGCCCGCGCCCGGCATCGCACGCTGTTAGTTTACTAAGGCATTGATTATCAACGATATCGCTGGTGTTGCTCAGACCCTAACCAATTTGCGCGAGTGCCCGAGCTGCTGCCGCTGAAACGCGACTCCGGCAAGACGCTCCACAAAGTTATCCACAAGTTTTGTGGAAAACCGCATTTTGCTAGCGCCGACCGGCGCTTACGCGGCAGACTTCGCCCGATGTTGATCTCGCGCGCAATGCCTGAGCCCTCCATCGCGCTCCGCTCGAACCGATCCTGGCCCGTGGCGCGAGCGCGTCCATGGCCGTGCTCCGGGCGGGGCGCAGCGTGAGCGCGCCGATCCTGCGCGTCGCCGTCCCTGGGCCGCTGACGCGGCTGTTCGATTATCTCCCGCCCGTCGAGTCGGCCGATTCGCCAGCGCCACCCGTTCCGGGAACGCGCGTACTGGTCCCGTTCGGCCGCAGCCGCCGCGTCGCCGTCGTCGTCCAATGGGGCGAGCGATCCGACGTCGCGCCGCAGCGCCTGCGCCCAATCGAACGCGCGCTTGAGGCGTCCCCCGCATTGCCGCACGACCTGATGGCTCTCGCCGAGTGGGCGGCGGGCTATTACCACCACCCGCTGGGCGAAGTCCTGAGCGCGATGCTCCCGGCCGCGTTGCGGCGACCCGATCCCCCGGATACCGAGGAGCCGCCGCGCTGGCGCCTCACCGCCGCCGGCCGCGATACTTGCGCCGCGGGCATCGCGGGCGCCCCAGTACAACAGCGCTTGCTCACGTTCATCGGGGCGCATCCGGAGGGCGTGGATCAATCCGCGCTCAAGACGCTGAGCGATCGCTACCACGCGCCCCTGCGCACGCTCCAGGCCAAGGCGCTGGTGGAACCGGCGCCGCGCGAACCCATCGCGGCCACCACGCGGTCGGGGCCGGCGCTCCACGATGCACAGTCGCGGGCGGTCACTGCCATCGCGGACACCCTGGGGGTCTTCGCTCCGTTTCTGCTCCACGGTGTCACCGGCTCCGGCAAGACCGAGGTGTACCTGAGCCTGATCGCGACCGTGCTTGCGCAGGGTCGGCAAGCCCTGGTGCTGGTCCCCGAGATCGGGCTGACGCCCCAGCTGCTGGCGCGTTTCGGCGAGCGGCTGGCCACGCCGGTCGCCCTACTGCACTCCGGCCTCACCGATCGCGAGCGCCTCGCGGCGTGGCGCCGCGCGGCATCCGGCGAGGCCGGCGTCGTGCTCGGAACCCGTTCGGCCGTGTTCGCGCCGTTGCCCGCACTCGGGTTGATCATCGTCGACGAGGAGCACGATCCCTCGCTCAAGCAACAGGAGGGGTTTCGCTACCATGCGCGCGATCTGGCGGTGATCCGCGCGCAGCGCGCCGCGGTCCCGGTCGTGCTCGGCTCGGCGACACCCTCGCTGGAAACGCTGTCGAATGCGCGCCGGGGTGCCTACGCCACAGTCGAGCTCGATGAGCGCGCGGGTGGCGCGAAGCCGCCCAGGCTCGAGTTGGTCGACGTGCGCCGGCGCCGCGCGCGCGAGGGCTTGTCGATCCCCCTGATCGAGTCGATGCAGGCCGAGCTCGACTCCGGCGGCCAGGTCTTGCTCTTCCTGAATCGCCGGGGGTGGGCTCCCACCCTGATCTGCGACGACTGCGGCTGGACCGCCGAATGCAGCCGCTGCGACGCACGCATGACCGTCCATCGCCGCAAAGGGCGCCTGCGTTGTCACCACTGTGGCGCGGACGCGCCCGAACCGACGGCCTGTGCCGACTGCGCCAGCGAGGCCCTGGTGCATCTGGGGCAGGGCACCGAGCGTGTGGAGGAGGCGCTGGCGGAGCAGTTCCCGGCCGTCGAGACGATCCGCATCGACCGGGACAGTACCCGCCGGCGCGGTGCGCTCGACGCCAAGCTCAAACGCGTGCGTTCCGGTGAGGCCGGGATCCTGCTCGGTACCCAGATGCTGGCCAAGGGGCACGACTTCCCCGGCGTCACGCTCGTGGGCGTGCTCGACGCCGACCGAGGCCTGTTCGGGGCCGATTTCCGCTCGGCCGAGCATCTCGCGCAAACGGTCCTCCAGGTCGCCGGCCGCGCCGGCCGCGGCGAGCGGCCCGGGCGCGTGCTGATCCAGACCCGCAATCCGGAGCACCCGCTGCTGCAAGCCCTCATCGCGCAGGGATACGGCCAGGTCGCGGCCTCGTTGCTCGAAGAGCGCGCGGAGGCGGGGTTCCCGCCGGCGGCGCATATGGCGCTGATCCGCGCCGAGGCGCCGCACGCGGAGGCCCCGGAGCAATGTCTCGCCGCCGCGCGCGAGCAGCTCGAGGCGGCGGGTGTCGTGGGTGTGGAGGTATTCGGTCCGGCGCCCGCGCCGCTCGAGCGCATCGCCGGTCGGTATCGCGCCCAGTTGGCCCTGCAGGCGCCCACGCGCGCGCCCTTGCATGCGGCCTTGCGGCAACTGCGCCCCTGGCTGGAGGAGGCCAAGCCCGCGCGGCGCGTGCGCTGGTCGATTGACGTCGATCCGGTGGACCTGACCTGAACCGGGTCCTTCGCGCCCAGTGGTGTGCCCGTGCCCGATTATCCGACCAGTTCCGACGCCATGGACGCCTTCGTCGAGGCTGGGCTCAAGTCCAACGTGGTGATTCCTTTGACTACCGCCAACCAGTCCATCGGCGTGCTGGCCGCCTCCGGGTTCAATCGTCACCAACGCGAGCGGCCGCACTCCGGACTGCTCCGGCGGGTCGAGCGCATCGCGGCCCAAATTGCCGTGGCGTCCCACCGCGCCGCCCTGGAAGCGCGGCTGCGTGCGCTGGCATCGACCGATCCCTTGACCGGTGTGGCTAGTTGCCGCGGCATTACGCCGGCGCTGGACGACAAGGTCGCCCGATACCAGCGCCTGGGCCGGC
>JBBEEB010000102.1:0-9759 GCA_040880995.1 Halofilum sp. (in: g-proteobacteria)
GTCCTGCCCGGTCTCAACGCCCTGGGCCCGACGCATTTCGGGCCCGGCTTTGCCTGATTCGCGGCGGGCCATTTCTTGTTTCCCGCTCAATGCAATCCTGTGTTGCTACGACCAGCTAGGGAAGCCTGATTTACTCGGCGATCCCCGCGACGCTTGGATGTGTGGGCATTTTCAACGACTGCAGCTCGTTGAAAATGGAGGACTACGAAGACCGCTCTTCTCGAGGCCACGTCAGGTTAAGGCCAAGATAGCGGTGTCCCTAGAAAAGCGTTCCGATGGTGAACTGGAAGGTCTCCGTCTCATCTTCCGGCTCGGGATTAATGGGCTCCGCGAAGCTGAACGACAGCGGACCGATGGGGGAACGCCAGTTGAATGAAATACCGGCCGAGCTGCGCAATTCCCCGGTTTCGTAATCCCCGACATCGGCAAAGACGTTACCGAAGTCATAGAACAGGCTCAACCGTGTTTGGCCGCTCTCGGGGGCCATCGGCGGCGGGAACGTCAGCTCGAAGGTGCCGACGGTGCGGAAATCGCCACCCGTCGCATCGTCGCTATCGCCATAGCGCGGCCCCAGACTCGCCCCCTTGTAGCCACGCACCGAACGGATACCGCCCGCGTAATAATGCCGGAAGAACGGCAAGTCGTCCTGCTCGCCGTAGCCGTCGCCATAACCGATGTCGCCGCTGAGAGACGCCACCACGCGGTCCGTCACCGGCATGTATCCCTCGAACCGATAGTTGAGCTTGTAAAACTCGAGATCGCTGCTCGGCAGGGTGGCATCGAGCGAAATGCGATTGAGCGCTCCGGTCTCGGCGAAGATGGTCCGATTCCGCGTGTCGTGCGTCCATGCCAAGCTCCCCTCCAGGAAGCCGTACTGCGCTCCGTGTACGTCGATGAAGTCGTTGATCTGATCCGGAGTCGAATCCGTCGTCTGGATCCGAGTGCCCTCCAGCGCTATGCCCGCGTTCAGGCGCGAGTACTCACTGATCGGTATGCCATAATCGACACCGACCGAGGCACTATCCGAGTAATAGTCGGCGGTATCGAGAATATCGTCCGGATCGGACTCGCGGTAGCGTACCTGCAACGTCCGGCTGACACCCCAGTCCGTGTGATACGGGTTGGTATAGCTCACCACGAACTGGCGGTTGGATTCGCTGGTATCGATGCGGAACATCAAATCGCGACCGCTGCCGAACAGGTTCTGCTGACGCACGCTCCCGCTGAAGATCAGACCCTCGGTCGAGGAAACGCCAGCACTGAGCGAGAGCGAACCTGTGCGGCGCTCGGTCAATGCATAGTTGAGATCCACCTGATCATCGGTACCCGCGACTCGATTGGTCTCAGTGCGCGCATCCTGGACTTGCGGCAACCGCTGCAGGCGAACCTGCGAGCGGTCGACCAGATTCGGCGAGTAGCGCGCGCCTTCCAGTTGGCGCATCTCGCGGCGGTAGACGTTGTCGTCGGTAGAGCGATGGCCGCTGAACGTGATCCGCCGAACGTATACGCGCTGGCCCGGTTCCACGAAGAAGCGCACGTCGACACGCTGCTCACTCTCATTGACCTGCGGGACGACGTTGATCCGGGCGAAAGAATAACCGTCTTGCGCCAGACGGTCCGCGATCGCGTTGCGGCTCTCGGTCAACGCCCTGCGCGAGAACACATCGCCCGAAGACGCCTGAATTTGCGCACGAAGCTCCTCGCGATCGACCGGGAACTCGCCGTCGAGTTCGATGTCGCCGATGCGGTAGCGCTCCCCCTCATCGACCACGATAGTGAGATAGATGTCTTTCTTATCCGGCGTGATCGTGACCTGGCTCGACGCGATGGCGAACTCGGCGAAGCCGCGATCGAGGTAATGCGAGCGGATCGCCTCGATGTCGCCTTCGAGCTTGGCGCGCGAGTACTCGTCCGCGGAGGAGAAGAGAGCCAGGCGGCTGGGGATGCCCGATTCCATCAAATCCTTGAGCGTGTCGTCGTCGAAGGTCTCATTGCCCAGGACCTTGACCTGACGAATCCGTGCGGTTTTACCTTCGCGGATGGTGATGTCGATCGCCACACGGTTGCGCTCGAGATCGCGCACCTCAGTCTCGAACTCCATGCCATATTTACCGCGGCTGAACAGCTGGCGCTTGAGTTCGCGCTCGACGCGCTCCAGTAGCGAGCGGTTGAACGTGCGACCACGATCGAGTCCGATCTCGGACAAGGATTGGCGCAGCTGCTCCTCGTCCATGGTGAAATCGCCTTCGAGGTTGATCTCCGCGATCGCGGGGCGTTCCTCGACGCGGACGACGAGCGAACCGTCCTCGCGAGCCAGCTCGACGTCCTGGAACAGTCCGGTGTCATACAGCGCGCGAATCGCCCGGGGGGCGTCGCTCGGCCCGAAGGTCTCGCCCGAGAGGACCGGCAGGTAGTTGAGCACCGTGCCCACCGAGATACGTTCGGCGCCGCGGACCTCGATCTCTTCGACGGTAAACGCGTCCCACGCCTGCGCCGGAGACGCGACGGCGTACATCAGCGCGAGCGCGGCCAACGCCCAAGTAACGACAACACGCACGGCTTTACTGCACCAGCCGCAGGACGTCGTTGTAGATCGCCAAACCCATGATGGCGAATAGTAGCGCGATCCCGACCTGCTGACCGGCCATCTGGACACGCTCGGAGACCGGCGATCCCTTGACCGCCTCGATGGCGTAATAGAGCAGGTGGCCGCCATCGAGCACCGGGATTGGGAGCAGATTGAGCAAGCCGATGCTGACACTGATCAAACCGATGAACCCCAGGAAGGTGGCCAGACCGATCTGCGCCGACTGGCCGGCGTACTGCGCGATCGAGATCGGGCCGCTCAGATTACTGAGCGCCGCCTCGCCCGTGACCAGGCCGACCAACACACGGACCGTCAGTGTGGTGATGTCCCAGGTCTTGCCAATGCCCTGGCCGACTGCCTCCACCGGTCCATAGCGCACGGTTGTGAGCATGCGCTCGCGCTCGGCCTCGGGAAGCGGGGGCGCATATACGCCGATGCGCCCGATGGTCTGACCACCGACATCCTCGGCCTCGGGCGTGACCTGCAACTGGCGTTCGCCCGATTCGCCACGCACCGTGACCGGGAAGGTCTCGCCCGGCCGCGCGCTAACGAATTCAACCCACTGCCGCCAGCCCTCGATCGATTGCCCATCCGCGCGCAGAATCCGGTCGCCGGCCCGTAGGCCCGCCTCCGCCGCGGGCGAATCCGGCACGACCTCCCGCACCACGGCCGGCAGTTCCGGCAGCCATTGCTCGAACCCGAGCCGCCGCACCGGATCGGCGGCCTCATCGCGCAGCGAGACGGAATCGACCGGCAAGCGCCGCGTCACCTGCCCGCCGTCTTCGCGCTCGACCGTGACCGGTACGGTACCGGCCCCGCCGAGCCCGTGATCCAGGAACGCGAGCCGCGCTTCCGACCAGCTCGGCGTCGGCTTCCCCATGACGGCCACGATGCGATCGCCCCGCTCGAACCCGGCCACCGCCGCCGGTGACTCCGGCTCCGCGCCACCGACCAGCGGAACCGCGCCCTGCACGCCGATCATGAACATGGCCCCGTACACCACGACGGCGAGCAGGATGTTGACCGCCGGGCCCGCCGCGACGATCGCCGCACGCCGACTCACCGGCTGCGTATTGAAGGCGCGGTGGCGCTCGCTGGCATCGACCGTCCCCTCGCGCTCGTCGAGCATCTTGACGTAGCCGCCGAGCGGCAGCGCGGCGACCACCCATTCGGTGCGGTCCTGGCCCAGTGTCCGGCTCCACAGCGCCTTGCCGAAGCCAACCGAGAAGCGCAGCACGCGCACGCCACAGCGACGCGCGACCCAGTAGTGCCCGTACTCGTGGACCGTCACCAATATGCCAATGGCCACGATGAACGCCAGGAGACTGGTCACGAAATCGCCCATCAACGCTGCACCCTCGCCGCCATGCGATCGGCCTGCTCCGCCGCAATGGCGCGTGCGGTCGCGTCCGTAGCGACAATCCCGTCGAGCGATCCGGCGTCACCGTAGTCCACCGCTCGGTCCATGGTAGCCTCGATCACGGTCGCAATATGGGGAAAGCCGAGGCGCCCGTCGAGGAAGCGCTCGACAGCCACCTCGTTGGCCGCATTGAGGATGGTGCCCGCACTCGTGCCGGCACGTGCGGCCTCCAGCGCCAGCGCCAATGCGGGAAAGCGCTCGAGATCGGGCGGCTCGAAGTCCAGCCCTGCGAGCTGCGTGATGTCGAGCGGTTCGACACCGGCGGTGACGCGCTGGGGCCAGGCCAAGGCGTGCGCGATCGGCGTGCGCATGTCCGCCGCCCCGAGTTCGGCCAGCACCGAGCCGTCGACGTAGCGCACCAGCGAATGGACCACGCTCTGCGGATGCACCACCACCTCGATCTGTTCCGCTCCCGTATCGAACAGCCAGCAAGCCTCGATGACCTCAAGCCCCTTGTTCATCATGGTCGCCGAATCCACCGAGATCTTGCGCCCCATCGACCAGGTCGGATGGCTGCAGGCCTCGTCCGGGGTCACGGCGGCCAGGCTCTCAGGCGTGCGCCGCAGAAAGGGACCGCCGGAGGCCGTCAGCAGGATACGCTCGACGCCCACCGCGGACAGCCCGCCCGGACAACCCGCCGGTAGGCACTGGAAGATGGCGTTGTGCTCGCTATCGATGGGCAGCAGCTCGGCGCCCCCGGCGCGGACGGCCTCCATCAGTAGGCCGCCGGCCATGACCAGCGACTCCTTGTTCGCCAGCAGGATGCGCTTGCCCGCGCGCGCCGCGGCCAGGGTCGACGCCATGCCGGCGGCGCCGACAATGGCGGCCATCACGGCATCCGTCTCCGGGAGCGCCGCGACCGTCTCCAGGCCCTCGGGGCCGCTCAGGACCACGGTATCCAGGCCGGCGGCATGCACCCGCTCGGCCAGCGCCTGAGCGCTCTCGGGATCAGCGGCCACGGCATACGCCGGGCGCCAATGCTGTATCTGGGACCACAGGGATTCGAGCTGGCGGTAGGCGGACAGGGCGACGACGCGAAAGCGCTCGGGATGGCGTGCGGCAACATCGAGTGTGCTCAGGCCGATCGAGCCGGTCGAGCCCAACACCGCGATACCGATCGGGCGTTCCGCGTCAGCGGCGTTCACAGCGTGCCCCCAAGCGCGAGCCAGCTCAGTCCTAGCGCCATGAGCGGGGTCGCAGCGATCAGACTGTCGACCCGGTCGAGCAGTCCGCCATGGCCGGGCAGCAGCGTGCCGCTGTCCTTCACCCCCGCCGCACGCTTGAGCAGGCTCTCGAACAAGTCGCCGGCGACTGAGACCGCGCCGGCCACCACGGCCAAGACACTCCACGGCGCCCAGGCCGCCAGCGGAACCTCCAGCAGCCACGCGCTGATGAGCGCGTACACCAGCACGGCCAGTAGTCCGCCGGCCAGGCCCTCGATCGTCTTCCCCGCGCTAATGGCGGGCGCCAAGGCGCGCCGGCCCCAGGTCCGCCCGGCGAAATAGGCCCCGACGTCCGCGGCCCACACGAGACACAGCGCATATAGCACTACACCGCGACCCGCCTCGGGGTCCGCGGCGAGGAAGGCGATCGCGATCACCAGGGCCGGCAACACCAGCAGACCCAATACGAGTTCGGGCCACGGCGCGCCGGAGGCGCGCGCGCGCGTACGGGTGTTTTGCCGGATGGCTCCCCATGCCAGCCACAGGGTAAAACCGAGCCACCAGAGCGCGGCCCCCGCGAGCAGGCTCCAGACCCACGCACCGCCCATGAGCCAGACAAACCCGCCCACGGCTGCCAGGGCCAGCAAATAGGCGGCGCGTGCCGAACGCGTATGCATCCCGGTGAGCCGCGCCCATTCCCAACCCGCGGCGAGACCGACGACGCCGGCGGCCATCGCGATGCCGTGCGGGGAAAGCGTGAATACACCGAGGACGACGAGCGCGCCGGCGACCACGCCGGTGGCCACGCGCGTTCCCAGGGATTGAGGCAGCCGAGCCCATCCGTTCATCGGCGGCATCGCAGGCTCAGCGTCCGTGCTCTGCGACTCGCGGGTGTCCTCTGCGCTAGGCATGGTGGAGTTGCTGCACCTGCTCCGAGGTGCGGCCGAAGCGCCGTTGCCGGCTCCGGAAGTACGCGAATGCCTCGTCCAGCGCCGTGGCATCGAAGTCGGGCCAGAGCAGGTCGGTGAACCACAGCTCGGTGTAGGCGAGCTGCCACAGCAGGTAGTTGCTGATACGCCGCTCTCCGCCGGTGCGGATGAACAGGTCCGGCTCGGGGAGGTCCGCCAGGCAGAGCCGTTGGGCCAACTGCTCGGGGCCGATGGCACCGGGATCGAGCCGGCCGGCGGCTGCTTCCTCGGCCAGCTGGCGCGCGGCCTGCGTGATGTCCCAGCGGCCGCCGTAGTTGGCGGCGATGGCCACGTCGAGGCCGTCGTTGCCGGCGGTCTCGCGCTCGGCCCGCGCCATCGCGTCCTGCAGCGCCGGACTGAAGCCAGCGCGATCGCCGATGAAGCGCAGCCGCACGTTATTCTCGCCCAACTTGGCAACCTCACTGCGCAGCGTACGCAGGAACAGCTCCATCAGCACACTGACTTCGGATTCGGGTCGGCGCCAATTCTCGCTGGAGAAGGCGAATAGCGTGAGCGCCTCAATACCGCGGCGGCCGCAGGCCTCGACGATCGCCTGGGTTGCGCGCACACCGGCCTTATGGCCTTCAGTGCGGCGCGCGGAGCGCTGCGCGGCCCAGCGACCATTGCCGTCCATGATGATCGCCACATGGCGCGGATCGCATTCGGCGGTCATGATCGCCCCGGGCAGGCCGTTGGCTCGCTCACTGACATCTGCAACCCCTCTACGCCACGGCGTCGCGGCAGTGCGACGCGCCTTCGACGCCCTTCCTTGAATGATCCCCGGCCAGTCACACGACGGCCCTTCTGGCGGGATTCCTTAGTCGAGACGTCTTGCATGCTACTCGCGCGGTAGCCTGCGAGTGGGCCATGCGCGTACTTCGGTAACGCTCTGCGGCGAGCACGCACAGCGCCGCAGAGCGATACCGGAATACATGGCCCACTAGACCTCCATCAAATCCGCTTCCTTCTGCTCCAAAGCGGCGTCGATCTCGGCGACGGCGTCGTCGGTGATCTTTTGAATGGTCTGCTCGGCAGCGCGTTCCTCGTCTTCGGTAATTTCCTTTTCCTTGAGCAGCGATTTGAGGTCGGCATTCACGTCGCGGCGGATATTGCGCACGGCGATGCGCCCGTTCTCCGCTTCCTGGCGCACGACCTTGACCAGCTCGCGCCGCCGCTCCTCGGTCAGCGCCGGCAAGGGGATGCGGATGACCGTGCCCGCCGAAGTCGGGTTGAGTCCAAGATTGGCGTTCATGATCGCCTTCTCGACCTTCGGCACCATGGATTTCTCCCACGGCTGCACGGCCAGCGTGCGTGCGTCCTCGACGTGTACGCTGGCCGCCTGATTCAGCGGAAGTTCAGCGCCGTAATAGTCGACGGTGACCTGGTCGAGCAGGCCGGTATGCGCCCGCCCGGTGCGGATGCCGCTGAACTCCTGCCTAAGCGCGGCGATGCTCTTGTCCATGCGCTCGCGCGCATCTTTTTTCAGATCTTCGATCATGCCACCTGCCTCATCCGGTACTCGCTTACGACGTGGTCTCGCTACCGCGCTCGACGGTCGTGCCGACGTTCTCGCCTCGAACGACCCGAATCAAGTCGCCCTCGTTGTTCAGATTGAACACGCGCAAGGGGATGTCGTGATCGCGACACATTACCACCGCGGTCGCGTCCATGACGGCGAGGTTCTGATCGAAGACCTGGTCATAGGTGATGCGTTCGAACCGATGCGCATCGGGCGCGCTCACGGGATCGGAGTCGAAGATGCCATCGACCTTGGTCCCCTTGAGCATGACGTCGGCGCCAATCTCGACCGCACGCAGGCTCGCAGCAGAATCGGTCGTGAAGAAGGGATTGCCGGTGCCGGCGGCGAAGATGACGATCCGACCCTTTTCCAGATGGCGCACCGCGCGGCGGCGGACGTAGTCCTCGCACACCTGATGGATCTGGACCGCCGACATGACCCGGCAGAACTCGCCCATGCGCTCAAGGGCATCCTGCATGGCCAGAGAGTTGATGATGGTGGCCAGCATGCCGATATGATCGCCGGTCACGCGGTCCATGCCCGCCTGCGCCAACCCCGCGCCGCGGAAGATGTTGCCGCCGCCGATGACGACCGCCACTTCGATGCCCATAGCCCGAATCTCGGCCAAATCGCAGGCGATGCGTCGGAGAATCTCGGGATCGACGCCGTAGTCCTGCTTACCGAGCAGCGCCTCGCCGCTCAGCTTCAGCAGCACGCGCTTGTACACCGGATCCGGCTTTGCGGTCATGGGCGTCCCAGTAAACGGCTTGATTGGACCGTATTGTAGCGGAAGCCACAATACGCGCGCCGGGCATGGCGCTCATCCGGCGTCAGCGGATGGTGCATGCAGGCGCGCATCGTCCCAACGGGCCGATGCGCGCCTGCCCCTCCGGCCTCAGCCGCCCTCGACCTGAGCCCGGACTTCCTCCGCAAAATTCTCTTCCTTCTTCTCCTTGCCCTCGCCGACCTCAAAGCGACGGAAGAAGTGGGCGTCTGCGCTCTTGGACTTGAGCATGTCCTCGACCGACTGATCCGGGTCCTTCACGAACGGCTGACCCATCAGTGTGATCTCGCCCAAGTGCTTGCGAATGCGGCCCTCGACCATCTTCTTGACGATCTCCTCAGGCTTGCCGCTATCGCGCGCCTGCTCCTCGAGGAACTCGCGCTCCTTCTCGAGCTGATCCGACGGCACCTCGTCGGCGTTGAGCGCGATCGGCTGACTGGCGGCCACGTGCATGGCCACGTCGCGCCCCACCTGCTCATCGTCACCGCTGTACTCAACCAGTACGCCGATGCGCTGACCGTGCAGATAGGTGGCGATACGGCCGTGCTCGGCTACGTGCCGCTCGAAACGGCGGACCTCGATGTTCTCGCCGATCTTCGCCACCAACTCCTTGGTCGCGGTGGCGACGTCGCGATCGTCGCCGTCGCCCAGGGACATGGCGCTCAATGCGTCCACATCGGCCGGACTGTCCTCAAGCACGCGACGCGCGACGCGGTCGGCGAAGCCCTGGAACTCCTCGTTCTTGGCGACGAAGTCGGTCTCACTATTGATCTCGACCAACACGCCCGTGCGCCCGTCATCGGAGACGCGCGCCAGGATTACGCCCTCGGCCGCGACGCGGCCGGCCTTCTTGTCGGCCTTCGCCAGGCCGGCCTTGCGCATCGCCTCGATCGCGCCTTCCATGTCGCCGCCCGCCTCTTGCAGGGCTTTCTTGCACTCCATCATGCCGGCACCCGTGCGGGTGCGCAGCTCCTTGACCATACCGGCCGTGATTTCCATTCGGATACCCCGTTCACATCGGGCCGGGCGCAGTGCGCCCGGCGGTTGATTGCGGTGCTTCAGCCCTCGCTGTCGTCCGCACCGGTGTCCGTCTCGCTCGCCGCGGCGGCCTTTTTCTTGGAAGCGGTCTTCTTGGCGGCCGTTTTCTTGGTCGCGGTCTTCTTGCTGGCCGTCTTTTTGGCCGCGGTCTTCTTGGCGGCGGCCTTCTTCTTGGAAGCGGCGCCACTCTCTTCGTCCGCGCCACTCTCTTCGTCTGCGCCACTATCTTCGTCCGCGGCCGCCTCGGTCGCGTCGGCTTCCGGGGACACCTCGACCGCCG
>JBBEEB010000102.1:9859-16089 GCA_040880995.1 Halofilum sp. (in: g-proteobacteria)
TCTTCGTCCGCGGCCGCCTCGGTCGCGTCGGCTTCCGGGGACACCTCGACCGCCGCCGGCTCTTGCGCCGCGGCGACCTCATCGAGCGCCGCATTGTGATCGGACGCCTCGGTTGCGGCCGCCTCGTCCATCACGACCTCGCTGGCTGCCGCCTCCTCGGGCACCGCCGCACTGACGGACTCGGAGCTGGCGGCAACCTTCTTAGCGGCGCTCTTCTTGGCAGCCGGCTTCTTCTTCGAAGCGGCCTTCGGGCGACCCTGCTCGTCGACTTCCACGAACTCATCGCTGCCGGTATCGACCGCGGGCGACACGCTCTTGCCGGTCTGAACCGCCTCGGCAACGGTCTGGACATAGAGCTGGATCGCACGCAGGGCGTCGTCGTTGCCCGGAATGACGTAATCGACGCCATCGGGCCAGTTGTTGCTATCAACCACGCCGACCACGGGGATATTCAGCTTGCGCGCCTCGGCCACGGCGATGTCCTCGTGGCCGACGTCGACGATGAACATCGCGTCGGGCAGGCGCTCCATGTCCTTGATCCCACCCAGACTCCGCTCAAGCCGCTCAAGCTCGCGGTCGCGCTCGAGGCGCTCCTTCTTGTTGAGCTTGTTCAGCGAGCCATCGGCGAACATCTGTTCGAGCTCCTTCAGACGGCCGATCGAGTGCTTGACCGTCTTGAAGTTGGTCATCATGCCGCCGAGCCAGCGCCGATTGACGTAGGGCATGCCGCAGGCCTGAGCGGCCTCGCGGACGGCATCGCGCGCCGCGCGCTTGGTGCCTACGAACAGGACGGTCCCATTACGGGACGCCATCGACGAGAGGAAGTTCGTGGCCTCTTCCATGAGAGGCACCGTCTTCTCGAGATTGAAGATATGGATCTTGTTGCGTTCGCCGAAGATGTAGGGGGCCATCTTCGGGCACCAGTAGCGCGTCTGGTGACCGAAATGCACGCCCGCCTCGAGCATCTGGCGCATCGAGAGCTTGGCCATTGGATTGTCCTCTAGGGTTGAGCCTCCACGCGCCCAGTCCGACCAACCGGCCGGCTCCCGCTGGAGCCCGTCGCCGGCACCCGACCGGACCATGCGTCACCGAACTGGCGGCCGCCGCCACGGGACTTTGCCTGCGGCGGGGCGGTGACTGCGGGTCGCGTGTGTGAATTACCGCGGGCGGCATGAGCCGGCCAGCGGCGCGCGGTTTATATCATAGAGGCGCGGCGAGAACAATCGCGCTTCGGCCCCGGGCGGCCTATGCGGTACAATCCGCGCCCATCATTCACGTGACGGATCGCACATCCGTACACATTCCCCGGTAGCTCGTACATGAATCTGACCGCCAAGGCCGACGTGGCCCCCAAGACCGCCGAGGAGATCGAGAAGATGCGCGTGGCCGGCCGCCTCGCCGCCAGCGTCCTCGACATGATCGAGCCCCACGTCGAGCCCGGGGTCACCACCGAGGAACTCGACCGGCTGTGCCACGACTACATCGTGGGCGAACTCGGAGCCACACCCGCGCCGCTCCACTATCGGGGGTTCCCCAAGTCGGTGTGCATCTCGCTCAACCACCAGGTGTGCCACGGCATCCCGGGCCCGCGCCAACTCAAGAAGGGCGACATCCTCAATATCGACATCACCGTCATCAAGGAAGGATTCCACGGTGATACCAGCCGCATGTTCTTCGCCGGCGAGCCCTCACGCAGCGCCCGGCGCGTCTGCGATGTGGCCCATGGGGCGATGCTGGCCGGCATCGAGGCCGTGGCGCCCGGGCGGCACCTGGGCGACGTCGGTCACGCGACGCAGCGCTACGCCGAGGAGCACCACTGTTCCATCGTGCGCGAATACTGCGGCCATGGCATCGGCCGCGGCTTCCACGAGGAACCACAGGTGTTGCATTACGGCAAACCAGGCAGCGGCGTCGAGCTCGCTCCGGGCATGACCTTCACCATCGAACCGATGGTGAACGCCGGCAAGCGCCACGTGAAGGTGCTCGGCGACCAGTGGACCGTGGTGACCAAGGATCACAGCCTGTCGGCGCAGTGGGAGCACACCGTGCTGGTGACCGAAAGCGGCTACGAGCTGCTGACGCTTTCGCGCACCGGTCGGCCTTGAGCGGCGCGGCCATGACGACCGCGCCGGCGCTACCCGCCGACACGCACTTCGATACCGCGCGGCTCGATGCCGAGTTGGCGCGCGGCGAGGCACCGGCAGCCGCCTACGCGCAGACCATGGCCACGGTCGATGACGCGCTGACCGCCGCGCTCGACGCCGGCGCCAGCGCCCATGACCTGGTGCGCGCCCGTGCGGCGGCCGTCGACTCCCTGCTGGTACATGCCTGGGGCCGGCACTTCGCGCCGGAGGCCGAGGACATCGCCCTGCTTGCCGTGGGCGGCTACGGCCGGGGCGAGCTACAGCCGCACTCGGATATCGATCTGCTCATCCTGCTGGCCAACGGTGCCGATGAACGGCATCGCGAAGCGCTCGAGGCCTTCATCACGCTGCTCTGGGATTGCCGACTCGAGATCGGCCACGCCACGCGGACCGTTGAGCAATGCGTGGCCCACGCGCAGGCGGACGTCACCATCGCCACCACGCTGATGGAATCGCGCCGGCTCGCCGGCGCGGCCCACCTCGACGAGGCCATGCGCGCCGCCACCGGCCCCGACCAAATTTGGCCCACCGATGCCTTTTTCCGCGCCAAACTCGACGAGCAGATCGCGCGCCACCGCAAGTTCGATCACACCGCTTATCGTCTGGAACCGAACATCAAGGAGGGCCCGGGCGGCCTGCGCGATATTCAGATGGTCGGCTGGGTGGCCAAGCGCCATTTCGGCGCGCGCACGCTGGCGGAGCTGGTCGATCACGAGTTCCTCACCGCCGACGAATATGAGCGCCTGGCCGCCGGCCAGGAGTTGCTGTGGCGTATCCGCTGGCGCCTACACCGACTGACCGGCCGCAGCGAGAACCGGCTGCTGTTCGATCATCAGCGCGATCTCGCCGGCGCCTTCGGCGAGACCGATCCGAATCCGAATCGCGCGGTGGAGGCGTTCATGCAGCGCTATTACCGCGCGCTGATGGAACTCCAGCGGCTCAACGAGATCCTGCTGCAGTTCTTCCGCGAGGCCATCCTGGAGCCGCCCGCGGAACAGGCAGTGCAGCCGTTCGGCGACCACTTCCTGTTGCGCGGCGACACCCTCGAAGCCGTTGGGCCAGAGACCTTCCGCCAGGCGCCGCACGCCATCTTCGAGATGTTCGTGCTGCTGGCGCGCCACTCGGAGATCCAGGGTGTGCGCGCGCAGACGCTGCGGCAGTTGCGCGACAACCTCTCCGTGGTGGACGACGAGACGCGCGCCGATCCGCGCACGCGCCAGAACTTTCTCGAACTGTTGCGCCAGCGGCGACACGTCGCACGACAGCTGTTCCGCATGAACCGCTACGGCGTGCTCGGCGCCTACCTGCCGGCGTTCGACCAGATCGTCGGGCGCATGCAGTACGACCTGTTTCATGCCTACACCGTGGACGAGCACACCCTGCGCGTGATCCGCCATCTGCGCCATTTCCGCGAGGGTGACGACCCCGAAGAACCCGCCCTGTGCCGCGAGCTGATGGGCCGCATCGGCCAGCCGGAACTGCTCTACGTCGCCGCCCTCTTCCATGACATCGCCAAGGGACGCGAGGGCGACCACTCCGAACTCGGTGCCGAGGACGCCGACGTGTTCTGCCGCGTACACGGGTTGTCCTCGATGCAATCCGGACTGGTCATGTGGCTGGTGCGTAACCACCTGGTCATGTCGATGACCGCGCAGCGCCGCGATCTGTCCGATCCTTCGGTCATCCACGAATTCGCACGCACGGTCAGCTCGATCGCGCACCTCAATCATCTGTACCTGCTCACGGTTGCCGACATCCGTGCGACCAACCCAAGTCTGTGGAATTCCTGGCGCGACAACCTGCTGCGCGAGCTCTACCACCGCACCGTGCAGGCGCTGCGCCGCGGCCTGGACAACCCGATCGACAAGCGCGAACGCATCGCCGACGTGCAGGAACGCGCCCGGCGGATGCTCGTGGAGTACGGCATCGGCGCCGAGCAGATCGAGCCGGTGTGGTCGGACCTGGAGGACGGCTACTTCCTGCGGCACAACGCCGACGAAATCGCCTGGCACACCCGCGGACTGGTCGAGCACGGCGACTCCCCCGAGCCGCTCATCCTGCTGCGGCAGGAAACCGAACGCGGCTCGACCGAGCTGTTCATCTCCCGGCCGGACCACCGCTACCGCTTTGCCCTGGTCACGGCCATCCTCGACCGCCTGCGCCTGTCCATCGTCGACGCGCGTATCCTGACCTCCACCTCCGCGCGCAGCCTCGACACCTACCTGATCCTGGAAGAGACGGGCGAGCCAATCACCGATCCCACGCGCTTCCGCGACATTCGCCAGTCGCTGGAGACGGCCTTCGCCGAGCCCGACCAACTGCCGCCGGAGACCGCCCCCCGCACCACCCGGCGCATGCGCCAGTTCGACGTACCGCTGGAGGTCGAGGCCGAACTACAGGAAGAGCACGGCGTGACCGCCGTCGAGATCACCGCCAGCGATCAGCCCGGCCTGCTCTCGCGCGTCGCCCGCGCTTTCCTGCAGGTAGGCGTGCGCGTACACAACGCGCGCGTGGCTACGGTGGGCGAGCGCGTCGACGATGTCTTCTTCCTGACCGACGAGGCGAACCAGCCGCTGACGGACGACGTCCTGGCATCGCTGGAGTCCGAACTCGGTAGCCGTATCAGCAATCCGGGGGGCCAATGAGCGCGAACCACGAGGAGATCGCCGCAAGCGTGGCGGACCTGGCTGGCGAACTGATCCGCCGGCGCTCGCTCACGCCCGAGGACGCCGGCTGCCAGCAACTGATCGGTGACCGACTGCAGGCGGCCGGCTTCGCGCTCGAGTCGATGCGTTTCGGCGAGGTCGACAACCTGTGGGCGCGTCACGGCACGGCGGCGCCGCTGGTCGTACTCGCCGGCCATACCGACGTGGTCCCGCCCGGCCCGGAGGAACGCTGGAGCGAGCCCCCGTTCGCCGCCCACCAGCGCGACGGCTTCCTCTGGGGCCGTGGCGCCGCCGACATGAAGGGCAGCGTCGCCGCCATGGTGGTCGCCGCCGAGTGCTTCGCGCGTGCGCATCCCGATCACACGGGCTCACTGGCGCTACTGATCACCAGCGACGAGGAAGGCCCGGCGGTGGACGGCACGGGGCGCGTGGTCGAGGCCCTGAAGGCTCGCGGCGAGCACATGGACTACTGCGTGGTCGGCGAGCCGTCCTCAGTCGAGCGCTTCGGCGATACCATCAAGATCGGGCGCCGCGGTTCGGTGACCGGCTATCTGACGGTCCAGGGCGCCCAGGGCCACGTGGCCTATCCGCAGCGCGCACGCAATCCCATCCACGAACTGGCGCCGGCACTGGCCACGTTGGCGCAAATCGAGTGGGACACCGGCAACCGCCACTTCCCGCCCACCAGCTTCCAGATCTCCAACATCCACGCCGGTACCGGCGCCGACAACGTCATCCCGGGCCACGCCGAGGTCACGTTCAACTTCCGCTACTCGACCGAGTCCACGGCCGAGGGCCTGGGCCGCCGCGTGCGCGAGCTGCTCGATCAGCACGACCTCGAATACCAGATCGAATGGCGTCACACCGCCGAGCCCTTCCTCACCGAACCGGGCACCCTCACCGAAGCCGCCGCCGACGCCGTCGAGGCCGTCACCGGTTACCGCCCGGCGCTCGAAACCACCGGAGGCACCTCCGACGCCCGCTTCATCGCGCCGACCGGCGCGCAGGTGGTCGAACTCGGCCCCCTCAACGCCACCATCCATCAGACCGACGAACGCATCTCTCTCGACGACCTCACCGCCACCGCCCGCACCTTCGAAAACCTCCTCGAACGCCTGCTGCTGCCCTGACATTCGAGAACCACGAATAAACACGAATGGATTCGGATGCTGCCGCGCATCGAGCGAACGCGTGTCGGAGCGTTGCTGAACCGGGTTTGCCGTATCGGTGCGAGAGAAGAACCACAAAATAAACACGAATGAACACGAATGCTGCCGCCCGCCGCCGGAAGGATGTCGGAGCTTCGCTGAACCACACTGGCCGCGTTTGGGCTTAGAAGAAACCACGGATGAACACAGATCAACACGGATAAAGGGAAGGACACGCCCTGCGCTGTAGGTCGGGCTTCAGCCCGACCGAA
>JBBEEB010000103.1:0-15904 GCA_040880995.1 Halofilum sp. (in: g-proteobacteria)
GCAACCGGGGGAGCCGTGTCTGACGAAGGGGCTCGGGGAGGCCGGTTGGCGAAACGCTGGAATACCGTCCATGCTCAAGGGGGCCGGCGCGGCCGGCCGGTATGGAGTGAATCACAGGAGGTGAGTCATGTTGAAGCGACTGAGGCACAGCCTCGGCTGGGCAGGGATTGCGCTATTTGCATTGAGCACACCGGCGTTCGCGGACGAGGCGTCGGAGCTGATGGTCGAAGAGGATGACGAGTACGGCGAGTACCTCGTGACCGAGGAGGGCCGTAGCGTGTACATGTTCGACGCGGACTCGGAGGGGGAGAGCGCGTGTTACGACGACTGCGCTGACGCCTGGCCGCCGCTGGAACCGGATAACGGGATGCCAACAGCCGGAGATGGTGTCGACGAGGCCATGCTCGACACCGTCGAACGTGACGATGGCACCGAGCAGGTGACCTATGATGGTCAGCCGCTCTACCTATTCGTGCGCGACACCGAGGCCGGCGATATGAGCGGCCACGAGGTGGATGGATTCGGCGACAGCTGGTATCTGGTCAGCCCGGACGGCGGTCAGGCCGGTCAGGACCACAGCGACGCCGTGGGTTCCGATCCGGAGAGCGACAACGGTAGTGACGACGCCACGGACAATGGCGGAATGGATGGCAACGGCGACGCGACTGACGACACCGGCGTGGATGCGACCGAGGACGACAGTGACGTAACCGGCCAGGATGCGGATGCCGACGGCAGCGACGATACTACCGGGACCGGGGATGACACCTCGGACGACGGTTCCGACGACGGCACGAACGGGAACGGGTCTAGCTAAAAGGCCGGTAGAGCGACGAATCCGTACGCTCGCGGCCGTGTCAGACCGCGAGCGTACGTTCGCCGTTGGAGCGAGGCAGCTCGCTCCAGGGTGGGGCGTTACGTTGCCTTACTTTGCTGCTTCGGGCGCGCGCTGGGCGACCTTGGCCAGCACGCCACGGGTCTCGGCGGCGGGTAGACGCGGGCCGTAGGTCACGATCAGCTTCGCCGCGGTGGCCGCGGCGAGCTCGCCGGCTGCTCGGTGCGACCAGCCCTGCGTGATGCCGTAGAGGAAGGAGCCGGCGAACATGTCGCCCGCACCTACGGTGTCGAGCGGCGTGAGATTCTGCGCGGGGATCTCGATGAGCTCCTTGCCGTCCCACACCAAGCTCGGATTCGGTCCGCGGGTGATGACGAACTCCTTGCCGATGCTCTTCATGTAGGCGACAGCGTCATCGAGGCTGCCGGTTCCCGTGATGCCCTGGGCTTCGTCCTCGTTGGCGAAGACCAGATCCAGGCCCGGCCCGATGATGTCGAGCAGCTGATCCTTGAAGTGGGTGACGATGTTCGGGTCGGACAGCGACAGCGAAGTTTTCACGCCGGCCTCCTCGGCGATGCCGCGGGCGCGGACAGCCGCCTCGCGTGCCGTATCCGAGGTCGCCAGGTAGCCTTCCATGTAAAGGTACTTCGAGTCGCGCAGGGCAGTCGGATTGAGTTCGTTCTCGCCGAGCCCGCCGGTAATGCCGAGGAAGGTGGCCATGGTGCGATCGGCATCCGGCGTCACGAATACCATGCAGCGGCCCGTGTGGCCTTCTTCGCGGCCGTCGTGGGCGTTCGTATCGACGCCGTTCTCCTTGAGGTCCTTGGTATACAGGTGCCCGAGTTCATCGTCCGCCACCTTGCAGGTGTAATAGCCGCGGCCGCCGAGCTGGGACAGGGCGATCACCGAGTTGGCCGCCGAGCCGCCCGCGCTGCGATGGACGTGATGGTCGCTGAGCCAGACCATGAGTTCGGACTGTTGGTCGACGTCCATGAGCGTCATGACGCCCTTGTCGATGCCCATTTCCTGTAGTTCTTCCGGCGTTACCTGGTATTCCATGTCCACCAGGGCGTTGCCGAGTCCGTAGACGTCGTATTGGCTCATGAGTTCTCCAAATCGTTGGTCGTAGGTCGTTAGCGTAGCAAATCGGCGACGCGGACTTGATCCTGGCGTCGACGATCCTCGAGCCCCGCGGGGCATCCACCCAAGGCCGCTGGGGCCGAAGGAGGGCCGATGATTGAATCTTTGTTCTCACTGCCCGGAGCCATCGCCCTGTTCCTCCTCGGCGCCGCGGTCATCGCGGTCGCGGGCACCCGCCTGAGCGCGGCGGCGGATCGGCTGGCCGACCGTACGGGCCTTGGCGAGGCGGTGACCGGCGCCGTGCTGCTCGGCGCGGCCACCTCGCTGTCGGGTATCGCCGCGTCCGTTACCGCCGCAGTCGATGGTCTGCCCACGCTGGCGTTATCGAACGCCATTGGAGGCATCGCCGCACAGACCGTGTTCCTGGCGTTCGCGGATATCGCGTATCGCCGGGCGAATCTCGAGCATGCCGCGGCCTCCGCACCGAACATGATGCAGGCCTCGCTGCTGATCGTGCTACTCGCGCTCATGCTTTGCGCGATGATCCTGCCGCCGATCGCCATCCTGGGCGTCCATCCGGTCACGCCGATCCTGGTGGTGGCCTACGTCTACGGCCTGCACCTGGTCCACCGTAGCCGCGACGAGCCGATGTGGCGGCCGCGGATGACCGGCGAGACCCGGGTGGACAAGCCCGACGAGCCCCAGGGGGGGCAAGCGGCCGTGCGCGTGGCCGCGGAGTTCGCGCTCGCCGGCATCGTCGTCCTGGCTGCTGGCATTGCGGTCGCGCGCAGTGGTGGCGTGATCGCCGCGCAGACGGGAATCTCCGAATCCGTGGTGGGCGCGCTGCTCGTGGCCGTGGCGACCTCGCTGCCCGAACTGGTGACGTCGGTCGCGGCGGTTCGCCGTGGCGCCTTGACGCTCGCGGTGGCGGGCGTGATCGGCGGCAATGCCTTCGACACGCTGTTCGCGGCCGTGGCCGATGGTTTCTATCGTGCGGGGTCGCTCTACCACAGCGTAACCTCCCACGAAATGTTCCTGATTGCGCTGACGATTCTGATGACGGCCGTGTTGCTACTCGGCCTGATTCGGCGCGAGCGTTCCGGCCCCGGCGGGATCGGTTTCGAGAGCTGTCTCGTACTGGTGCTCTACGTCCTGGCGATGGGCGTGATCAGCACGGGCTGACACGCCCGGCCATCGGCCGGGCGCGTCTCACGCCGCTCATCAGCCCGCCTTCTTGACGTCGCCGCTTTCTCCGTCGGAAACCTTGCCCCGCTCGTCATAGGCCAGGTTGGCGTCGAGCCAGTGCTCGGCGTCCTCGATCGACCAGCCCTTGCGCTCGGCGTAATCTTCGAGCTGATCGCGCCCGATGTTGCCGAGACCGAAGTAGCGGGCCCGCGGATAGGCCATGTAGAAGCCGCTCACGGCCGCGCCGGGATCCATGGCATAGCTCTCGGTCAGCGTCATGCCGGTGTTGACCTCGACGTCCATCAGCTCCCACAGCAGGCCCTTCTCGGTATGCTCGGGGCACGCCGGATAACCCGGCGCCGGGCGAATACCTTCGTATTCCTCGGCAATCAGGTCCTCGCTGGCCAGGCGCTCGTCGGAGGCGTAGCCCCAGTATTCCTTGCGCACGCGCAGGTGCAGGTACTCGGCGAAAGCCTCGGCGAGGCGGTCGGCCAACGCTTCGACCAGGATGGCCGAATAGTCGTCGTTGGCCTCGCTGAACTGGTCGACGTATTGCTTGGTCTCGCTGCCCGCGGTCACGGCGAAGCCGCCGATCCAGTCCGGCACGCCGCTGGTGTGGTCCGCGACGTAGTCGGCCAGACACAGGTTCGGCTTGCCTTCCGGCTTCTCGTTCTGCTGGCGCAGGAAGTGGAAGCGCGTCTTTTCGGTCTTGCGCTTTTCGTCCTCATAGACGATGACGTCGTCGCCGGTCGAGGCCGCCGGCCACAACCCGATCACGCCGCGCGGGGCCAGCCAGTTTTCCTCGATCATGCGATCGAGCATCTTCTCGGCGTCGTCGAGCAGCGACTTCGCGGCCTCGCCGACGTTCTCGTCCTCGAGGACCTTGGGATAGCTCGACTTGATCTGCCAGGTGTGCAGGAACGGCGTCCAGTCGATGTACGGCCGCAGGTCTTCGACGGTCACGTCGTCGACCTTGATCACACCCTTGTTCGCCGGCTCGAACGGCGTCTCGGCGGTCGGGTCGAAGTAGTACGGGTTCTTGCGCGCCGCATCGAGCGACAGCATCTTCTTGCGCGACTCGCGCTTGCTGGAACGCTCGCGCAAGCGCTCGTGCTCGGCCTGGATCTCGGCGATGTAGTCGTCGCGCCGCTGATCCTTGAGCAGCAGGTTCGACACTACGTTGACGGCGCGCGAGGCGTCCTTCACGTGGGTGACGAAGTTGCTGTACTCCGGCGCGATGCGCAGCGCGGTGTGCGTCGGCGAGGTTGTGGCACCGCCGATCAGCAGCGGAACTTCGAGGCCACGCTTCTCCATATCGCGCGCGACTCGTACCATCTCGTCGAGCGACGGCGTAATCAGGCCGGATAGGCCGATGATATCGACCCCCTCGTCGCGTGCGGTGTCCAGGATCTTGTCCGACGGCACCATCACGCCGAGGTCGATCACCTCGTAGTTGTTGCACTGCAGGATGACGCCGACGATGTTCTTGCCGATGTCGTGGACGTCGCCCTTCACCGTCGCCATGAGCACCTTGCCCTTGGCGTTGGACTCCTGATTGGCCGTCTTTTCGGCCTCGATGTAGGGCAGGAGATAGGCCACCGCCTTCTTCATGACGCGCGCGGACTTGACCACCTGCGGCAGGAACATCTTGCCCGAGCCGAACAGGTCGCCGACGACATTCATGCCGTCCATCAGCGGACCCTCGATCACATGGATCGGGGAATCGGCGCGCTGGCGGGCCTCCTCGACGTCGTCGTCGATGTAATCGACCACGCCGTGGACGAGGGCGTGCTCCAAGCGTTTCTCGACCTCTTCCTCGCGCCAGGCCGCGTTGACCTGGTGCTTCTCGCCCGACTCGCGGTATTCCTCGGCGATGTCGAGCAGCGCCTCGGTCGCGCCTTCCTTGCGGTTGAGGATGACGTCCTCGACCAGTTCGCGCAGCTGCTCCGGGATCTGGTCGTACACGCCGAGCTGGCCGGCGTTGACGATCGCCATGTTCATGCCGTTCTGAATGGCGTGATACAGGAACACCGAGTGCATGGCTTCGCGCACGGGCTCATTGCCGCGGAAGGAGAACGACACGTTCGACAGGCCGCCGCTGATGCCGCCGATGCCCGGCAGCGCCTCGCGTAGTTCCTTGGTCGCGTCGATGAAGCCGCGGGCGTAGTCGTTGTGTTCGTCCATGCCGGTGGCGATGGCGAAGATGTTCGGGTCGAGCACGATGTCGGCGCGATCGAAGCCAGCCTTTTCCTCGAGCAGCTTCACCGCACGCTTGAATATCTCCATGCGCCGCTCGTTGGTATCGGCCTGGCCTTCCTCGTCGAAGCCCATGACGACCACGGCCGCGCCGTATTTGCGGATCTTCTTCGCCTGTTCGAGGAAAGGCTCCTCGCCTTCCTTCATGCTGATCGAGTTGACGATCGCGCGGCCCTGCACGCATTGCAGGCCGGTTTCGATGATCTCGAACTTCGACGAGTCGATCATGACCGGTACGCGCGAGATGTCAGGCTCGGTCGCGACCAGGTCGAGGAAGTGGCGCATGCATTCGACGCCGTCGAGCAGGCCGTCGTCGACGTTGACGTCGATGACCTGCGCGCCGCCCTCGACCTGCTGGCGCGCCACCTCGAGCGCCGTTTCGAAGTCGTCGGCCTCGATCAGTCGGCGGAACTTGGCCGAACCGGTGACGTTGGTACGCTCGCCGATGTTGATGAAGCCCGTCTGCTGGTCGATCGTCAGCGGCTCGAGGCCGGACAGGCGCAGCACCGGCTCGCGCTCGGGGATCTTGCGCGGCTGGTGTGGTTTCACTGCTTCGGCAATCGCGCGGATGTGCTCCGGTGTCGTGCCGCAGCAACCGCCGATGATGTTGATCAGGCCTTCTTTGGCCCAGGGGCCGATCAGCTTGGCCATCTCCTCGGGGCCCTGGTCGTACTCGCCGAGCTCGTTGGGCAGGCCCGCGTTCGGGTGTGCCGAGACCGCGGTGTCGGCGACGTCGCTGAGCTCTTCGACGTACTGGCGCAGCTCTTCGGCGCCCAGAGCACAGTTGAGGCCGACGGAGAAGGGCTTGGCGTGGCGCACGCTGTTCCAGAAGGCCTCGACCGTCTGGCCCGACAGGGTGCGGCCACTGGCGTCCGTGATGGTCGCCGAGATCATGATCGGCCAGCGCTGGCCCCGGTCCTCGAACAGCTCCTCAAGGGCGTACAGCGCCGCCTTGGCGTTGAGCGTATCGAAGATGGTCTCGACCAGAATCAGGTCGGCGCCGCCGCCGATCAGGCCCTCGGCGTTCTCGCGATAGGTCTCGACCAGCGCCGGAAAGCGCGTGTTGCGCTTGGACGGATCGTTGACGTCCGGCGAGATCGATGCGGTCTGGTTGGTTGGGCCGAGCACGCCGGCGACATAACGCGGCACGCCCGTCTCCTTGGCGACGGCGTCTGCGGCGCGGCGCGCGATGGCGGCACCTTCGGAAGCGATCTCCTTGGCCACGTCCTCGAGGTGGTAATCCGCCTGCGAGATGCGGTTGGCGTTGAAGGTGTTCGCTTCGACGATGTCGGCGCCGGCCTCGAGATACTCCCGAGTCAGCTGCTCGATCTTCTCGGGCTGGGTCAGGTTGAGCAGGTCGTTGTTGCCCTGCATCTCGCCTGGCGCATCCTTGAAGCGCTCCCCGCGAAATTCTTCCTCGGAGAGCTTGAGGTTCTGGATCATGGTGCCCATGCCGCCATCCAGAATGAGGATGCGGCTGTTGAGCCCCTGCTCTAATTCGTTACTCATGGATCGGTCTCCTTATTGGGTGGCGCGGCCGCGCATCGCTCAAGCGACGCGCGAGGCGATCGCCGAGCGCGGGGCGTATTCGCCTTCCGTCAGTACCTGCATCATGCGGCAGACGGAGCGCGTCGGGTCGGGCCGATTCAGCGTGTAGAAATGAAAGTTCTCGACGCCTTCCTGACGCAGCTCCAGGCATTGTTCGGTGGCGAACGCAGCGCCGACCATGCCGCTGGCGACGGGGTCGTCTTCGAAGCCCGCGAACAGCTCCTCCATCCATTGCGGAACCGAGGTGCCGGTGCCGCGGGCGAAATTCGCGACCTTCGGAAAGTCGATGATCGGCAGAATGCCGGGCACGATCGGCACGTCGATGCCGGCCGCCGCGCAGCGATCGCGGAACAGCAGGAAATCGCGGTTCTTGAAGAACACCTGCGTGATCACGCGCTTGGCCCCGGCGTCGACCTTGCGCTTGAGAAAGGCGATGTCGGCCTCGGGCTCTTCGGCCTCGGGGTGCGTCTCCGGGTAGCCGGCGACGCTGATGTCGAAGTCGCCCACCTCCTGCAGACCCTCGACCAGCTCGGCGGCATTGTTGTAGCCGTCCGGGCGGGGCGTGAACGCCTCACCCGCGTTGGGCGGATCGCCGCGCAGGGCGACGATATGGCGCACGCCCATCTCGTAGTAGTTGGCGGCGATCTCGTTGACTTCCTCCTTCGAGGCGTCAACGCAGGTCAGATGAGCGGCGGGCGTCAGGTTCGTCTCTTCGAGGATGCGCCGCACCGTGGCGTGGGTACGCTCACGCGTGGAGCCACCGGCGCCGTAGGTCACCGAGACGAACCGCGGTTCGATCGGCGCTAGCTCCTGTACGGCGTGCCACAGATTCCGCTCGAGTTGTTCTGTTTTCGGGGGAAAGAATTCGAATGAAAACTTCACGTGACCGTCACCTCAATTGAGTATTTCGAGACGGGATGCGCATCGACATCCGCGGGCGACCTCTTTTGCGGGCCTGGGTGCATGCTGCTTTAGCCGCGAAGCGACCTACAATGCACTGACGCCGAGATGATTGCGGGACTCGGAAACCGGAGCCTGGCGGCCTTTTTCAACTGGCCGGCAGTGATTGAAAACCGCTTAGCTGCACTTGCTTCATGCGCCCGCAACGCGGTGCAAATCCGGCGCAAATGACTATTCCACACTGATAAATTTTTCCGCTTAAGTCAACCGGACAGGCCTAGTCGCGCTTATGAGAACGCGCCTTACAGTGCCTGGAGAATCCGGAGTTTTAGAAGCAAACTCAATAGGTTAGTAGGCGTCCTTGGGAGTGCCTGTGGGGCACCTACAAGATGTAAACCATGGTGGGCGATCGGGGCCGAAAAGCGGCGGATGGTAGCGGATGCCACCGGAAGGAGAGCGGCCACGTTTACATGGCCATCGAGGCAAAATCGTAGCTGCGCTCGTGGGTGGCCTCCTGTAGGAAGCTGCCTTCGATCATATCGGTGCCGAGCGTCCACAGGACCGTGAGCGTGGAGGCGTCCTCGACGCCCGGGCAGATGCTTTGCTTGCCGTGCGACCGCGCCTCGACCGCTATCTTGCGCACGGACTCCTGATTTTGCTCGTTGCTCGCCAGGTCGCGCGTGAAATCCTCGCTGATGCGCAGGTAGTCCACCGCGATGTGCTGCGTTAGGTGGAACGGATCGGACCCGTGTCCGAAACCCGAGAGTGAGACTTCGCAACCGATCTTGTGGGCTGCGGCACTGAATGCGGCGGCCTGTTTGATGCGCGTCGCGGCGGCCGGTCCGTCGATCTGGAACACCAGCCGGCCCTGCGGCAGCTTGACCGATTTGATGCGCTCGTGAATCCAGCGGAACAGACCCGCGTCATCGAAGGCACTCGCCGATAGTGGAACAAAAAATACGGTGTCGGGCGAGCGGCGCAGCTCTTCCAGCAGCGCCTTGAGGGCGTTGAACACGGTCCATCGGTCCACGCCCTTGGCCATACCGGTGCGTTCGGCCGCCGCGCGGAACTCGGGGTCGTCGGTCGGTTGGCCGTGCTCGTCGAGCGTGCGCAACAGCACCTCGTAACGCGCCGTACTGTCCCCGGCGAGGCTGACGATCGGCTGGTACAACAGGGAGAACTGGTTGCCCTGGAGCATGTCGCGGATGCGCTCGGTCCACTGCTGGTCGATTTCCTTCTGCGACAGCTCGCCCGCCTTGGGCTGGTAGAGGTGGTGGGCGTCGGGCCCGTTGCGCCGGGCGTCCGCGAGCGCGCGTTCGCTGCGCGCCATGATCGCGTTGGGATCGCTCACGCTGCCGTCGATGCGGGCGAGACCGAGGCAGGCGGTAACATTGAGCGAGGCTTTGTCGACGTTGCAGATGTGATCGCGCACCCGCTGGCGGATGTGGCCGGCCAGCGTTTCGATGGCTTCGGGCTCAGCGCCTGGCGTCAGCAGGCCGTAGGTGGCGCCGTCCAGGCGCGCGAGCACATCGTTCTCTGCGGTGGCCTCCCCGAGAATCCGGGCAACGTCGGCGATCACCTGGTCGGAGCCGATTACGCCGACCTGCTCCTTGATCTGGTCGAATCCGTCGATGGTGATCTGTGCCAGCGTCCACTTGGCCTGGTCATCGCCCGCCGCGGTCAACGCCTCCTGCAGGGTGGTGACGAAATATTGGCGGTTGTACAGACCGGTGACACTGTCGCGCTGGCTCAACAGGGTGAGCTGGCGCTCGAGCTCTGCCGTATTGGTTTGTTCGCGAATGATGATCTGGCTGCAGGCCTCGCCGTCGATCGAGGCCCGTGAGAACTCCATCTCGGCCTGAAAGGATTTGCCGCCCGCTTGCTGCAGCTGGAGATCGAGCGTGCCGACGGCCTCCTCGCTGCGGGAATAGTCGCGCAGAAAGCCCTTGAGTTTCTCGCGGTCATCGCTGGAGACCATGTCGACGATGGGCGTGCCCTCGAGATCCTCGAAGGCCTCGTAGCCGAAGCGCGCCAGGTAGGCATCGTTGGCGAGCACGTGCATGCCATCGTGGATGTAGGCAATTGCGTCGCGCGATGACTGCATTAGCGCCCGGGCGCGTTCCTCGCTCTCGCGGTAGGCCGCCTCGAGGTGGTGTGCCCGGCGGCGGGTGGAGGTGCGCTCGAACTCGCGGATGATCGCGTAACGTAGGTGCTCGCTGTCCTGGACCACACGGTCGCCGGCGCCGGTGGCGAGCGCCCGGCCGGTCGTCAGGTCGCCCTCACCATAGGCGATCACCGGTACGTACAGGTTGCGTTCCCGTAGCGCGGCGATTGTATCGTTCAGCTCGACGTCTTCGGTCGCGAGCACGTGCAAGGCAACGTCGAACTCGAGCTTGCCGACAGCCTCGCCGAGCGCATGGCCATCCTCGACGCGCGTCGGCTTGACCGAGTAGCCCGCGGTCCGCATCTGCGAGGCGACATGCTCGGCGTCCTCGGGCTGCTCGCTGACGACGAGTAGCCGGATGGTCGATCCGCTATTCACGGTGGGCCGGCTCGCTTTTTGCGGTCATGCCTCAGGATTCCCCGGGGGCTACGACCCCGGTGTTCGTACCTTCCGGCCAGCGGAACGGCTCGGGCGTCTTGCCGGGACGCCCCGCTTCTTCGCGCACGAGCCGGGGAACGAGATAGCCCGGCAACCGTGCCGCAGCATCTGCTAGCAAGCTGCGTGCCGTACTGGCCGACACGTCGAAGTGGGCCGCGCCGCGCACGGGGTCGAGCAAGTGGAGGTAGTACGGTAGCACGCCACAGGCGAACAGCCGACGCGATAGCGCTTCGAGCGCGGCAACGCTGTCGTTGACCCCGCGCAGCAGCACCGTTTGGTTCAGCAGCCAGGCGCCGGTATCGGCCAGCCGACGGGCGGCGCCCGCCACCGAGTCGTCGAGTTCGTTGGCGTGATTGGCGTGGAGCACGACGATGGTTTGCAGGCGCGTGTCCGCGAGCCAGCCACTCAGGCCCGTGTCGACGCGCTCGGGCAGCACCACCGGCAGGCGCGTATGTATTCGCAGCGTACGCACGTGTGAGATCGCCGCCAGCCGCATCGCCAACGCGGCGAGTGTCTCGTCTGGCAACGACAAGGGGTCGCCGCCGCTGAGGATGACCTCCTCGATGGAGGCGTCCGCCTCGATGTAGGCCAGGGCTTCCTGCCACTGTCCAGGGCGGGGGTTGGCGTCGGCGTAGGGGAACTCGCGCCGGAAGCAGTAGCGGCAGTGAACGGCGCAGGCGCCGGTAGTCACCAGCAGCACGCGGCCATGATACTTGTGCAGCACGCCGGGACGCACCATGGCGTCCCGATCGCCCACCGGGTCGGGGCCGAAACCGTCGACCGCGTCGGCCTCGGCGCCTGTCGGCAGCACCTGTGCGAGCAGTGGGTCGGCGGCATCGCCGGGGCGCATGCGCGCGACATACCCGCGTGGGACGCGCAGCGGAAAGCCGTGCGCACCGGCATGCGTGCCGGGCTCGCCGCCGACGAAATCCGCGGCGTCCAGGCCCACCAGTGCGAGTAACTCGCCGGGGTCGCGAATGGCGCATTGCAGCTCGCGCTGCCAGGCAGGTGCGTTTTGTTGCCGGGTGGATGCCGGTATCATAGCGCGCCAATTCTTCCGGGCGCGTCCAGTACGGTCAATCGCGCCGGCCACGTAGCGAGGGTTCCATGGCGACGTACAGCACGAACGAGTTCAAGGCGGGCCTCAAGATCATGCTCGAAGGCGATCCCTACGCCATCGTCGAGAACGAGTTCGTCAAGCCGGGCAAGGGCCAGGCCTTCAACCGCGTCAAGGTCCGTAACCTCAAGACCGGCCGTGTGATCGAGCGTACCTTCAAATCGGGCGATTCGGTCGAGTCCGCCGATGTGGTCGACACCGAGATGACCATGCTTTACACGGACGGCGAGTACTGGCATTTCATGGACCCCAATTCGTTTGAGCAGATCGCGGCCAGCGCCGCGGCCGTGGGCGACTCCGGCAAATGGCTGCGCGAGCAGGACACAGTCGAGGTCACGCTGTACAACGGCGACCCACTCACGGTCACCGCACCCAAGCTGGTGGATCTGCGCATCACGCAGACCGATCCCGGCGTGCGCGGCGACACCGCACAGGGCGGCACCAAACCCGCTGAGCTCGAGACCGGCGCCACGGTGAAAGTGCCGTTGTTCATCGAGGAAGGCGAGGTGATCCGCGTGGACACGCGCACCGGCGACTACGTCAGCCGCGTCAAGGAGTAAGGGCCGCTGAATCCGCCGGCCCGCAGTTGGCAGCCCTCGGCGAGCTTGGCCGTATTACGCCTGCGGGCCGCCCTGAAGGCGCGCATCCGGGCCTATTTCGCCGCCACGCAGGCACTCGAGGTCGACACCCCGGCGCTCTCGTCGGCGGCACAGACAGATCCGCACATCGCGCCGCTGACCACGCGGCTCGGGGTGGCCCCGGATGCAACATACTTTCTGCATAGTTCGCCCGAGTTTCCCATGAAGCGCCTGCTGGCTGCCGGCGTCGGCGACTGCTGGCAGTTCGCGCGCGTCTTTCGCGATGGCGAGCGCGGGCGCTATCACAATCCCGAGTTCGATCTGCTCGAATGGTATCGCGTGGGGGCCGACCACCACGCGTTGATGGACGATGTCGAGGCGTTGCTGACAGCGGTAGTCGGCCCGGAGCGGGCCGTCCCGCGCGCCCGGCGGCTGCGCTACGCGGAGGCATTCGTGACCCATGCCGCTGTCGATCCGCTCACGGCGGATGCGGCCCGGTTGCGCGAGGCCGCGTGCGACGGGGGCCTGGAGCCGGTCCCAGGGTTGGCCGATGACGACCATTGTGGGTGGCTCGACCGCATCCTCAGCGGGCTCGTGGCGCCGGCATTGGCAGCGGATACGCCGACCTTTCTATATGACTGGCCCGCGGAGCAGGGGGCGCTCGCACGGCTCGATGAATCCGACGCACGCGTAGCGCGCCGGTTCGAGCTTTATTGGGGTGAACTCGAGCTCGCCAACGGCTTCCACGAGCTCATCGATGCGAGCGAGCAGCGCCGCCGCTTCGAGGCCGACCGGGCGCGGCGGGCACACGGGGGACAGGATCCGGTGGTCATGGACGAGCGCCTGCTGGCCGCGCTGGAAGCCGGGCTGCCCGACTGCGCCGGCGTCGCGCTCGGTTTCGACCGCCTGGTCATGATCGCAGCCGGGCTCGAGCACATCGACCAGGCATTGGCCTTTCCGCTGGAGGACGCATGAGCGAGTCGATGGCCTCCGTGGAGCTGTGCGGCGACTTGCCGCCCGCTGCGCTCGAGCGCCTGCTCGAGCGTTACGGACTCGCCGTTTCGTGGTGCGCGCCAGGCGGGGCCATCCCCGGCACCTACTGGGGCGAACCCGAGGCAGGACTGATTGGCGCGACCCTCTATCTGCGGCCGGATACGCCCGTGCATTCGGCGCTGCACGAGGCGGGACATTTCATCTGCATGGACGCCGCCCGCCGCGCGCGCCTGCACACCGATGCCGGCGGCACGCTGCTGGAGGAATGCGGCGTGTGCTATCTGCAGATGCTGCTCGCGGACGGCTTGCCGGGCGTGGGCAGGCGGCGCATCCAGGCCGACATGGACGCCTGGGGCTACACCTTCCGTCTCGGCTCGGCGCAGGCCTGGTTCGAGTCCGATGCCGACGATGCCTTGGCCTTTCTGCGCGCTCGGGGGCTGATTGGCGCCTCGGGCGAGCCGATGCCTGCCAGCGCCCCGGCGCGATAGTCGAAGCCGCGCCCTCGGCGGGTACGCTCCGTGCCCACTTCGTCAGCTCCTGCCGAGCGGGGGATCCCCGCTCGATTTTGGTAGGGTCTCCCCTGGGGGACAAATGACGATCACGAAACACCGACGTGGGCTCGCTCCCATGGTGGCATGTGCTGCGCTGCTGCTCGGCGCTTGCGATAGCTACGCCACGAATAATGACCAGAAGCCTTCGCGCTCGCTTGCCGAGATTGAGAAATCCGGCGAGCTGGTCGTACTTACGCGCAACGCCCCGACCACGCGATTCATCGGCCGCGACGGTCAGCCGAGCGGTCCCGAGCATGACCTGGCGACGGCCTTTGGCGCGTGGCTCGGGGTCGATGTCCGGTTTCGCTACAAGGATTCCGTCGGCGCGTTGATGGACGGTCTCGAAGACGCCGAGGGCGACCTCGCCGCGGCCGGACTGACCATCACCGAAGAGCGGCGCGACCGATTTCGCTTTGGCCCAACGTACCAGTCGGTGACCCAGCAGGTCGCCTGTCGGCGCGACAACGTCCAGCCGGAAGAGGTGACCGACCTGGTCGGGCTGGATCTGCGCGTGATCTCCGATTCGAGCTACGTCGAACGGCTCGAGGCGCTCAAGGCGAATGGTCATCCCGAACTCGAGTGGCGCGCGGTCGAAGACGCCACGACCGAGTCTCTGCTGCGGGGTGTGTGGCAACGCGAGTTCGATTGCACCGTGGCCGACTCCACCATCGTTGACCTGAACCGCCGCTATTTCCCGGAACTCATCTCCTCCATGAATCTGACCCGCGAGCAATCGCTTGGGTGGGTGATGCCGCAGGAACGCAAGGATCTGGCGCGTGCGGTGGGGCGATGGCTCAAGCAGTACCGCAAGGACGGCGGCCTCGATGCCGTGCAGGACAAGTATTACGGCTTCTTCGCCGAATTCGACTACGTCGACATCCGCCGCTACATCCGCCGGATCGACGAGCGCTTTCCGCGATACCGCCAATGGTTCCGTGAGGCCGCCGAACAGCACGATCTACCGTTCACGCTGGTCGCGGCCCAGGGCTACCAGGAGTCACACTGGCGCGCGGACGCGGTCAGCCCGACGGGGGTGCGCGGCATCATGATGCTGACGCTGCTGACTGCGAAAGAGATGGGCGTCGACAATCGTCTCGATGCCCGGCAGAGCATCTTCGGCGGCGCCAAGTACTTGGCCCGGCTCAAGCGACGCTTCGTCGAGGAGGTGACCGAGCCCGACCGAACCCTACTTGCGCTGGCAGCCTATAACGTCGGCCGCGGTCACCTGCACGACGCTCAGGTGCTCGCGCGTGAGCGAGATCTCAGCCCGCACCGTTGGCGCGATATCCGCCAAGTGCTGCCGCTGCTCGCGGACCCTGATCACTATAACCAGCTGAAATATGGCTACGCCCGTGGCCACGAACCGGTGCGCTATGTGCGCCGCATCCGGGAATACCAGCACGTGCTTGAACGAGAGCGCGACGAGTAAGGGGCGGCGGGGCGTAGGCCTAGGTCCGGTGCTTTGGGTTCTCGTCGCTCGCGCCGCGGGTTCCCGGCGCTCCATTCGAACTCAGGTTCTCATCAGGTCACCCGAACCGTCATACACGAAAGCGCCGGCTCGAAGCCGGCGCTTTCGTGTATGGCGCCCCGGGCAGGACTCGAACCTGCGACCACTCCCTTAGGAGGGGAGTGCTCTATCCAGCTGAGCTACCGAGGCGAGGGCGAGCGCTCCTTGTACCGGCGGCCCCCGTGCGTGGTCAAGGCGTGGGCGCCGGGCCGAGGAGGCGCGGGCTGGTGGCAGACAAACAAAAACACCGCCGAGCTGCTAAGCCCGGCGGTGTTCCTTTCCCGGTCCGCTTCCGTGCGGATTGCAGCCCTCGGGCCCCAGGTAGGCGCCATCCTTGGCGCCTCCCCCTAATGTAGGAGCCTGGACCTCATCCCGATATCACGAAAGTGCTTGAACAGACGGGTAGGAATTCGCCGAAGCAAGGCGAGGAGGAATGGCAGTCCATTGCCCGCTCTCATCCATACGGCGCATTCTTTTCAAGAAAATATCCGCGGACAAGCTGCAATTTTTTGCAGGTTCCGATACCCGTAATGAAGGGGACATTTCTACTTTGGTCGAAGGGGACATTACGACTTTGGCGCCACAGGGGCTGGCTTTCGGGTGCTCGGTGGTCTCGATCCTGGCAGGGCCGGGAAACGATTGAGTAGGAACGGCCAGAGAAGGCCGATTTCGGGAAAAGGAGTAGGACCCTGGGCAAGCCCGGGAACTTGCCCAAAGATCCAGATGTTGCGGCAGTGTTGGTGGAGCCGAGG
>JBBEEB010000104.1:0-65314 GCA_040880995.1 Halofilum sp. (in: g-proteobacteria)
TGGGGGAATCGCCCGTGCCCGGCCATCCCATCCGGCTACACCCCTTGCCGGGGCAGAAAGGGATCTACACGGCCCAGCGCAATTACCTCGTGCTCGAACGCCGGCACGGTCGCTGGGGCGCGTGGTGGGAACTGGAACACGACGGTGCCACGACGGCGCTGGCCCTCGATAGCTAACGCATACCCACCGGGCCGCGCGGCAAGGAAGACGGCCACCGCTCACGCGCCATTGGGGGTCTGGGCGTCCTGCGGCAGCAAGCCCTCGTGTTTCAATTCGGCCCAGAGGTCGGCCGGCACCGCCTGCCCCATCAAGGCCCGGTTCTGCAGAACCCGGTCGGGATGTTTGGCACCCGGGATGATCGCGGCCACGGCCGGATGCGCCGCGCTGAACTGCATGGCGGCGGTGCGCAGATCGACGCCGTGCCGCTCGCTGATCTCCGCCATGCGGTCACGGCGGGCGACGAGCGTGGAGTCGGCCTCGGCATAGGCGTAGTGCCGCCCACCGGCCAGCAAGCCCGAAGCGAAGGGCGAGCCGACAACCACGCGCACACCGCGTTCGACACAGGCGGGAAACAGTTCCTCCGCCCCGGTCTGATCGAGCAGGTGATACTGCGTGGCAAGCAGGAATACGTCCGGGTCAGATTCGCGCAATGCCCGCAGGCAGGGCTCGACGTGGTTGACGCCCAAGCCCCAGCCGCGAATCACGCCCTCCTCGCGCAGCTGCGATAGCGCCTGCGCAGCACCCTTCATGGCCGTTGCGAAATGCTCGGTCCACTCGGGGCCCAGCGCATCCTCGGCGAGGTCATGAATGAAGACATAGTCGATGCGGCCCACGCCGAGGCGCTGGAGGCTATCTTCCAGGGCGCGCTTCGCGCCATCGCCAGAATAATCGAGCCGGCGACGGAACCAGAGACCATGGACGAACGGCGGCATCGCCTCCGGGCCCGCGGGCGCCGGTTCGAGCACGCGTCCGACCTTGGTCGACAGCACGTACTCATCACGCGGCTTGGTTGCCAGGAAGGAACCGAAGCGCTGCTCCGACAGGCCCGCGCCGTAATGCGGCGCGGTATCGAAATAGCGCACGCCGCTGTCCCAGGCGGCTTCGAGTGTGCGATAAGCCGTCGGGTTGTCGGTGCGCGCGAACATGTCGCCGAGGGGCGCGCCGCCAAAGCCCAGCGGTCCGGGAATCGCGACGCGTGGCTGTCCATTAGCCATGACTGCGCCTCCTGCGAGATCGGGGATGTGGCAGGTTCGACAGCGTGGCACGGGTCTCGTTCGCGGACCTCAATTAGGCCGGGCAGCAGATCGCAAGGTAGCCGATTCCGACCGGCCCTCTCCCGCTCTCACGAGCTCACTGGGTAGGTTGCTTCCCAAGCTCCTGAGCAAGCCCGATGAGAATGCATTCGGGGCCGCGGATGTAGCAGAGGCGATAGGTGTCTTCGTACTGGACCACTTCGCCGACAAGCTCCGCACCGAATTTGCCGACTCGGGCCAGCGTATCGTTGATGTCCTCCACGGTGAACATGACTCGCAGGTAACCGAGCGCGTTCACTGGCGCGCTGCGGTGATCGTCGGCCACAGCGGGCGCGAGGAACCGAGACAGCTCAATCCGGCCATGTCCGTCCGGCGTACGCATCATGGCAATCTCGACACGCATGTCGGGTAATCCAGTGACCCGTCCCGCCCAGGCCCCCTCAATCGGCGCGCGTCCTTCGAGTTCCAGGCCGAGTTCGCTGAAGAACGCAATGGCGGCGTCGAGATCCTCGACCACGAGACCAACATTGTCCATTCGCTTGACCGTCATACTGTGCCCCGGCGCTCAACGCCACGCTATTCCGCAGGTAGGGGAATCGAAGGCTTGCGTTTCAGGGTAGTCGAGCCGCCCCGGCGGGAGTCTCTACTCTGACCCCGAATATCGTGGGTTCTACCACTCGAAGCGCTCGTCACGCTCGCGATTCCCCTTCTCTTCGGCTTTACGTTCCCTTTCAACATCCTCAGAAAATGTTCGTGTGGCCGCCAAAGCCCAATTCGCCACGATTGGATCATCGTGGGTCTGCAATGCTTCAAGCAGCGGAATTCTCTTGCGCATGGCTTCCGCCCGCGAGCCTGTCCACGACCGAGGCTCCATGCGGTTAAGATAAGCATGGAGGACCTGCTCCTTCTGATCCGTGCGATCAATCAACTCCATTGCGGCGTCTGTCCATTCGTATGCCTTGTCGGAACCATCAGCATTTTCGTTTTCGCTCTTCCAAGCACGGATCATGTGAGCGGCAACTAATGTCCGCCTCTCAGGGGATTCCTCGACCCACTCAAAAAGGGTTCCTGCCGGAATTCCCGAGAACGGTGAGACCAAATGGCCCACTGCACGCGTCGCCGTGAATACCATGTCTTCGTCTAGGTCCTCGTCTTCATTGAAGGACTCCAGCAACTCTTCCAACACTATGCGTGGGAATTTCTGCGAAAGCGCTCCGATGAATTGAGCGCAATCGTGCGTATAGATCTCGCGCGCCGAAATATGGCGCCTTAGTTTCTTGAGGCTGTCTCTGACTAAAGTCTCATGACGACCGGGCTGAATACATGCCTCGATGACATCCTTAAGCCGATGGGCTTCCCGGTCTTTCTGAGCAAACTTGCCCAGACCCGCGAGTAGTATCTCCGCACAACGAATCTCGCCTTCACCGATACATCGCTGATCCTCTCGCCGCATTGAAAAGCAGCGCATGTACAGCAGCTCCAGTGCATGGTCGTAACTATCATCCATCGTATAGACGGCGCTCCAGAGCGCGCAGAACTGCTCTGATGTTAAATCGTCCGTCGTCCGGCCCCATGCCAGGCGGTGATACTGCGCCGCGCGTACTTCTTCGATCTGCGTAGCGTCGATTAGTCGCTTTAGGCCTTGATCATCGAGCCCAAAAACGGTATGGAGTACGACGATGTATGGGGTCAGTGTGGGGTCCGAAAGAGCACTGTCCAATAAGTCTTGAACAAATTTCGGGTCACGCTGGCTTGCGCCATCCACGTATCCAACCAGTACATTGGCGCTGGCGTCTCTTTCCTCGTCACTCTGCTCAGCAACGTGTCGGCGAATCAGCTCCCAATCGCGGCTTAGGTCTGGTGTTGCCGCTGCTGCTCCGGCCCCGACCTGCCAAAGCCTGCTGTGTTCGCGGCTCCAAAGAAGCGGGAGGTGCTTCTGAAGCAGTCCGGGTGTTTGAACGAGCTCCGCCCCAATCGCTTCGCACTTCGCATCGACGCTCTTTCGTTTGGCCTCGATCTTCGAAGCATCTTCGCCGTCCGTGGCTGGATCAAAATCCCCCAAATCGCGGCTGCTCCATAAGGGTGCGAGCGCGTACACAGCGATCTTTTCTTCCAAACTGGACGGAGTGAGTTGTTCCGCTAATTGCTCCAACGCCGCCGCGTGCGAACTGTTGTCCTTTGCCGCTAACCGGTGGGCCTTGCGCACGGCTGACCAGACATCGGGCCACGGGCGGTTCGCCCGAATCTGATTGATGATGTTGATGAGTTGATTACCATCCCTCATTTGAGACGCGATGTTGGGAATTTTGTCGGTGAGCAAGCGCCGAACTCGCTGTGAATGAGCAGTAGACTTTTCGTCGAGCTCCACACAGAATTTCAGTGCGCTTTCGAACCAGAGACTTACGTCCATATTTGTAGCCGGCTGGTATCCGAAGTCTCGGCGCCGACTACCAAACTGATGGTTGTAAGGCGACGAGAAGAAGCGAGTCTCCAACATCGCCTCAAGCGCATTGATCAGTAAGTCGAGTGACGGCTTGTCGTCCCGTTCTGCAAGTTTTCGGAGCACGTCGATCCGCTGCTCGACGTTTGCATGCGTGCCCGAAAGCAGGATAAAGAAAAGTGAGCGAAAAATGTTGCAGGCGTCGCTGGTATTGTTGGATTTGGTTTTCGTGCCGGCGAGCGTCGCCAAGAGCAAAGCGGCACGGTCAAAGTACTCGACGTCGTAGCAGATTGACCGCAGCAATTCAGCTGGTCGCATCGCACTAAGGACGCCTTGATTCTCGGTCAACCTATTGCTCTCTACCGCGCGTTCTATAGCATCGAGGGTGGCGTCGATATCGACGGAAGCAACGTTCGAGAATAGTGTCTGCCCGAGTTCATTGACGGCGCCAATATCTCCAAGCCACCCTCCCGGAGACAACCACTGAGTAATCAGGGCTCGTACTTCAGCTACATCATGAAGATCACCTAGGCGCTTCGAAAAGGACTTGATGAGGCGTTCTGGCGTCTTGGAATTAGTGAATAGCTGAGCGATATGGCTGATCGGCAAGCGCTGAATTGCTTGTTTCGCAAGCCGTTGCGCCAGTGCGTGTGGAAGGATTGCTCGCCAGCGCCCTCTGCTTTGAACGAGGTGACGCTGTTTCAGCTCGGCCACCTGCGCGTAGAGATCCAGGTGTGAGATACGAGCGAGACTGGCAAGCACAAGCAGTTCCGCATGTGCGTCTTCTTGCGTCTCGGCATCAAAAGAATAGACCAGTGAGCACACTTGAGCGGCTTTCGTGAGGTCCGGCGCATCTGGTTTCCGCTGACGGAACAATCGCTCAAAGAGCTGCCCATCGGTCAAATTCGCAAGCGATTGTCCGGGCTCCGACGTGCTCGCAATCGCAAGTGCGACCCGGGCATTACCTTCCGAAAAGTTAGCGATTGCCTGCGTCTCGGGGCTGCTCAGAGTGGGATGGTGCTGCTCGACGATCTTCCTGACGATTTCTGGTGAAGATGGCTCCATCCGGACAACGTTCGTGTTCTCAGGCGTGTCGTCCGAAATGTCGTACTCGACCGTGATCAATCTAACGTGAGCGCCGTTGTTCTTGATTGATAACGCGAGCTTGCCGTGCAACTCCGCACCGCAGTTGTCGATGATCAAGACGCAAGGCCTTCCAAGGTCATGAAGGAGGCTCAGCAGCTCTTGCGGGACCGGGTGAGGATTGTCGCTAATGTCTGTATAGATGACTTCAGAGGGGCTCAACGCCTGTTCCCCAGCACGGTCGTCAAAGAGCGCGTGGACGAGTTTGGTCTTTCCGACGCCGGACAAACCCACCAACCGAACCACACTTTTAGGCTTGCGCAACTCATCGCGTAGACGCTCAATCCCGGCAGCGGTATCGATGCCTTCGGGTTCTGACGAGAGGCAAAAGTTCAATCGCAGTTGATCATCGTGCAGGTAAGGCTCGTCACTCGGAGCGCTGGACCAGTCACAAAAGGGCCGCCATCCCGAAAATGGTTGACCGATGGTGGTCTTGACCCAGTTAATGAGCCCCGGGTGTTGATTGACCCATGTCGCCAACCGCTGTCTGTCATAAAAATCGACCAGGAGCTGACCGTTCAATTTCGCGCGCGCCACGCAAGCCCGCATTGCCTCGCGGCGATTCTTGAGAGGAGTATCGGCAACGGACCCCTTCGAACTGACGATAATATAGGCCCCGTTTCCCTCGGCAATATCCTCAATGGACTTTAGGAGCGTCCCATCGGGGGCCATTTCGTCGCGGATTTTCGATGCAGGCATATCTGTCGCTTTCGCCTGAAAGCCAGTCGCTCGCCGAGGGACGAACCCGTCAATAGTTGCCTCATCACCAAGTTCTACACGGACGTCAATACCGCCATCTTTTGCATTTTGGTCTCCACCTGAAAGCACTGCGGCTGGCGACAGTCCCCTTTGGGAAAGTTCTTGTTCAGCGAGCAGTGCAACCAGTCGCCGGAGCGGGTCGTCCCCGAGTTGCGCAATATCCTCAGCAGTGACTTCGAAAATCATCCCGGCCTAAACCTGTTCAATAAATCTACTTGCCGCAGCGTATTATCTCTGTAGTGAAGGCCAAAACCAGCCGTCCGGAGCTCTACGAGCGGACCTCTAATCGACGAAGATCGGTGCGTTCTCAGAGAGCCTGGGAATCGGGTCCTGATTCAGTAGCCGTGACAGCGGAGATCTACCCGGCTGCTTTGAGCTGTAAGCGGACTGCCCCGGCGAGATGCGTCGGAGTCTGCCAAGCGCCCTTACCGGAAGTTACGATGTCCGCCTATCACTCAAGAATCTGACCGCCTAATTCTTTCGTGACCGATCGCCATTTTCGCCTCAATCCTGCCGAATTCCGCGCAATAACGCCAACTTAGAGTGCCCGCCAGTACACAATAGTGTTTTCGCTCCTGCGTGATAGGTGGACATCAGCCGTATAACACGCACCGCATAGCAGCCCTCCGTTCGCCACAACGGCCGGTGCTAAAATCGGTTGCTCCGATCCCGTGAGACTACTGCCAACCTTCGCTGATGCTGCAACTGACGCGCGATATCACGATCGCCGAAGACGAGGTCGAGCTCACGGCCATTGGTGCCAGTGGCCCGGGCGGCCAGCACGTAAACAAGGCGTCCACGGCGGTGCACTTGCGCTTCGACGTCGCGAGCTCGTCGTTGCCGGAGCGGTACAAGCGCCGGTTGCTCGCCATGCACGATCACCGCATCACGCGCGACGGAGTGGTGGTGATCAAGGCGCAGGAATATCGGAGTCGCGAGAAGAACGAGCAGAGCGCGCTCGAGCGGCTGGGGGAGTTGATCGAGGCGGCTGGGACCGAGCGCAAGCCGCGCCGTCCCACGCGGCCGAGTAAGCGTGCACGCGGCCGGCGCACGGATCGGAAGACGCAGCGGGGTCGTACAAAGTCGCTGCGCAAGCCGCCGCAGGACTGAGCGGCGCGCTTTAGCCGGCGTTGCGCTCCAGCACCTGCGGCAGCCACACCAGATCGGTCACGCCGACATCCTTGCCGAATTGACTCAGCAGCGTCGTGAGCTGACCGCGGTGGTGAGTCTGGTGGTTGAAGAAGTGCGTGACCGCCAGCCACATCTCGTACTTACGCTCACCCGGACGGACGGCGCTGGTATAGCGCAGCGTGGCGTTCAGATCGTCCTCGATCAGCGATTCGGCCCATTCGGCGATGCGCACATCGAGCGCTTCGCGCGCGGCGCGCAGTTCTTGGAAGTCGTGGTGTAGCTCCTGACCGAGGCTCTCGAAGTGGAAGGGCTCGCCGGTGAAGCGGCCGAGCCATATCTGATCGGTCAGTACCAGGTGGTTGAGCGTGCCGTGGATCGACTTGAAGAAGGCGCCGCAATCGCGACGGCGCTGCTCGTCGGTGAGCTCGGCGCAGACGCCGTATAGGCGCTCGTTCATCCAGCGGTTGTAGGCGGCTAGGTCGCGAGCTTGTTCCGGGCGCATGTTGTACTCCTTTGAAGTATCGCGTGGTTCCCCGGATTCCGCTGGCGCTCCATCCGGGCTACGGCTTCCGAAACCGACATTCTCTATAACTCCAACCCGAGCTGACCGTTATCCGGGTCGGGGATTAAGTGGCGGGCCGCCAACCCCGTACGGGCTTCCAGCGCTTTGGCCACTTCGCGCCGGTGGCATTCACGCACGTCGCGCTCATAGCAGAGCAGCGCTATGTGCCCCGCCAGCTCGCCGGGAAGTTGGTCGAGCAATCCCTGCTGGCGTTGGCCGGCCAGGTGCTCGGCGTAGCCCACGAAGAACTCGTCCGCTGTGCATTGCCCCTGCTTGATCCGATCGCGCAGCGGCTTGGGCGCGCCCAGTGCTCCTTCATGGCGGTAATCGATCCCGACTTCGGCGAGGGCAGCGGCGAGCGCCTTTTTGGCGAATGCGGGTCGGCGGGAGATCGGCGCCTCGCGCACGTCCAGTACCACACCCGCGCGGCGCAGCGTGGCCAGGAAGGCTTCCAGGCTAGCGCCCTCGTAGCCGATCGTGCACAAGCCGTTCATGGCCGCATCGTAGCCGATGCAGCCGTTACTCACCTGGCACTAGGCCCGTGCGCGCCGCCCAATGGGGTCCATTTGCATGTATTAACTAAACGGTTTATTAATTACCCATGAGCAAGCCCGAAAAACCCGCTGGATCGCGGGCCGTGGCGCGCCAGCCGGGGCGCCCGCGGGGCGATTCGCAGCTACGTGATCGGTTGCTGGAAGCGGCCCTGGCCGAGTTCGCCGAGCACGGGTTTGGTGGTGCGTCGATGCGACGCATCGCGCAGGCCGCCGGCGCGACACCGGCAATGGCGCACTACTACTTCGGCGACAAACGCGGGCTGTATCGGGCGATTCTCGAACACACCCTCGCCCCCGCGCTCGCGGAGATTCGGGGGCAGACGCAGGAAGCGCTGGAGGGCGGCGATCCGATTGCGCGCTTCGTGCGGGCGTTCATGCGCCGGCTGGCCGGGGAACCCGGGATCGCGGCAGTTCTAGCGCGCGACCTGCTCACACCCGATAGTGAGATCCGCGAGGTACTCATCCGTGGCTCCGGGCGCAGCGGCGCCGATGCAGTGCGTGGCATCATTCGTCACGAGATCGGCTGCGGCAGGCTGCGCCGCGACCTCGACCCCGAACTCGCGGCGCTGTCACTGCTAAGCCTGTGCGCCTTCCCCTTCCTCGCCCCACCCGTCGCCGGCCACGTGCTGGACGAGCCGCCCACGCCGGAGCAAGTCGAGCGCTTGGCCACCCATACGCTGGCGCTGTTCTTCCAGGGTGCGGAGGTACGGCCGTGAATTGTCGGCTCTCGGCAATGCCCCGCGCGAGTTAACTCCTTTCGCGCACACTCCGCCGGATCGCCAACACTACGTTCGGGCGATCACCCAAACGCCGACAATTATCATCACCCCTGCCGCTACAAAGTGGAGCACCTCACCCACGCGCGGACTGACAACTCGACCCGCCCGATCGGCCACATAGGCGTACACGAGTTTCACGCCCCCGACGGCAAGCACGGTAATCGCCAAGATCGCCGCGACATCGAAGACCGTGAGCGCCGTTAAATCGACAAACGCGGGAAAGAAACCGAAGTAGAACAGCAGGGCCTTCTGATCGGCCAACGTCACGAGAAGGCCGGCGGCGAAACTGGAGACGCGCGTGGGCGCCGGGCCGGAGTCCGGGCGGGCCATCGCGCCCGACCTGCCGCGCACGAGCATATAGCCGAGTGCGATGAGGTAGGCGCCGCCCAGATACCGGACGAGTGCGAAGAAGTCTCCCAGCGACTCTACGAGCAGGACCAGGCCGAAGATCGCGACGACTACGAAAAGCACGTCGGCCGCCAGAATGCCCGCGCTCACGAGGGCGCCGTGCGCGAACCCCGCGCTCGCCGCACGCGCGGACACGAGCAGGACGCTTACGCTGGGAACGGCTGCCAATACGGCCATGGCGCCGAATAGCCCGGCCATGCTGGACAGCGTGAGGCTCAGCTGCACGGCTCGACCGTTGGGCGGACCGTGGACGTGTGCGAGCGCCGTACCGCCCACGACGAGCTGCGGGCACGTAGCAGCACGCGCTCGTTAGACACGCTCAGCAAACCTGCCCGGATTGGGCGTCACAGTTGCTGGTAGGTCGCGTAGATGCTGGGTGCTTGAGCCGCCTGGGCGGGGATGGTCCAGACCTGTAGCGGCTCGCGCAGCCCCTCTCCCATCCCCGGGGAGCCGATCGGCATGCCCGGCACGGCGATACCCGCCACATCCGGTTGCTCCGACAGCAGGCGACGGATGCTGTCGATCGGCACGTGGCCCTCGACCACGTAGCCGTCGATGACCATCGTGTGGCAGGAAGCCAGCGGGCGGGGCACGCCCTGCTCCGACTTCACCGCGCCGAGGTCGTCGGCGGCGATGATCTCGATCTTGAGGCCATGATCGCGCAGGTACTCGGCGTGGGCCTCGCAGCAGCCGCAGTTCGGGTCGCGATAGAGCTCTCCCGAACCGGCCGCCAGGACGCCGCTCGACAGACTCGCGGCCAGCAGTAACAGCGCGGTGCGGATCATCTTGTCTCTCCCAGGTCAGTACGGTTCGGGCATCGTCCGTTCGCGGGCAAGTGCGAAGCCGGGACTCGCAATATAGGGCCGGCTTGTAGGGCATGGCAATTGGCACGCACGCGCGGCCGCCGGCGTCGTCAGCGGACTTGACTCCGTACCGGACTACGAGGTCTAGGCTCTACGCACGCGCCGGCGAGCGCTTCCGGCGAATCCACCGACCCGCGCAACGGGGACAGCGCGACATGCGGAAAGCCTTGACTCTGTAGCCGACTACGTACTTTAGAATCGGAAGTAGATCCACCACCGGAGCGGTACGCACCGTGACCACAATGACCATCGGCCGGCTCGCCAAGGCGACGGAAGTCGGCGTCGAGACGATCCGCTACTACGAACGGGAAGGCTTGCTCGAGCCGCCCGACCGCACCGCCAGCGGCTATCGGCTTTATCCGCCGAAGGCGGTCGAGCGCCTCGGCTTCATCCGCCGGGCGAAGGCGCTCGGCTTCTCGCTCGCCGAGATCCGCGAGCTGCTCGGGCTGGCCGATCCGCGCGGCGACCGAGCCAAGGTGAAGGCGCTCACCGAGCACAAACTCGCCGAGATCGACCAGCGGATCGAAGAACTGCGCCGGATGCGCCAGGCGCTGGCCGGGCTCGACCGGCAATGCTCGGGCCACGGCCCGGTCGAAGGCTGTCCCATCATCGAAGCACTGACGCAGGAACACGGGCATGAGTAATCACGGCGATCACGAGCACAAGAGCGGCGGCTGCGGGTGCCATACCCCGAAAGCCGAAGAGGCGCACGAGACCTCGACGGGCGCCGGGTGCTGCGGCTCAGGCGAGCACAGCGAAGTGGCGTCAGAGAAGCCCCAATCGACGTCGAGCTGCTGCTCGGGCGATCACGGCCATGGACACGCGCATCACGGGCACGCTCACCCGGGCTCAGGAGCGTACGTGTGCGCCTGCTGCCCCGGCGTCGAGTCCGACGAGCCCGGCAACTGCCCCCACTGCGGCATGGCCCTGCAGCGCGTGGCCGCCAGCGAGACCGCCACGCAGTACACCTGCCCGATGCACCCGGAGATCGTGCGCGACGAGCCCGGCGACTGCCCCATCTGCGGCATGGCACTCGAGCCCATGACCGCGACCGTCGAGGAGGGGCCGAGTGCCGAACTGGTGTCGATGACCCGCCGCTTCTGGGTCTCCGCCGCACTCTCCATCCCGCTGATTGTATTGACCATGGGCGAGATGGTTGGGCTCGACGTGGCCGGCGCGATCGGCCACGGCGTGTCCGGCTGGCTGCAGTTCGCGCTCGCCACGCCGGTGCTGCTGTGGGGCGGCTGGCCGTTCTTCGTGCGCGGCTGGCAGTCGGTGGTCAATCGGCGCCTGAACATGTTCACGCTGATCGCGCTGGGCACGGGCGCCGCCTACGCCTTCAGCGTGATCGCCCTGCTCTTCCCCGGGTTGCTGCCCGAGGCTTTCCGCATGCACGGGCAGGTGCCGCTCTATTTCGAGGCGGCTGCGGTCATCGTCGCCCTGGTGCTGCTCGGCCAGGTGCTCGAGATCCGTGCTCGCGAACGCACGTCGAGCGCGCTCAAGTCGCTGCTCGATCTGGCACCGCCTCAGGCCGTACGGGTCGACGCCGAGGGCAACGACGCGACAATCGCTTTATCCGAGGTGCAGGTGGGCGACCGACTGCGGGTCAAGCCGGGCGCCAAGGTGCCGGTCGACGGCGAGGTGTTGGAGGGGTCGAGCTCGATCGACGAGTCGATGATCACCGGCGAGGCCATGCCGGTCACCAAACGCACGGGCGACCGCGTGACCGGCGGCACGGTCAACCAGACCGGTGGCTTCGTCATGCAGGCCGATCACGTCGGCAGCGACACGCTACTGTCGCGGATCGTGAACCTGGTCGCCCAGGCCCAGCGCTCGCGCGCGCCGGTCCAGGGACTGGCGGACCGCGTCGCCGCCGTATTCGTCCCGATCGTGGTCACCATCGCCATCATCGCGTTCGTGGTCTGGGCCGCGACGGGTCCGCAGCCGGCGTTTAACTACGCCTTCGTGGTCGCGATCTCGGTGTTGATCATCGCCTGTCCCTGCGCGGTGGGCCTCGCCACGCCGATGTCGATCATGGTCGGGGTTGGCCGCGGCGCGCAGGCGGGCGTGCTGATTCGCGATGCCGAGGCGCTGCAGACACTCGAGGGCATCGACACGCTGATCTGCGACAAGACGGGCACGCTCACCGAGGGCCGGCCACGGCTCGTGAGCGCCGAGCCGAGCAACGAGTTCAGTGTCGAGGAACTGCTCGGGGCCGCGGCGGCCGCCGAGCGTGGCAGCGAGCACCCCCTCTCCGTGGCGATCCAGAACGGAGCCGAGGAACGCGGCGTCCGGATGCCTGTGGCCGAGGATTTCGCGTCGGTGACCGGCCAGGGCATCCGCGCCCAGGTCGATGGGCGCACCGTGTTGGTCGGCAACCGACGCCTGCTCGATGGGGCCGGCCTCGAGACGGCGCAGCTCGAGCAGCGCGCCGAGGAACTGCGCGCCGAGGGCCAGACGGTCATGCTGGTGGGCATCGACGGCACCGCTGCCGGCCTGCTCGGCGTGGCCGATCCGATCAAGGAGACGACCAAGTCGGCCTTGGAACAACTGCACGAGGCCGGCGTGCGCGTGGTCATGTGCACCGGCGACAACGAGACCACGGCACAGGCGGTCGCGCGCCAGCTCGGCATCGACGAGGTCCGCGCCGGCGTATCCCCCGAGGACAAGCACGCCCTGGTGCAGCAGTTCCAGGCCGATGGGCACAAGGTCGCCATGGCCGGCGACGGCGTCAACGACGCGCCGGCCCTGGCGGCCGCGGATGTCGGCGTGGCCATGGGCACGGGCACCGACGTCGCGCTGGAGAGCGCACCCGTGACGCTGGTGAAGGGCGACCTGCGCGGCATCGCCAAGGCGCGCACGCTGTCGCGGCGCACCATGCTGAACATCCGCCAGAACCTGTTCTTCGCCTTCGTCTACAACAGTGCGGGCGTGCCGATTGCCGCCGGCGTGCTCTACCCGGTGTTCGGCATCCTGCTCTCGCCCATCTTCGCCGCAGCGGCGATGAGCGCGAGCTCGGTCTGCGTCATCACCAATGCGCTGCGGCTGCGGCGGCTGCAGCTGTAACCTGGGGCGATGTTCAGCCTATTTCCGTGTCCTAGCGGGCCTGACGCCGGCGTCGACACCGGGAGAGAGACCATGAAGATCGCAGCACCCATGACGCGCGGACTCGCGTTGGCGAGCGGCCTGACTGCGACCGCTCCCGCACTGGCTCAATCCGGCGCCGGCGGCTGGAACCATCCCGGCATGATGGGCGGCGCCGGCTGGATCATGGGCCCGCTCATGATGTTTCTTTGGGTGGCCGTCACCGTGGGGATCGTCGCGCTGGTATTCCGCTGGCTCGGCGGCCCCGGCGACAGCGGGGCGCAACGCCCGATTTCGTCAGCCTGCAAGATCCTGGAGGAACGCTTCGCCCGCGGAGAAATCGACGAAGAGGAATTCCGCAAGCGCAAGCAGGCGCTCGAAGAGTAGGCAGGGCCGACGCGGTCAGCCCCCGCCCTCCAGTTCCTGGACGCGGGCCTTGAGCGCCTTCATCTCCTGCCAGCGCGCGGTAACGTCTCGCAGCACAGCCGCGATGCCCACCATGGTGCCGCCTTCGTCATGCCACGGCACGACCGTGAATTCCAGCGAGACGCGATCTCCTGCCTTGGTCTGTCCCGGAACCGAGAGCAGATCGCCCGGCGCATAGCGGCTTTCGCCGCCGGCCATCACACGAAAATAGCCCTCCCAATGCGCCTCACGCAGCTTGGGCGGGATGATGATGTCGAGCGATTCGCCCACGGCCTCATCGGGCGTGAAGCCGAACATGCGCTCGGCACCTGCGTTCCAGAATCGAATGAGGCCCTCGTGGTCGGAGTAGATCACCGCCTCGGCCGCGCTCCCGATGATGGCGCGGCCCAAGTCCGCAACTTCGTCTTGTTCCAATCGACTCTCCTTAGAGTTTTGCCTCGCGCAGTCGTCGGTTTGCGCGGGTCTAAGCGCCGGCCGGCGTCGTACCTCCTCATCCTTGACGGTTGCAAAACCAGTTCCTGGTACGGCGCGCGGAGCCCAAGACGCCTTTGGCGAGATTTTCCCGGATTCCGCTTCGAGACTCGAAGAGTATTCTGCGCCGTTGCGAGGGAATGACCCAACCCGGTAGGTTCACGGTCCAGCCACATGCGAGAGGACGAAATGACCAGCGAAACGCCCGAGCGCAGCCTGCGCCTCGGGATCCTGCAATGCGATTCGGTCGCGCCGGAGCTGCAGCCACAGTTCGGCGATTACCCGGATATGTTCAAGACCATGCTGGGGACGGGCGGACCGCCCATGACCTTCGCCGTCTACGATCTCACGCGCGACGAATTCCCCTCGGCGCCGGACGAGTGCGACGCCTGGTTGTTCACCGGCAGCGTCTGGAGCGCCTATGACGCCGACGAGTGGATCTCCCGCGCGCATGAGTTCGTCCGGGCGCTGCATGCAGAGCGCCGCCCGATGATCGGGATCTGCTTTGGCCACCAGCTCATCGCACGGGCGCTCGGCGGCGAGGTTGCCGCGGCGCAGGCCGGTTGGGGTGTCGGCGTCCACACCGCCTTTGTATCCGAGCACCCGCGGTGGATGGAGCCGCACCGGGAGAGTCTGCCGCTACTGGTCAGCCACCAGGATCAGGTGTCACGCCCGCCCGAGGGCGCAACGGTGCTCGCCTCGCACGCTTTCTGCCCCTACGACATGCTACAGATCGACGAACACGTGCTGACCTTCCAGGGCCATCCGGAATTCGAGCCCGGCTACATCCGCGCGTTGATCGAGCGCCGACGCGAGGTCATCGGCGAACCGACCGCCCAGTCCGGCATCGACTCGCTGAGCGAGCCCACCGAGGGTGAGATTGCCCGAACCTGGATCCACAACTTCTTGCGCAATGCCGCGTCATGCGACTGAACGGGATGGTGGCCCGGCTCGTTTGGTAGCCCACCAGGCTGCTTCGTTCGTTCGCGGGCAAGCCCGCTCCTTCATGGGCGTAGCCGGGTTCATATTCGGTTCGGGGCCGCCCGGCTGGCCGGACAGGGGAGCTCGCGAGGGCCGCCCTCCGACCGAGGCCATCACGGGTGCCCGCCGGTCCTTGGCTTTGTCCGCCGGCTAAGTCGGCGCCGCGCGTGTTTGACGAGCTTCCGCGCCGGAGAGCGTGGCCGGCTCAGACGCCCGCGGCGGCCGGGAACAAGCGGGGGAAATAAGCCTCGGCGGCGTAGGTAGGGAAAGCCAGGCGCAAGGGTGCGCGGTGGCTGCCGGCCTGAATCAGACCGCGATCGAGCAGGTCCCGGATGACCTCGCGGCCGGCGTCCTCGGACATGCCGAGCATGCGTGGCGCGTCGGAGCGTGCCACGCGTCCGCGTAACGCCATATCCCACAGCAGGTTGGCGGCCTCGGGCGGTATCTCCTCGTGAGCCTCGACGAACCGCCGTACGCGCCGCTCCAGGCCTTCGATCTCAAGGCTACGCTGCATGAAGCGCACCTGTTCAAGGGCAGTGTCGACCATGAACTGACAGTAGGTCGCCAACTCCTGCTCGGTGTGACGGCCCTCGCCATCGCGCCCATCCGCAGCGGTGAGATACTGCTTGTAGAGCGCATCCGCACGCGCCAATCCCCGCGCCATCGACCACAGGCCGGCACCGTCCAGCCCTAACCGATGAAGATGGGCCTGCGTCATGATGCGGGCAACCCGGCCGTTGCCGTCGAGAAACGGCTGGATCCAAAGGAGCCGATGGTGCGCGGAGAACACTGCCGCCAGATTCTCCGGGTGGTGCAGCCCTTCGATTTGATAGGCACCGACGAATGCGCGCATGAGCTTGTCGAGGTCCTGCACGTCCGGCGTGGGGTGCCGGCCCACGATCACGCCCTTGGTGCGCAGCTCGCCGGGCTCCACCTTCAGCGTGCGCCCGCCCGGGGTTTCGATCACCCGAAACTGTGCCGGCAGGCGTTCATAGAACAGGCGATGCACCCAGGAGAGAAAATCGGGCGAGGCCGGATCGAGCTCGGGGTCCTCGTGCAGCTGCTGGCGCACCAGACGCTCGACCTGTACGTGCGCCACGCCCTCGGCCTGGTAGTCACGCGCGTCTTCGGCATCCGACCAGCGCTCAGCCAGGCCATGCTCGATATCGCGCGGGAAGGTGTAATGGCCCTCGATCAGATTCGAATAGTAGGCATTGATCAGGGCAATGAGCTCGGCGATGCCCTCGCAGGTCTGCGGCGCGAGTGTGGCGCCCAGGCGATTGGTCTCGCGGACCAGGGCATCCGCGCTCGCGCGGAAGGCGTCGGACAAGGGCGGGCGAGTGGGGCGGAGAGGGCGATCGGCGCGCGACATAAGCTTGTTCTTCAGTCGGTTCCGGATCGGAAAAGCGGCGAATTATACAGGAGGTTGCCAATGGAATGAGAACCACACCCCATTTTGGTCCATCAGGCGTCTATCGTCGCGCCAAACGCCCGCCGCAGACGGCGGCAGACGACCACCGCCCGACCGCCACCCCCCGCGCGGCGGCGTTCACGTACACTCGCGCACCATGGCGGCACGTTCGGATGAGGCCCAGCACTGGGACGTCGTAATCCTCGGTGGCGGCGCGGCGGGGCTGTTCTGCGCCGCCGCGGCCGGCGCGCGCGGGCGCCGCGTGCGGGTGCTCGAACATGCCAACAAGGTCGGCAAAAAGATCCTCATGTCCGGCGGCGGCCGCTGCAACTTCACCAATATCCATAGTGGCCCCGAGCACTTCCTCTCGGCCAATCCAAACTTCGCAAAATCGGCCCTGGCGCGCTACACGCCCTGGCAGTTCGTCGACTTGGTCGAGCGCCACGGCATCCCGTACCACGAAAAGAAGCTCGGCCAGCTATTCTGCGATCGCTCGTCCCGGGACATCGTGCGGATGCTGCTCGACGAGTGCGCCGCCGTCGGCGCGGAGGTCCACACCCGAGCGCCCGTGCACGACATCGCGACCGGCCCACCGCACCGCCTGGAAACCGCGCTCGGCCCGCTGACCTGCGACTCGCTGGTCATCGCTACCGGCGGCTACTCGATCCCGAAGATGGGCGCGACCGGCTTTGGCATCGAGTTCGCCCGCTCGCTCGGCCTGGCGGTTCAGCCGACGCGCGCGGCGCTCGTACCGTTCACGCTCGACGGCGATGTGGGCGCGCAGCTAGGCGAACTCGCCGGCGTGTCCCTCGACGCCGTTGCGCGTGCCAACGGCACCGCATTCCGCGAGAACATCCTGTTTACTCACAAAGGTCTGTCCGGCCCCGCGATCCTGCAGGTTTCGTCGTATTGGCAGCCGGGCGAGTCCGTCGAGGTCGACTTGCTACCGGAACTCGACATCGCCGAAGCGCTGCGCGCCGCGCGCCGCGAGCGCCCCAAGCGCCGACTGCGGAACCTGCTGGCCGAGTGGCTGCCCAACCGAGTGGCGCAACGCTGGTGCGACTTGTGGCTGCCCGACAAGCCCGCCGGCGATCTCTCCGACGCCGACATCCGGCAAGTCGAAGCCGCAGTCCAGCCCTGGATCGTCGCGCCCTCCGGCACCGAGGGCTACCGCACGGCCGAAGTCACCCTGGGCGGCGTGGACACGAACGCGCTATCGTCGAAGACGATGGCCTGCAAGGATCATCCGGGCGTGTACTTCGTCGGCGAAGTGGTCGACGTCACCGGCCACCTGGGCGGGCACAATTTCCAGTGGGCCTGGGCCTCGGCACACGCCGCAGGCCAGTACGCCTGAGCGAGCGGAGGACCACGAACCATGGCCAAAGGCTGGGCGAGCGAAGACGCTGTACAGGACCAGATCGACAGCACGGTCGAGGACGCGCTGCAACGTGCGCGGCAGAATCTGCCGAAGGGCGAGAGCCTGGAAGAATGCGAGGAATGCGGCGCCGAGATCCCTCAGGCCCGCCGTGAGGCGCTGCCGGGCGTGCGCCTGTGCGTCGCTTGCCAGAGCAAACTCGACGATCAAGAACAGGCAACTAGCCTCTACAACCGGCGCGGGAGCAAGGACAGCCAGCTGCGGTGAGCTGGCGCCGGCGCCACGTCGGTCCGGTGATTCAGGCCATCGCACCGTTCGTTCGGCGCGGCGCTATCCGAGTGCGACGGAATCGCCGACCCTTGCGACTCCGGGCTGGATGACCGCCGCATAGACGCCGAACATCAGATCGGCCCGGTTCCGGATGTGCCGCAACACCCGCGCGTCGCGCGGAAGCTCGTCCTGCGCCAGGCTCACCATGCCGCAACGCTCCGTCGGCGCGGTGATCTCCAGCACCAGATCGGCGCCTACGTATAGCCGGCGGCCCACCCAATCCTGTTCGAGCGGCTCCGATCCATCGGCCGCCAGCAGTATGTTCGGACGGAAGCGGCGTTCATCCGCCGCCACGTCCGGCAACTCGCGCGACAGCCACGCGAGCGACGCAGTCGTCAGCAGATGGACCGGGCTATCGTCGAGATGCGAACCGTCATCCGCACGCTCGAGCGTGACCGGCCACCCCAGCAGGGTCGATAGCCGCTCGTCGATGCGGGGGTCATCGGCCGCCATCTCGCTGCCGTCCGGCAGCGTCAGTCGCGCGCCCTGCCCCGCGTACCGCGCACGAAAGCGGAATAGCCCGTCGATTTTCCGAAATCCGCCGGCATTCTTGCCGCTCCCCAGGCACCCCGATGGTTCCCGAACCGCATAGCGGCGGTCGCCGACCACCCCGTGCCGCGCGACGTCGATGCTTCCCGCGCGCTGCCCGAGCATCGACTTCACCGGATAACGCCAGACACGATCGACGTTGAGCGATACGCCCATAAGGCCTCGAGGCAAGAGTGCTGTCGCGACAAACCACCGCAGCATACAACGGTAACCGTAGGATGCCGCCGCGACGATGGGAAAGACAACCGAAGACCAGAGGCGCCCGATCGACGCCACGCGGGCACTTTAGCTAGCCGTACCTAAGCCGCCTCACGACTCGATGATTCGACATGCTGTAACGCTATGGAACAAGTGAAATTCTAGATATGCTGTTTTTCGGACATACAGTTTAATACATAATACCAACCGTACTCAGCGATCATCCTCCAAGGGAGAGCAAGAAAATGTCCGTTTCCGATATCAGCCGTGTTGAGAACTCCTCCGCTTCCTGGCTCGAGCTGGGCGAAGCCCTGGGCTCCTCGGTCCGCCGCGTGGTCGACCTCTGCACCGGCAAGTAAGACCCGTATCGCGGCACGCTGCGCCTCGATAGCGCGCGCCGCACTGGGTCACCAATCGGTGACTGCAGGGGGAAACACTTGTAACGCTCTGGCGAAGCCCGATTCCCGCAGACGCGGAAATCGGGCTTTCGTGTTTATAAACGAAATCCAATCTCCCCCGCCCCGTGGGGCGCCGCCATTCTGGCCGACCATCATGCGGGCACCCTCGCCTCCTAATCGGCAACCATCGGTTGCCCTTTTGCAAGCTAACTTCCGGGCGGAAACGCCACGATCACTGGCTCGTGAGTCGTCCGGCGCCGAGTCCGCAGCCGAGAATCCGGAATGTTGGACATGGGCGGGAGCGCTCATGACCTCCGGTTAGGCGCTCAGGCAGGCCCGCAGGCGCTCGCCCACCGCCGCCCAGTCCGGAGCCGCGCCTTCGCGCGCGATGCACTCGACGCGGCTATCGGCGCGCCAGGCGCTGGGGCGCGTGGACAAGTCCGTGCCCACGCGGTCGACATGGAGCCAGCGATCGCAGCGGAATACGCCCTTGAGCCGCTCCACCGGAATCTCCTCCAGCACGGCCAGTAGGCGCCGCTGCTCAAAGCGGTCCGCGGGGTCGAAGATCCAGCCGCAGGCGTCGAGTCCCTGGCCGGTGTTGCCATAGCGAAGGGGCTGCCCCGGTTCGGGACGCCCGAGCGCCACGACGTGGCCATGGTCGTGCGCATGTTCGTGAGCATGGGCCTGGGGGTAGAGCGGCGTGCGGCCGGGATCGGAGGGCAGCTCCAGCCAAGCCGGGTCGAGCTGACCGCGCTCGGCCACGGCCACGCGCGCCTTGGGCGGGAACAGGTTCACGGCCCATTCGCGGAAATGCGCCACCGCGGCGGCGTCGCACAGATCGGCTTTATTGGCCACCAGCACCTCGGCCAACTCCACCTGATCCTGGAACACCTCGCGGCCGGTGATGCGCTCGTCGGCGAGCTGGCGCGGATCGATCAGGCAGACCGTGGCGCGCACGTCGAGCGCGGGGGCGAGGTCGCCCGTGCGCAGCGTGTCGAGTACGCGCGCGGGATGGCCCACGCCGGTCGGCTCGATCAGCAGTCGGTCGGGGCGGGCCTGACGCAGCAGCCGCGTCAGTGTGACCTTGAGCGGGGCGCCCAGCGTGCAGCACATACAGCCGCCGGGCAGCTCCTGGATGACCGCACGCTCGTCGCCGCCGATGGCGGCCGCATCGACACCCACCTCGCCGAATTCGTTGACCAGTACGGCCCAGCGTTCGCCCGCCGGCGCGCGCGCCAATAGCTCGCGAATCGCCGTGCTCTTGCCGACCCCGAGGAAGCCGGTGATCAGGTTGGTCGGTACGCGGGAGATTGCGTGCGCTGCCATATCCAGATTCGTGCGCGGGCGAAGCGTATACGTTAGCACGCCCCGCCTCGCCGACTCGGCACCAGCGGAACTATGGCGCATCGCCGCGAACCAACTTGGATGGCCGGCCCGCGGGCGCGCCCCCCAAAGCCGGGGCGCCGGAAGACTACCCAACCGGTGACCGCACGAGCACAATGCAGTCGTGCCCTCGTTGACCTTCCGGCCCGGCACTCGGATCGTCCAAGCGGTGGCCCGCTGCGAGCGCTGCAGCGAACGCACGAGGCGAATGCGTTGACAGCTCCCCCCCGCGACCCAGAGCTTTCCGGAGTGGTCCGCCCAAGGCCGGCCGCGTCCGACGACCATCGCGCCCAATCCGCGCTCGTGGCTTCGATGCTGGACGGTATGGTCTTGCTGGACGCCGCCGGCCGTATCGTCGAGTTCAACCCGGCGGCCGAGCGCACGCTCGGCTATGCGCGCAGCCAGATCATCGGCAAGGATTTCGCCGACACGCTCCTCCCTGAGCACCTGCGTGACGCGCATCGGCGTGGCCTTTCGGACTACCGCACCAGCGGCCAAGGCGATCTCGTCGGGCGGCGACTCGAGAGGCCGATCCTGCGCGCCGACGGCAGTGAGATCCTGGTGGAGCAATCCATTACCCCAGCCGATGCCGATGCCGGCGACGGGCCGCGGTTCGCATGCCAGCTACGCGACCTGACCGCGCACAAAAGCGGGGAGCGTCAGCTGCACCTACGCGTGGCGCAGCAGGCAGCCGTGGCCGCACTGGGGCAAGAGGCACTCGCCAATCAAGATTTGCAGGCACTGCTCGAACGCGCCGTACGGCTGGTGGCCGAGGCACTCGATACGGCGTTGTGCCAGGTGCTCGAGTTCGATGGCGAACGCTGGTTCGAACTGCGGGCAGGAGTCGGCTGGCCCGAGGACCTGATCGGCCGGACCCGCACCGGGTCCGAGGGCCAGGCCGGCTACACGCTGCGCGTGGGTGAGCCGGTCGTGGTCGACGATCTGCGCGTCGAGACGCGCTTTACGCCCATCCCCCTGCTGTTGGCTCAAGGGGTGATCAGCGGCATGAGCGCCGTCATCTGCGGACCCGACGATGATCCCTGGGGCGTACTGGCGACGCACTCGCGCCAGCGCAAGCAGTTCACCCCCGAGGACGCGCACTTTCTCCAAGCCGTCGCCAACACGCTGGCGACGGCAATCCAGCGGGCCAAGGGGGAGCAGTACGTGCTCGCGAGCGAGGCCCGGGAACGGGCCCGCGCCGATGAGCTCAACGCCATCATGGAATCGGTGCCCGCCGTCGTGTGGATCGCGCATGACGCGACCTCGTCGGTAATCTCGGGCAGCCGCAGCTCGTATGAGTTCCTGCGCATCCCGGCAGGACAGAACCAGTCGCAGACGGCCAGCCCGAACGAAGCGCCGACGCACTTTCAGATGCACATCGACGGGCGCCCGCTGTCGCCGCACGAGTTGCCGGTGCAGCGCGCCGCCCGCGGCGAAACGGTCGACGGCTGCGAGCTCGAGGCGCGATTCACGGACGGGTCCCGGAGCTTTCTGTTCGGCAATGCGACCCCGCTCTACGACGAACAAGGCCAACCGCGGGGCTCGGTCGCGGCCTTCGTCGATATCACCGAACTCAAGACGGCGCAGCAGGACCGCGAGCGGCTGCACGCCCGCCTCGAGGCCGACCGGGCGCTGATGGAGCGGATCCTCGAGCAGATGCCCGTGGGCGTGATCGCGGTCGAGGCGCCGAGCGGGAAGCGGCTGTTCCGCAATCCTCAGGTCGAGCGGTTGACCGGGTTCGCCACGGCCCCGCAACAACCGCACGAGCGGCATGACTTTCATGCCCGGTCGGACCAGGGCTGGCCATACACGCCCGATCGCTGGCCGTTGATCCGAGCGTTGCGCCAGGGCGAGACCATCACGGGCGAGGAGATGGCGTTCACCCACCGGGACGGTCGCACCCGCACGATCAGCGCGAGCGCAAGCCCGATCCGCGACGCCGCCGGCCATCACATCGCCGCAGTGACGACCTTCCACGACATCACTGAGCGCAAACTGCGCGAGGAAGCGGCTTCCTTTCTCGCCGAGGTCACTGATCTGCTCGGCAGATCACTCGACTACGAGCAGACGCTGGCGCGGATCGCCCATCTCGCGGTGCCACGTCTGGGCGACTGGTGCATCGTGGATATTTGTGAATCCGGGATCGGCGAGGTGCCGCAGTCCGGCATCCGCCGCTTTGCTGCACACGCCGATCCGGACAAGGTCGCCGTGGCTCAGCGTCTGGCCGAGCAAGACATCCTCGGGGCCGAGGCCTCCCGCGGCATCGGCCGTGTCATGTCTACGGGGGAGGCCGAATGGGCATCCGAGATCTCGGACACCATGCTGTGCGAGGCCGCCCGCGACGAAGAACACTTGCGTGCCCTGCGCGAGCTCGGGCTGCGCTCGTACATCTGCATGCCGATCAAGCGTCGGGAGGAAGTCCTCGGAACGATCACACTACTGGCGGCCGAGTCCGGGCCGCGCGAGATCGGTCGCGACGTGCAACTGGCGGAGGAGCTGGCCGAACGCGTCGGTCTCGCACTGGACAACGCCCGGCTGTACCAGGCCGCGCGGCGGGAAGTCGCCGAGCGCGAACGGGCCGAGCGCGAACTCCGTCAACTCAACGACGAACTGGAACAACGGGTGGCGGCGCGCACCGCGGAAACCGAGCAGCGCGCGGCCCAGTTGCGTGCCCTCACCGCCGAGCTCGCCCAGACAGAACAGCGCGAACGGCGGCGACTAGCGCAAATACTGCACGACCATCTGCAGCAGTTACTGGTCGCCGGCAAGCTCGAGATCGCGAACGCACGCCGCAAGGTCGGCGACGGAGCGTCCCTTCAGGCGCTCGAACGAACGCACGACCTGCTGGATCAATCCATTCAGGAATGCCGTTCGCTCACGGTGGAGCTGAGCCCGCCCGTGCTCTACGACGCGGGCCTGATCGCCGGGCTTCGTTGGCTCGGTCAGTGGATGCACGAGCAACACGGCCTCACGGTCGATCTCCATGCCGACGAGGGCCTCGACCCGGAAGGGGACGACCTTAGCGTGCTGCTGTTCCAGGCCGTGCGCGAACTGCTGTTCAACGCCGTCAAACATGCAGGCGTCGATCGCGCCGAGGTCCGGGCGCGCCGCGACGCGACCGATCAACTCGAGATTCGCGTGCGTGACCGCGGCCGCGGCTTCGACCCAGCGTCTGCGGAGGCGGACGACACGCACGACCATTTCGGCCTGTTCAGTATCCGCGAGCGCGCCGCGCGCCTCGGCGGCGATCTGGCCGTCCACTCGACACCCGGTCGCGGCACCGAAGTCGTGCTCACCGTGCCCGATCGCTCGACCTCCGGCACGCCGGCCGGTGCCCAAGCGGGCGTTCCGCCAGAGGCGCGAGAGGCGCCCGATCACAAGCCGGTCGCGTCAGACGCGAATCGAACGGGCGCGATACGCGTGGTCCTCGCGGACGACCACGAGATCGTGCGTGCGGGGCTGGTCAGCGCATTGCAGGGTCAGCCCGACATCGACATCGTCGGCGAGGCCGGCGACGGTCGCACAGCCCTCGAGCAGGTTCGCCGCACGCGGCCGAGCGTGGCCATCCTCGACGTCACCATGCCGGGCATGACCGGGATCGAAGCCGCTCGGGCGATCACGAGCGAGTATCCCGACGTCCGCGTGATCGGCCTTTCCGTGCATGATTCGGACGACATCGCCGCGGCCATGCGCGACGCCGGCGCGGTCGAGTTCGTCAACAAGGCCGCCGCCTCGGACCGTCTGCTGGCCGTAATTCGGGGGGTAGCACCGCCGCACTGATCCATCCGGGATTTGACGCGACAAGCGCGGTTTGCTGCATCCGGCCGTTGGCTCGCTCGCCCACTCGGAATAAGCTGGGATTGCCGACGATCACAACGCCGCGATCGCACGCCGCCGTCGCGTGCCCCGGCGCTGGACAGGATCCAGTCCATGGATTCGTTGCTCGTACGCGTGACCCTGACCGGGATCGGCTCACGCCGGCGCCCGGTATGGCATCACCCAGACGATCATGCCGGAAGGCATCGCAGTACTATGGCCTCCCAACGCCGTACTGCTATCCGCGTTGCTGCTTTCGCCCTATCGGCATTGGCCGTGGATCGGTCTGGCCACGCTCCTTGCGGAATGCATCGCCGACATCCCGGCATTTCCACTCTGGGCCGCGGTCGCTTTCGGGCTGATCAATCTGTTCGAGAGCGCACTGGCCGCCTGGCTGATCCGCCGATTGGGCACGGGTCCGTTCGACTTTGGTCGGCTCGCCAACGGGGTCCGCTTCCTCGTCTTCGGCCCTCTGTTTGGCTCTGCGTTGGCCGCGCTTTTCGGCGCCGCCGTGTACGTCCAGCTGCAAGGCGCCGAGGCCAACTATCTCGCGTTATGGCGCATCTGGTGGTTCGGCGACGCGCTGGGATTGCTCATCCTCACGCCCCCGATCATCGCGCTGTGGCGACAGTTCGAGAGCCGCACACCGTTTGCGTTCTCGTGGCTCAAATTGGCGGAGGCCGTGGCCCTCGCACTTTCGGTCACCGCGTTGAGCATCGTGGTATTCATCCAGGACGAACCCCGGATGCCGCAGTTCTATTCCGCCCCCATACTCCTGTTGCCCTTGGGAATGTGGGCCGCGATTCGTTTCGGCATTTTCGGTACCGCCGCGACCATGGCGCTCATCGCCCTGCTGGCGGTGGCCCAACTCGTGCGCGGCGTTTATCCCTATCCGGACGTCACGGCGCAGCAGGCGGTCTGGCTCACGCAGGAGTATCTGGCGATCGTCGCCGTCGCGACGGTCGGTCTGTCGATCCTGCGGCACGAAATGGCCGAGCAGTGCCAGGCCCTGATCGCCAGCGAGCGCGACCTGCGGCGTTTCAACGAGCAGCTCGAACAGCGCGTCGCCAAGCGTACCGCGGAGCTCGAACAGCGCGCGGCGCAACTTCGCGCCCTCACGTCTGAACTCACGCAGACCGAAGAGCGCGAACGCCGCCGCCTCGCCCAAGTGCTCCACGACCATCTCCAGCAGCTGGTCGTAGCGGGCAAGTTCGAGATCGCGTCGGCCCTCAACCAGTCCGACGACGAAGCGACCGCTGCATCACTGAAGCGCGTCGGCAACCTGCTGGACCAATCGATCCAGGAATCGAGGTCGCTGACGATCGAACTCAGCCCACCCGTACTCTACGACGCTAGGCTTATCGCCGGACTGGGATGGCTGACGCAGTGGATGCGGGAGCAGCACGGCCTGACGGTCGACCTGCACGCAGCCGAAGGCGCGGATCCCTCGAGCGACGATCTCAGCGTCCTCGTCTTTCAGGCCGTACGGGAGTTTCTGTTCAACGTGGTCAAGCACGCCGGAGTCGATCACGCGGAGATCACCGTACGTCGCGACGAACTCGGTTGCCTCGAGGTCCGAGTATGCGATCTCGGTTGCGGGTATCGGACGTCTAGCGATTCTTCCGCGAGCGATCGGTTCGGTCTGTTCAGCATCCGTGAGCGTGCGCAACGCCTCGGTGGCGACCTCACGATCCGGTCTGCGCCCGGAAAGGGGACCTGCGCGGTGCTCACCGTGCCCGAGGACCCGGCGTCAGTGGCGCGCTGTGCGACGACGCCCGTGCCGCCGGCGCGGGCGCGCGATCCAGGGAATGGCTCGGTTCGATCGGGGGCGATCCGCGTGCTGGTGGCGGACGATCATGAAGTCGTCCGCGAGGGGCTGGTCGCGACCTTACGCGACCAGCCCGAGATCGTGGGCGAGGCGGGCGACGGCCAGGCCGCGGTCGAGCTCGTACGCGCCACGCGCCCCACCATCGCGGTGCTCGACATCACCATGCCAGTCATGAATGGCATCGAGGCGACCCGCGCCATTGTTTCCGAGTTTCCGGCACGCGCGTGATCGGACTGTCGGTGCACGACTCCGAGGACATCGCGGCCGCGATGCGCGACGCCGGTGCGATCGCCTATCTCAACAAGGCCACGGCATCGACCCGACTTCTGACGCTGATCCGCGAAGCGGCTTGCACGTAGGGCACTCGCACAACACGCGCGCGGTCACGGGCCTCGGCGTTGCCGCCATGTCCGCTCCCGCAGGGCCCACTAGTTGCCCAATCCCATGCTCATGCCGAGCAGGCCGCGACCGTTGATTCGGATCTGGCCCCGATCATAGCCGGCCGTGGCGAAGAGTTCGTTGCCGTCCGCCTGGATCCAGCCCTGTGACTGTAGGCCTCGTACCTGATCGCGGGCGCTGCTCCGCGCCTCGGCATCGCTCAGGTCGGACGCTTCAGCCTGCGCGCGCTGCGCGAAAGCGTCGACCACGACCGCCTCCGGCGCCCGCAGGCTGACCTCGGCATGGGCAAAGCCCGCCAGATCGAACATCTGCATCTGCGCGGCCTGTTCCGGCGCGGGTGCGTTGAGCCCGAGCTTGCCCGAGGCACTCACCGCCCCCTGACCGGCACTGCCCTGCAGATCGAGCGTGATTAGCGGCTCGCCGCGCGCCACCTCGCCCCACGGCACCCGCCCGATCACCTGACGCGCGATGCGCTGGCGCTGCGCCTCGCTCTCGGCGGCAGCGCTTTCACTCGAGAAAGTCTGCAGGGCCTGCAGCAGTTCAGGGGCGAGCCGGTTCGCGCTGAACTTCATCCGAACGTCCGTGATCTCATTTTCAGGGGCGACCGCGCGTGCTATGCGGCCATCGAGGCGCGTTGCCACCAGCCCCTGCTGCAGCGAGGTCTCCTGTGAGAACTCGATGCCATCGATCGAAAGGTCACCCTCGGGAGCGCCGCCCATGCGCATGGAAGCGATGCTCGACGTGCCCGCACCGGTCCAGATGCCGTCGAACTCGGTGGTTGCAAAATTCCCCTGCCCACGAATCGCGCCGACCGCCATCGACTCGATCTCGCCCGAATTCGGCTCGAATCGCAGCCCCGGAACCTGCAGCCGATACTCGCCATCACCGCCAGGGGTGACGCTGACCTCGCCATTCAGGCCCTTCCACTCCACGGCGCCGTAGTCGAGCTCACGCATACCGTCCGTCGGCGGCGATTGAATCTGCGCGACACTCGTGCCATCCAGCCGCATCCGGTAATCCACCGTCAGCGGGGAACGCTCGTCGAAGAGTCGCTGCGCGACCTGCTGCGCGCGGCCCTCGGGAATGCGTGGCGTCGTGCGGATTCGCAGCAGCGAGTTTCCAGCGGCCAAGGCATGATCGATATCATGGTCCAGCACCAGCGTGAATGATTCTTCCAGCTCGGGATGGCGGAAGGTGAGCTCGCTGACTGCGGTAGCGCCGAGATAGTCGGACTCGTAGCGGGTGACCACCCATTTCAGATTCGGCGACTGCAGCAACACGGGGTTCTGTGCGAACGCGTGCATCCGCTGTTCAGCCATATTGCCGGTCACGAGCGGAGCGGCCACCGCGCCGCCGGCGGCCGCGACCAGGATCACCGCGCCTACTTTGGTCCACTTACCCATGCTGGCTCCCTTCCGTTGTTATTCGGCTGTTTTCCTCGTCGGTGACTGCACGCTCGCCCCATTGCGTGCACGACGCGCGTTCGGCCGAGCCTACACCGTCGCGCGCTGCCGGCGCGACCGCGCAGCGATTGCTCTGTGGACAAGTTCCGCGCCGCAGTGGATGGCAGGGCCGCCCGGAGGGAGCCGTCCGTCGGGCAGGCGGGTCCGCTCTTCGCGAAAACCGGGGCTCGATGCATTGTCCGTGGCAGGATTCCGGCCGATGCGAGGATCGCATATCATCCGGCGGTCCCCGGCGGGCCACGCCCCGACCCAGGTCGCAGGTCGGCCGCGGAATCGTGCGCGATGCGGCGCCACCGCGCCATTCGTGAGGAGTCAGCATGCCGAGCATTTTCGTCGAACGCGGCCATCCGCGGAATCGGATTCTGATTGATTCCGAGAACAACCGACAGGCGATCGTCGATACCACCGGCCTGACCTGGCAGATGCTGGGGGCGGCACGGGTCGCCATGGACGGACGCGTACTCGACTACATCGAAGAGCCCGACATGCGCCCACAGGATATCCTGGTGGCGTACGCGCGGGCGCAGAACGATCCCTCGCACGTGGGCCGCGCCTGGCGCACGATCCCGCACGAGCTGCGCAGCGGGACACAGCGCAACGAGCAAACCCGGTTCACGTCGTTCTACTTCGCGCTGCGCCGCTGGCGCCTGGACAGCGCGCGCTTCGTCGCCACCCATGACTGGCGTTCGCTACGCCGGTACAGCGGTCCGGGCCTGCTCTACATCCCCGGGCGCGAGAGCACGTCACTGACGCCGTACACGCACACGAGCGCTTGGCCGGCACAATGGCAGATCGTCCCCGCCGCCGATGCAGACGATTACTCCCGCCGTTGGTCGATCAGCACCGAGGAAATGACGCTGCGCGCCCTGCGGGCGGCCGGACTCAACGCCGACGAAATCGCAGCAGAATGGCCACGCGGCACATCGGCCGATGCCTCCGACCGATTCGACCTCTCGCCCATCCGGTACGCCCGCTTTCGCTGAACTACGCCGCTACTCGGTCTCGACCCGATTGCGTCCCAGACGTTTCGCGCAGTAGAGCGCGTCATCCGCCTTCTGCATCAGAAGGTCGAGCGTGTCGCAGCCTTTCCATTCGGCCACGCCGAAGCTGGCCGTCACCCGGATGACCTGCGACTGATGTTCGATAACCATGGCGTCGATCCCGGCACGAATCCGTTCGGCCACTTTGCATGCCTGGGCTGAGTCGGTCTGCGTCAGGAGGATGACGAACTCCTCTCCGCCGGAGCGTCCGCATAGATCGCTCGGGCGCAGTGCATCGCTGACGGGATCGAAGATTCGTCTCAGGACTTCGTCGCCGGTGTCATGCCCGTAGCAATCGTTGACCTGCTTGAAATGGTCCAGATCGAACATGATCAGCGACGCGGTCTCGCCATCCGCAGCCACACGCTTGAGCTGGCGCTGACCGAGCTGCTCGAAATGGCGACGGTTCGCGAAGCCGGTCAAAAAATCAGTGGTCGCCAGCTGCTCGAGTCGCTTGTTCGCCTTCCGCAGCTCCTCGTTGGCGCGTTCAACCTCGCTCGTGCGCGCGGCTACGGCTGTCTCGAGTTGCGCGTTGTGTGCATGGAGTTCGCGCTCCTGCGCCAGCAGCATCTCGCGTTGTTGCCGTAACTCATGCATGAGGATCGCCAATCCCACCGAGGCAACGACGACGATGGTCAGGTACTCCTGGGTCAGCCAGACCGCCTGCGCGGGGGTAACCTGGGGGTACGGGTATATCCCCTCGACGAGGTGGCCAACGGCCAGCAGAGAGATCAGCGCGACGATCACGCTGGCACCGAGCACTTCGAACCTTAGAGCTGCCCAAAGACCCACCGGCAAGAGCAGGATGGGCGCGAAATCGAACTGCAGGGCGTCCGGATCGTTCTGGATGAACGCGAGTACACCCATGATCAGGACAACCAATACGAGCGCCGCGAACTCCAGAACGCGCGTCCACTCAAGCCGCATCCATCGGGCCTGCTCGATCCAGCGGACCGCGGTGACGAGCAACGGAGTCAGCACCAACAGGCCCAACGCGTCGCCAAACCACCATATCCGCCACGCCGCGAAATATCCGCTGTCCGCGCGCCCAAGCAGCACATAGATCGCCGCGCCGAACACGGCGGCCAGCGCCGAGGCCAGCAGTGGCCCGGCCAGCAAGAACACGCGTCCCTCGTAGAGGCGGTTGAACCCGAATCGCTCGCCGCACAAATGTCGAATCAGGGAGGCCGCGAGCGTGGCCTCGAGCACATTGATCAGCCCGAACCCGATGGCGGCCGACACCGGGAACGCCGGTATGTCGGCGACGAGTTCGGCAGCAAGGGCGGCCAGGGCCAGCCACGGCCACTGGCGTGGTGGGCATAACAGCAAGGCCGCCAACAGCACGGCATTGGGTGGCCACAGCACCGCGATTCCGCTGGGGGCGATCGTGTAGTTCACGCCGTACCACGCGCAGAGGTAATACCCGCCGGCGACAAGCGCCATACGCCGGAGCACGACGAGTGAAGAACCTTCCATCAAATGATCCGATCGTCCAGGAGGTGTATGCGGCGTGATACGAGCAGACGCTGGGGGGCGTAGCGGCCTCCGGTACTTACGCCAAGCCCGCGGCGTGCCCCCGAGTTCGCCTCGGCCCGCTTCAAGTTTGCCGGACCGAGGTAAAAGCAAAATGCGTGCCGCGGTGCGCCGCGCAACTGGCCTCGCGGTCGGCGTCATCGATGCAGCGGCGGTTCGACTCAGGAGAGTATCGTCTCTAGGAGCAGGCTTGGCCGCGCGGTGCATTCACGGCAAAAGGGTCTCGACCGAGAGCGTAGGCGTTGCTCTGGCGTTTGCGGATGGCCCCGCCCAGCGGTTCGTCCTTGGGACGGCTGCGCGCTACGCCAAGTCGTCATGCCGTCGGCCGCCCAACAGGCGCATAGCACGAGGCCATAAATAGCGCGGACGCCGCCACGCTCCTGTCGCCATGGGTGGCGCTACGGGTCCGCGCGCGCGGTTCATGTGCGCCGGCCGCCACTGGCCTCCGCTACCTCAGCGGCCGCCTGGATCGGGCGCTCGTCGGCCAGGCGTTCGCTGTAGCGGTCGACGAGGTAATCGCCGAGATCGCGCGTGAGCAGGGTGAACTTGACCAGTTCCTCCATGACATCGACCACGCGGTTGTACAACGAGGACGGCTTCATGCGACCGTTCTCTTCGAACTCGTCATACGCCTTGGGCACGGACGACTGGTTGGGGACGGTCAGCATGCGCATCCAGCGGCCGAGGATGCGCATGTTGTTGACGGCATTGAACGACTGCGAGCCGGCATTGACCTGCATCAACGCGAGCGTCCGCCCCTGGGTTGGACGCACGCCGCCGTAGGACAAGGGCAGCCAGTCGATCTGCGCCTTCATGAGCCCGGTCATGTTGCCGTGGCGCTCCGGGCTCGACCAGACCTGGCCCTCCGACCACTCGGACAGCTGGCGCAGCTCGACCACCTTGGGGTGGTCAGGCGGTGCGTCGTCGGGCAACGGCAGCCCCGAGGGGTTGAAGAAGCGCGCCTCGGCACCGAACGCCTCCAGCAAGCGAGCCGCTTCCTCGGCCAGCAGACGGCTGTAGGAGCGCTCCCGCAGCGAGCCGTAGAGCAACAGGATGCGCGGCCGATGGGTCGACGGCTGCGCCGCGCGCAGGCGCTCGACCGTCGGGTGGTCGAGAAAGGCGCGCTCAATGTTGGGCAGATCACTCGTCACGACATTTTCCTCATAGATGTATCGGGCACCCCCCCTTCCCGAATCCGCTGTAGGTCGGGCTTTGGCCCGATCGAACCCCGCTGCACGATTCGGTCAGGCTGAAGAGACTGTGTAAGAAATCCGGCGCCTACTGCGGAAGCGCCACAGCGGCCGCTTTTGACGATCCTTCTCGTCGCATAAGACCCACTATGTTCCTCGAACGATCGTCAAAATCGCCTCGCCGGGCCACTTCCTCGCTACGGCGCGGATTTCTCACACAGTCTCTGAAGCCTGACCTACTGCGTGCGTGCAGCGCGCGATCGACGTCCCGGCGAGTTGTGAATGCCGCACCAGTGCCGCTACCCGAAGCACCCTTCAAGCCCTACACGGCCCCGGCTACGACTGAGCGCCGCTGGCCTCGACGAACAAACGGCGCCAACGCGCCAATCCCTCGGCGCGGATCGTGAGGTCGGTCTCCGCCCTCCCCTCGGCGATGGCCGGATCGATGTAGACCTCAAGGCCATCGATCTCACGTTGCAGCCAGCGCCCCGGCTCGTCCGGGCGGCGCGCTTCGGCCACGGGCAGCATGGCGGTGCCGCCGCAACAGCCATGACGCGGCGACGCGCGCAACGTCACTGCGCCGCCGTGGCGCCGGAGCCAGTCGCGTGCCCCGGCGTCCACGTGGATTCGCGGCCCGTGCGGCGTCACGCACTCGCCCCCATCGCCTGGCCAGTCGGAAATCGGTCGCGCGTGCGATTGGCGATGCGCACCAGGGCGAGCATGACGGGCACCTCCACCAGCACGCCGACGACCGTCGCCAGGGCCGCGCCCGACTGCAGCCCGAACAGCGCGATTGCCGCGGCCACCGCCAGCTCGAAGAAGTTGCTGGCGCCGATCATGGCTCCCGGGGCCGCCACTGCATGCGGCACACGCCAAACGCGGGCCCAGCCGTAGGCGAGCGCGAAGATCAGGAAGGTCTGCACGATCAGCGGAATCGCGATCAGCACGATATGCAGCGGATTGTTGAGGATCACCTCGCCCTGGAAGGCGAACAGCAACACCAGCGTGAGGATCAGGCCGGTCGGGGTGACCGCGCCGAGGCGCGGCATGAAATCCTTGTCGAACCACTCGACGCCCCTGTGCGCGATCAGCGCCCGGCGCGTGGCATAGCCGGCGGCGAGCGGGATCACGATGTAGAGCACCACCGAGAGTGCCACGGTGTTCCAGGGCACGCTGATGTCGGAGATGCCCAGCAGGAACACGACGATGGGCGCGAAGGCGAACAGCATGATCAGGTCGTTCACCGAGACCTGTACCAGCGTGTAGGCCGGATCGCCGCGGGTCAGGTAGCTCCAGACGAACACCATGGCCGTGCACGGTGCCGCGCCCAGCAGGATAGCGCCGGCCAGATACTCGCGCGCCAGCGCGGCCGGGATCAGCGGTTCGAATACCACCACGAGGAAAAACCAGGCGATGGCGAACATCGTGAACGGCTTGATCAGCCAGTTCACCGTGGTGGTGATGATCAGGCCTTTGGGCTGTCGCCGCACGCCAAGGATGGAAGCAAAATCGATCTGGACCATCATTGGGAAGATCATGGCCCAGATCAGGATCGCCACCGGGATCGAGACCTGGGCGTACTCAAAGCGCGCCAGCGCAGCCGGCACGGCCGGCACCCATTGGCCGAGCGCAATCCCCACGATGATCGCCAGGGCCACCCATACGGTCAGGTAACGCTCGAACAGGCCCATACCCTCGCGGATATCGGGGGCCTGCTGTGCAATTTCGGAGTTGGCGTTCATCGGCTCACATTCTCGACATTTCGAATCAAAGGGTCGGTTTCGTCTCGGGGCCCGCGGACGCATCGCTGCGCAGCAGATCGTGCTCAGCGAGCAGCGCGTGGACCCGCGCGCGAATGTCATCGCGCACACTGCGAAACTCGGCCGCGATCTCATCCTCAGTCCCCCGCGCTCGAGCGGGATCGGGCAGCGGCCAGTGGACCTTACGCGTGCCCGGCGGCAGCAGGGGACACTGCTCGTCGGCGTCTCCACAGACGGTGACTACCAGATCGGCACTCGCCAGCATCGCGTCATTCAGCCGAGTCGACTGTTGGCCGGAGATGTCGATACCGACTTCGTTCATCGCCGCGATGGCACGCGGATTCTGACCATGCGGATCGATGCCCGCGGAGGCCGCGCCGGTCCCGTCGACGGCCAAGGCGCGGGCAAAGCCCTCGGCCATCTGGGAGCGGCAGGAGTTACCGGTACAAAGGAACAGGATGCGCATGGGACGTCTCCAGAATTCAGTCGCAAGCGGCCGAGGGACGGCTGGGCATGCTGGCCAACCGCTGGCGCACGTCGCTCAGTGCCTCGGCCTGAAAGGTCGCCTCGAGCACGTCGTGTGACCACGGCGGCAGTGCCGGATGCAGGCGGTAATGGACCCACTGCCCGCGACGCTCGTCCTGAACGATGCCGAGGTCGCGCAGATGACCGAGATGGCGCGAGACGCGCGGCTGCGAGAGTTCGAGCGCATGCACGAACTCGCATACGCACAGGCGCTCTTCCGCAAAGAGCAGCAGGAGGCAGCGCAGGCGCGTCGGATCGGAGAGCGCGCGGAAGAATTGCTCGGGCTCATGCATATTCGTATATCCATATATATACGAGTGCGACTATAGCGCCGACGCAAGCGACCCGCAACCGGTCCATGAGTCGGCGGACGAGGGTGGGCATCGGTCGCCGCCCTGAGGCCAAACGGCGCGATTGATTTGCCGAAGTGCTTCCGCGGGGAACCCCCCAACAGCTCTATGGTCTCCCGTTGGTTGCCCAGGACCCCAGCAATCCAAATGCATTAACATTCAAGCCTTGGCCCCCCGTTGCTGATCACGACCAGCATCGCCTCGGGGTCCAGCGCGAGCGCAGCCACCTTGTCTTCGCAGCTGGCAGCTTCGGCCCGAGTCGCTCGCCGATGGAGTAGTCATGGAACGCCAACTCCCCCAATCGAGGCGTGGTACGACGGACTTGGTCGAATCCGAGTGCCGCCGTGCGCTGGAAACCCTCGTCCTCGGAGCACCGCTCGAAGACGCGCTCGACGTGCTCGTCCGCGCAGCACAAGTGCGTGCCGGGGGCGGTGCGCACGCCGCCGTGTTCATCCCTGCCCGTGACGACACCGGATGCGCCGTCGGCGCCGCCTCCGATCCATCTTTTGTGCATGTAGGAGTCGACGCCAGGTCCAGTAGCGACCCCGCTTCCCAGACCCGCCGCCGGGCGGCATTAGCTGGCGAACCGATCATCGTCTCCGACGTCACGACGGATCCGCGGAGTCAGGATCTGGCCGATCGCGCCGATCAAAGCGGTATCCGCGCCTGCTGGTCCTATCCGATCGCCACATCGCGCGGCGAGGTGACCGGCAGCTTGGAGGTTTATCCGGTTCGAACGTGCGAACCCGGGCCGGAAGATGTCGCCTGGCTCGAGGCGCTCGCACATACAGCCGGCGTCATCGTCGAACGAGATCTGGAGCCGAGCGACAAACGGGAACGGCTGGACGAAGAGCGCGATGCGCTGCTCGACATGGTAGCGGCCGGGCACCCGGTGGCCGATTGCCTTTCGGCACTGTGCGCCGCGATCCCGCGGCTCGATCCCGGCACCCGGGCTTGCGTTCAACTCGCCGATGCCGAGCGCCGGCGGTTTCGCGCCTCCGTTGCTCCCGACTTCGAATCCATTTTCCGCGAAGCGGTCGAGGGCGCACCGGTAGACGATGTAAAGCTCGGCAGCTGCGCTGGTGCGATATCCCACGGCCAATCCGTGACCTGCCCCGACACGGAAAACGACCCACTTGGGTCTCAGGCATGGCGCGACCTATGCGTCGCATGCGCGATTCGCGCGTGTCATGCCGAACCCATCATGGATTCGAACGCTCGCCCCGTGGCGTCCTTCATGCTGTGCTTCGATCAACCACAGCTGCCCGATGCGTGGGCGCGGCGCCTTGCCGCATTCGGCGCGCGCATCGCCGCCATTGCCCTCGGGCGCGAACGCTCGAACGACGCACTGCGGGAGAGCGAAGAACGCTATCGCGCCGTGGTAACGGCGACATCGGATGTGGTCTATCGGATGAGCGCGGATTGGAGCGAGATGCGCACACTCCGCGGCTATCCCTTCCTCAGCGATACGGAAGAACCCGACCGGGACTGGCTTTCCAAATACATCCACCCGGATGACCAGCCGAAGGTGTTGGAAACAATCCAACAGGCGATTGAACACAAGAAGATATTTGAACTCGAACATCGGGTGCTCCGCCCGGATGGCACGTTGGGCTGGACACTCTCGCGCGCCATTGCGGTACTCGATGAAGACGGCGAAATCACCGAATGGTTTGGCACCGCCAGCGATATCACCGAGCGCAGGCGCGCTGAAGACGCGTTGCGTGAGTCTGAGGCGCGACTACGGGAGCTGAACCACTCGCTCGAGCAACGGGTCGACGAACGCACCCACGAACTGCAGCGCCAGGCAGAGCGCTTGCGCGGCTTGGCCATCGAGCTCACCACCGCCGAACAGCGTGAACGCCGACGGCTCGCCGCCATGTTGCACGACGACCTACAGCAATCGGCCGTTGCAGGTAGGATCCAACTCAAGCAATGCCGGTCGCGGGTATACGACCAGACCGCGATCGACGCGATCGGCACCACGGAAGACCTGCTGGACGAGATCATGGCCACGTCCAGGGATCTGACCCGCCAGCTAAGGCCCGCGGCGTTGTACGAGGATGGTCTGATCGCGGCACTTCGTGGCCTGGCTTCGGACATCGAACGTCGTTATCTCATGCACGTAGCGCTGGACTCCGGCGACGCGAACCCCGCCCTCGCAGAAGATGCCAAGGTGTTCGTATTCGAGACCTGCCGCGAGTTGCTGATCAACGCCGCCAAGCACGCAGACGCGGATCGAGCCACCATCTCGATTCGACACGAACAGAAGCATCTGCACGTAGCCGTGTGCGATCGAGGCGCGGGCTTCGATCCCGAAACCATCGACACGCCCACGCCTCATGGCACCGGATTCGGCCTGTTCAGTATCCGCGAACGGCTGGCCGCCCTGGGCGGCAACCTTCAGATCGAGTCCGCACCCACCTGGGGCACGCGAATCGAACTCGCGTTACCGGTCACGGATCTCAGTGACTCTGGCGCCCCCAGAGAGTTCCAGGCGGCTCATGCGCAATTGGTCCCCGCCGATGCATCAAGCCATTGCACCCGGGTGCTGCTGGTCGATGATCATGTCGTGGTACGCCAAGGCCTGGCGCAGCTGCTCGAGTCGCACGCCGAACTGGTAGTCGTCGGCGAGGCCGGGGATGGCGCCGAGGCCGTTGGACTGTTCCAGCAGCGGATGCCGGACGTAGTGCTGATGGACGTCAACATGCCAGGCATGAACGGCGTCGAGGCCACGCATCGGATCTGTCGCCGGTGGCCCGAGGCCATCGTCATCGGATTGTCGGTTCAGGATAACCTCGCCACGGATGACATGATGCGCGAGGCGGGCGCGGCGGGCTTCCTCGCCAAATCAGGGAATGGAGAAGAGATGCTGGCGACCATCCGCCGACTGACCTATAGCGGCGGTCACAAGAGTGCGTTCACAGATTGCCACGAAACGGGCGGACGCGCCGTGTGACGGCCCCCATGTCGTCCAAGACGTGCCCTCGCGATTCGAGGAAGTCACAACCACGAGGACAACTGGCTACGCATCTCGCCTAGTGCCCAACCGGCGCGTCCGAGCACGCCGCCGGCGCCAGCCTTTGCCGCGCCGGCCAGTACGCCTCAACGGGAGCCGCAACCGGATACGGCAACCACCGTTGGAGGCGACGTCGAAACGGCCGCCGAGCAACTCCACGCGCTGGCGGATGTTGGCCAGACCATAGTGCCCCGAATTGGTCTGCGTAAGCTGGTCCGGGTGGACGCCCGCGCCACGGTCCTCCACCTCCACCTCGAGCCATGAGGATGTGCGCCGCAAACGCAACCAGGCGGTATCGCTGTCGGCATGCTTGACGACGTTCAGCAGCAGTTCGCGAGTCGCCTGCAGAACGAATGAGGCGATCTCGGGGAGTTCCGCGTCCGAGGACTCATCCGTCTCGACCTGCACGTCGAGGCCATGCCGGTCGCGTGCCTCCTCGCCGAGCCAGCGCATGGCAGCCGCCAGCCCGAGCGTATCGAGCACGGGTGGATGCAGTTCCACCGACAAAGTGCGCGCGTTGCCGATGGCCTCGCGAATCAGCGCGTCGGCCCGCTCGCCGGCTGCGACTTCCCCGCCGCGCAAGCGCGCGACCGCCATGTTCGCGGCGACCAGCAGTTGTTGCAGGTGATCGTGCAGCACCTGGGCGATCCGCTGGCGCTCGCGGTGCTCTGCGCTGCTGAGTTCGCGCGCCAGATCCTCGGCCCGCGTCCGCCGCTCGTCCGACTCCGCCCGCAACAGCGCCGTGACGTAGGTCGCGACATTGAGTGTGAATGCGAACACGACGTCGCGCAGGAAGTAGACGTGAAAATCCTGCGGATTCGCCATGCGCAGCTCCAGCGTACTCAGGGACAAATACACCACCGAGGTGAGTCCGACGGCCGTCGCGGCCCACTTCACCGGCACGCGCATCGCGATCGCCAGATGCGCTGCGACGAGCAGGTAGCGTGCCTGTTCGGGGGCCGGCATCAGCAGCACCAGCGTGGTCACGCCGGCCAGCGCGGCGAGTTCGCCGGCCTCGCGCAGCCCGAGATCCAGCTGCATACGCGCCAGCCACAACACGAACGGCGGCGCCAGCGCCAGCAGTCCCATCCAGTCGGACAAGGCCGCGGCATGCCAGGTAGCGCTCCACCCGATCCAGGAGTGGGTCGTCACCAGGCCGCCCACCCATTGCCCCAGCACCAGCGGGACCGCGCCTACGAAGCAGGCCACAGGCGCCGCGACCAGCATCGCGACGAGGAAAGGGCCGGCGCGGGCCAGATAATCCTCGCCTGTCATGCGCCAGATGAGCCACGCGGCCAGCACGGGCTCCACCGTGGCCGCCACACCATTAATCAGCGCGCCACCGACCTGGGCCAGCGTTACACCCCCGTCATACGTGCTGAGCATCCCCGCGGGCACCGACACGAGGAAGATCAACGGCCACACGCGTAGGCCGCGCGTGAGCACGAGCGCCAGGCCGATGCCGGCGGCAGGCCAGATCAATGGCGCGGGCGCATTCGCCGCACCGAGCAGCTCGGCGCCCCAGGTGGCTACGGCGAAATACGCCGCGAGCAGCCCGCCCGTGGCGAGGCGCCCTGCGGGCGCAATGGGAGGCTGGGACGGGATCGGGGCTTCCATGTTTGACGTGGGGCATCCTGTCCGCTGATCCCTGGAGACTCCACGCAGAATAGTTGCCAGCCCCGTTCGGGGCCACCGCGCACGACGATTGGCCAACCCCATGGATAGGGTGACTCACTGCAAGCCGCTCCGCTCCGGGAGGAGCCCATCGCGCGCCGAGCCGATCCGCGAGATGCGCACCTCGCCTCGCTGAGGCACCAACACATGCCTCCACGGCAGTATCGCTATATGGGTTTTTCTCCGCGGATGGCCGCGAGTAGGCTTTCGGAGGCTTCTGCCTTATTGACGTATGCCACGGCCCCCGCCTTTTCCATCGCCTCCGCCAGATCGGCCGACTCATGCACTGAAAGCCCCACCACGCGAATTCCGGGATGCTCGGTGGTAATCGCGCGCGCGGCTTCGATACCGCTCATCCCGGGCATGGTCACGTCCAGCACGACGACATCGGGTCGAACGCGACGGACGACCTCCACGGCTTCCTGACCATTAGCGGCCTCGCCGAGCACCGTTATATCCGGCTCTCCCGCGAGCGCGTTGACCAGCCCCTTGCGCACGATCGCGTGATCGTCGGCCAGCACTACCGTTCTCGTCGTTGTTCGAGCCGGCGGTTCGTCCGTGTAGTGGCGCGAATCGTCGTCCACAACGCCGATACCCTTGTCACTTGTATGCGCGAGGGCTTCCTTGCCGTGACCACTATCGTCCGGAACCCTCAGTGCTACACGGGTACCCTTACCGGGTACCGAATCGATGGTCATCTCGCCGCCAAGCCACGCCATGCGCTCGCGCATGTTGAACAGCCCGAAGCGATCCTGCGCGTTCGATAGGGCGCTCTTCGCATCAAAGCCCCGGCCGACGTCGGCCACGGCCGCTTCGATGATCCCGTCGACCCGGCGAAGGGACACCTCGGCGCCGTCGGTCCCGGCGTGCTTGACCACGTTAAAGAGCAGTTCCCGTACAGACTGGAACAGCAGCGCGCGCAGATCTTCGCCGCCAGGCTCGGCTAGGGACGACGCGGATACCTCCACTCGGAGACCCTGCTGCGCTTCCATCCAGCGTCCAAGGGCGCCGAGGGCCGCGGTAAGGCCCGCATCGTAGAGCACGGGTGGGATGAGTCCCGCGGTGAGCGACCGCGACTCCTCAATGGCTTGAACCAGCAAGTCATCGACCCTGCTGATTCCTTGTGCGGCCTGCTCGTCCGTCACCCCGTTCGCCAACGAGCTGAGCTGAATCCGACCGGCGACGAGTAGCTGCTGGAGGCTATCGTGCAGGATATCGCCGATGCGGCGGCGTTCGCGTTGCTCCGCCTGGGTGAGTTCGGCGGCCAGTGCACGCAGCTGCGCGGCGCGCTCTTCGAGCTCCGCCGTACGTTCAGCGACGCGTTCCTCGAGCGAGGCGTTGATCTCCTTCAGTCGCTGTTCACTCTCACGCAGGGCTTGCTCGACGCGTTTGCGATCCGTGAGATCGACACCTTGGACGTAGATCCCGGTTACCGTGCCTTCGACGCTCCGGACGGGCTGATAGACGAAATCAATCCAGCGAGTCTCGTAGGCCTCTGTCTTCGGCTGATCGGCCGGAGGCGCCAGGACTATCGATACATCGCGGCCAACGAACGTTTCTCCCGTATGGAATACATGATCGAGAAGCTCGAGGAACCCCTGACCCTCGATCTCGGGCAATGCCTCCGCCATGGGTTTGCCGACTAAGCACCGGTGGCCGACAAGCGCCATGAAGTGATCGTTCGCCCGCTCAAAGACGTGCTCGGATCCACTCAGGACACACATGAACGAGGGAGCGTTACGAAAGATCTCGGCGAGCTGGGTTCGCTCGGCCTGGGCCTCCCGCAGTCGATGCTCACTCTCGGCCCGCGCCTTCTGGGCGGCCTCATAGAGTCGGGCATTTTCCACCGAGATCGCGGCGATTTCGGCCAGCTGTGCCAGCACATTCTCGTCGTGCTCGGTGAAATCCGCGCCGTCGTGTTTGTCGGAGAGTTGGACCAATCCGATGTTCTCGCCGCGGCGCCCGACGAAGGGCGCTGCCAGCCAGCCACGCATTGGGGGGTGATGTTCCACCTCGGAGCCAAACCGCCGCCATCTGGGGTGCGCCTCCAGCTCCGCCTGCGTTAGGCGCATCGGGCGGTTGGTTTCGCACACGAGCGAATAGATGCCCGAGCCGTCGGGGGGCGTGGCGTAATCCCGCCACGCGGCGTAAGTCTCGGATAACGACACCGCACTGTTTCGTTGAGCCCAGTTGTGGCCGATGGTGAGGCTGGCCACGGATTGGTGTGCCCCAACCAGACTGCGGGCTTCCTCGGCGATTGCCTCGAGCGTCGGCCCGACGCCACGGGTGGAGTTGATCCGTCGAGCAGCCTTGCTCAGCTGTTCGAGCGTGATGCTCGTAGCCGTATCTCGGCCGCTACAGGATCCTCGCGGGCCGTCATTCGCGGTAGGGGGCATGAGAACGCCTCCAAAGGAACAGCGCCAGAGCATTCTACGGCGTGCGGCTTGCTGCGGGTATCCGCGATTTCGGGCAACACCCGGGCGAACCCATCTGCAACGGGACACTAGCCCCGGGTTTGATTCAGACTCGGACTAATCCCGTAACACGGCCTGTTGCGGAACTGGCGTAGCTGACGGGTACGCACCTTCTACGAAGGCATCCCCGCGCCCACGCTACTCGACCAGGAAAGGTGTCATATCCCCCGTATACGTCAGCACGAGCCGGTGCATGGCGCGGGTACAGGCCACATACAAGAGATTCCGGTCCATTTGCGAGCAGTAGTTCTTCGCGCTGACTTCGGGCACGAGAACCTGGTCGAATTCCAATCCCTTGGCCATGTGCGCGGTACATACGACCACACCCTGACTGAATGAGCTGCTCCCCTCGGTGAGAAGGAGCAAAGGGAAATCTGCAGCCTCCAGGGCGTCATACGCCCGACGAGCCTGCTTCTGCGTTTTGCAGACGATCCCAAGCGTGTTGAGACCTGACCGACCGAACGCCGCGAGTTCATCGCGGGTGGCCTCGATCTCCTTGGCTCGAGAGCCGTACCCAATCACGCGGGGCTCCTCGCCGTGTCGTTCGATCGCCTCGAGGTCGGGGTTGGGACAGATGCGCTGAGCAAACTGCGTGATCTCGTAACTGGAGCGATAGCTCTTGTTCAGCGTGACGCAAGTAGACTGGCGTAACACATGCCGGATCTGCTCCGCCGTGGAGGCGTTGTACGGATTCACGGCCTGATTGGCATCGCCGAGGATCGTCTTCTTGCAGCTGAAGAGCTTCGCCAGCACGGCGTATTGAACCGGCGTGTAGTCCTGCATCTCATCGATCAGTAGGTGCTTTACTCGTCTGTAAGGCGAGCGCACACCCTCCAGCTTCATCTTGAGGTAGATCAACGGAAATACGTCGGCGTACTCCAGACGGCTGTTCTTCGCCGTCTTGAACAGCTCCGGCGTGCCCAGCCATTCGTAGAAGCGTTTGTAGGTCTCGCGCAGCGTCGACCGGCGCACCATTTTCTCGATCTTCGCCTTGAGCTCCCGCCGATCCTCCGGCATGAGGTCGTAGTTGTACTCGATACCGACTTTCTGCTCGACCTCGCGCGCCACCTGGCGAACGCGCTCGGACATCGGCATGGACCGGTGCTTGCGGAAGATCTCGTCGAGCAGCCAGCCAGGGACCATGCGCCGGGCGATCCAGACATCTTCGGACTCGAACTGCGTGCGCTCGACGTGTTCGGCGTAGCGATCGAGTTGCCGGAGAAACTCCGGGGAGGCCTTGTACTCGAGGCGCTGCTTCATCGCCTCGTCGCCCTTGTCCAATAGTTCAGCGGTCTGCTCGAAGAAGGTCTGGAAGCGGTATTGCCCTTCGAGCAGTTCGTCGGCGACGGCCTCCATGACCGTCTCGTTGACCTGCTCCTCGCCGAGCTCCGGAAGAACGTTCGAGATATAGTCGGCAAACACCCGGTTCGGCGAGATGATCAGAATGTCTTCCGAGGAAAGCGTGTCCTTGAATCGGTAAAGCAGGAAAGCGATGCGGTGCAGCGCGATCGAGGTCTTACCCGAGCCCGCAACACCCTGGATGATCAGCTCGTGCGCTTCTTCATCCCGCACGATCGTATTCTGATGGCGCTGAATAGTCGCGACGATGTTCTTCATGCCCTCGTCGGACGAGCGGCTGAGCTCTTCCTGGAGCACGTCGTCGACGACGTTGACCTCACTGTCGATCATCAGGGCCATCTCGCCGCCCTGAATCCGGAACTGGCGCTTCAGCGCGATCTCGCAGTCGACCTCACCCTCGGGAGTGGAGTAGCGAGCAGGCCCCGTCTCGTAGTCATAGAAAAGGGTCGCGATCGGCGCGCGCCAGTCGTAGACGACATTCTCGCGCGCCGCGTCGTCGAAGAAGTGGTGAATCCCGATGTAGATGGGCTCAGCGTCCCTCGCGGGGGTACGGACCACGTCGAAACGGCCGAAGTACGGTGAGCGCTCCAGCTTCTGCAGCCGCATCTTCTTGTCGAACAGAAAATTGCCGCTGCGCACGGACTGATCGATGGACTCCCGCGACGCGATCTTCTCGACGTGATCCATCTCGTCACGGTTCTCGGACAGGTACGTCTTCTGCTCTTCGATGTCTTGGGCGTAGTCATCGATCCGGACTTCCGTTGCCTCCACAGCGCGACGCAATCGCGCCTGCACGTCTGCAAGCCGGGCGCGCTCTTCGTCTTCGGCGCTCCCTGCGCTCGGTCGGGGATCAGCACTCATGGACTCTCCAGCGAACGACTCGCCATGCCGGACGGGATCACGCCCGTGGGGCCGGACGACTCGAGCTCGGTGTTCGGGCAACCAGCGAGCACGAGGCGATGGCTGCTGGCGCGAGGACGGTGGCGAGACGGCTCGATCGGAGGCGGCGGCGGGATGCTGCGCACGCCCGTCCGGCGCCAGCGCGAGGGCCGGAAAATACCAGCCGCGGGTCAAGGGGTGAAGTCCCTCGTGGCGGGCCTGCAGCGCCGACCGCCTCCGCTACGGCGGCCCCGTGTCCACCGTATGCCGGCCTCCGTCAGCACAATCGCCGAGGAACTCGTGGACGAGGAACGTGACCACCGATGCCTCGAAGTCGGGCTGCACGCGATACGAGTAGCTCCCGTAGCCGGGCATCTCGACCTGCAGGTACCACTCGGCCTCTTCCGCCCGATCTTGCTGGGCGTCCCACAAATCTTCCACGACGGCGGGCATTTCGACGGACCGGAGGGACTCCGGTGACTGCGCCCATGCGTGGGCCTGGCGGTGCATCCCCTCCTGCTTTCGCGCTGTTCGGAGACTCGGTGCCGTATCCAGCATGAGCCATAGGCGAGGCGCTTCGGTGGTGTTCAGACGGAGGTTGGAGACCGCAATCAGCTGGGCAGGATCGGACTCCGCCCCGAAATGCACGTCGACGTGCAGCTTGACCTTGCGAACGAGTTTTTCCATTCCCGGATCCTCTTCGAGCCGTTGCACTCGGTAGGCCGGGCTGCCCAAGACACGGGCGCCTTGAGATGCACGGAGCGAACTGGGGAGGCTATCGAAAGCAGCGCGCGTCTGTGAAGACGCTCCGGTCGGTGAAGCGACACGATTGCTTTGAGTACGTAGGACCTCGCGCAGCCGCGGTAGTGCTGGCATTACTCGCGCTACTGGCCGCTGGACGTCCGTGGATCCATGCAACGGGTCATTTCGGACGCCCGCCAGAAAAGCGGGCACGTCGAGCGATCGAGGTGATCTGTCCGGGGATTCTCCGGCTCGCGGGCGGCCGGATTTGGCGATCACGCCCGAAATTGGGGACACCGCTGGGGCTGGCAGGCGCGCCATCCGGCTGTATGCTGCCGGAAGTCCCCAAGCGCTGCGCGCACCGGAGCACATGACCGTGAGATACCCCCTGCGATGGGCGCTGTGCCTCGCTCTTGCCGGTCCGAGCGGCGCACAGGCCCTGACCGACGAAGGCTTCGCCTCCTGCCTCGCCGACCTGCGGGAGCGCGCGACCGACCATGGCGTGTCCGCCGATGCGCTGGCGGCGGTGGAGCCGATCGAGCAGGTGCTCGAGCTCGACCGGGACCAGCCGGAGTTCACCACCACCCTCGCCGACTACCTCGGGCGCCGCGTTACGGACGCCCGCGTGGAGCAAGGCCGCGCGCTGATCGAGGAGCACAAGACACTGCTCGACGCACTCTATCGCGAATACGGCGTGCCACCGCGCTATCTGGTCGCCTTCTGGGGCTTGGAGACCGACTTCGGCTCCTACACCGGGCGCACGCCCATCCTTGACGCGGTCGCCACGCTGGCTTGCGACCAGCGCCGCAGCGACTACTACGCCGAGCAAGTACTAGCGGCACTGCGCATCCTCGATGAAGGTCCGCTCGAGCCCGACGATCTCAAGGGATCGTGGGCCGGCGCGATGGGCCACGTGCAGTTCATGCCCGAGGTGTTCGTACGCTACGCGGTCGACCACGATGGCGATGGGCAGCGGGACCTGTGGGGCAGCGTGCCGGATTCGTTGGCTTCGGCCGCCAACTTCCTGCGAGCGGTGGGCTGGGAGAGTGGCTGGCGCTGGGGCCGGGAAGTGTTGCTGCCGCCGGACTTCCCCTACGAACTCGCCGGCTACGAGCCGCGGCCGCTGACCGAATGGAAGCGCCACGGCGTGCGCACCGCCTATGGGCATGAGCTCTCGGACGCCGACGTCGACACCTCATTGCTCGTGCTCGCCGGGCACGAGGGTCCCGCGTTCCTGGTCTACGACAACTTCCATACCATCTTGCGCTGGAACCGCTCGGAGTTCTACGCGGTAGCCGTGGGGCACCTGGCCGACCGACTCGCCGGCCGTGCGGGCCTCGCCAATCCGCCCCCGGAAGACGCCCCTCCGCTGCGGCGCGACCAGGTCATGGCACTGCAGGAGCGGCTGGCCGAGCGTGGGTTCGAGCCCGGCCCGGCCGACGGCGTCAGCGGTCCACAGACGCGCCAAGCGATCCGGCGTTTCCAGAAGAGCCAGGACATGATCGCCGATGGTTTCGCCTCGCGTGAAGTGCTGTCGAGGCTGTCCCTGCAGGTCGCCGAGCCCGAGTAGCATCTGGAGCACAGGCTGGCGCACGGCGCCCTCGCGCGCCTTGACGTGCCAGTGAACGACCCACCGCTACAGCCATGCCCCGTCAGCGGGCATGCCCCGACCCGTTGTGACTGGGCGAGTTGAAGGCAATTGTCTTGCGCGCGTTTTAGTTAGAAACATAACCCTGCCAAACGGCAAAGTTATGCTTGGAACGTCACGTCACAGGAAGGAGGGGGAAATGGTGGCCAGGGACAGAATCGAACTGCCGACACCGCGATTTTCAGTCGCGTGCTCTACCGACTGAGCTACCTGGCCAGACGTACAACCCGATGGGCACCGGGCTAGGAGCGCGTATTACACCGTTCGCGGGCGGTAACGTCAACCGAGCGTGGAGCGGACCAGTCGGTCGGCGAGCCGGCGGATGGGGGCCGGCAGTCCCCCGGGCGCCATATCGGCGGCATACCAGCCGTGCGCATCGGCCTCGGCGATCGCTGCGGGCGGCTCCATGAACACGCGCCGGGGGTGAATGCGCAGGCGGAAATGCGTAAACGCGTGCTCGACCGCCGCGAGCGCCTCGGCGGGCACATCGCCCAACCGGGCCGCCAGCCATTGCTGCAGCCGTTCCTCGTCGTCGAACTCGGGCAGCGACCAGAGCCCACCCCAGATTCCGGTCGGGGGGCGGCGCTCCAGCAGGATCGCTCTGTCCGATGGGCGCTGCAGCACCAGCGCTACGGTCTCGCGCTGGGGCACGGCGCGCCGGGGTTTCGGTGCCGGGATGGCGTCCGTTACCTCGTCACGGTAGGCACGACAATCGCTGCGGACGGGACAGGCTTCGCAGCGCGGCCGACGCAGGCAGACGGTAGCACCCAGGTCCATCATCGCCTGGTTGTACTCGGCCACCCGGGCGCGCGGCGTGCGCACCTCGGCCTCCGTCCACAGCCGCTTCTGCGCCTGGGTGCCGCCGGGCCACTCGGTGAGCCCGATGTGGCGCGCCAGCACGCGCTTGACGTTGCCATCGAGGATCGCCTGGCGCTGGCCGCCAGCCAGGCTGAGGATCGCCCCGGCCGTGGAGCGCCCGATGCCCGGTAGCGCGATCAGCGCGTCGTAATCGGCCGGTACCGACCCACCGTGTTCGTCCGCCATGCGCTGAGCGGCGCGATGCAGGTTGCGGGCTCGCGCGTAGTAGCCCAGCCCGGCCCAATGTTCGAGGACTTCGCCCACGTCCGCGGCCGCCAACGTGGCTACATCGGGGAAGCGCTCCATGAATCGCTCGAAGTACGGACGCACGGTCTCCACCCGTGTCTGCTGCAGCATGATCTCGGAGATCCACACCCGATAGGGGCTGGCCGGCCGCTGCCACGGCAGGTCGTGGCGCCCATGGCGCTCGTACCAGGCGAGCACGCGTTCGGCGACGTCGCGTCCGTCACTCACTCGAACAGACCGTCCAGGCCTTCGCGCAGCTCCTCCTCGATGCGATCGCGCGCCTTTTCGGTCTCCTCCTCGATCTCCTCCCTGGCGCGCTGCTCGGCCTCTTCGCTTTCCTGCTCGACTTCCTGCTCCACGCGGTCGCGCAGACCCTCGGCAATGGCCAGCTCGATCTCCGGCGAGTTCAACGGCCCGCTCAGGCGCAACGGCACCTCGAGACCGCGCAGGTCCGGACCGGTCTCACCACCCTGACCTTCGAGGGTGCCGGTCACGAGCACGCGCGCGGTGTAATCCAGCGTGCGCTCGGGCAGGTTCACCCAGCCCTCACCGCTGGCGCGCACCAGTGGTGCACGCAGGTCGAGATCGTCCGAGCGTGCCACGCCCTCCTCGATGGCCGCGCTGAGCGAGAGCGAGGAGAAATCCGTGGCGCGCGATTCGGAGGCCTGCGCGAGTTCGTCGCCGCGCAGGCGCGCCGCGGCCATGCGCAGACGCTGGGGGACGTTCAGCCCCCGGATGGCGCCATCGTGGAAGATCGTGGCCAGGTTGCCATTGAGCGAGCGCGTCCAGGCGTCGAGGTTGGGGCCGGCCGCGGAGAGCTGCGCCTGGGCATTGAGGCGGCCGGAGATGAGGGGGTTGTCGAGAAACGCCGCGAGCAGAGGCTCGGACTGCAGACCCGCCAGTTCCGCATTCACCTGCGCCGCGGGGTTCTCCGCATCGCGCGCGTCGAACTGACCGGTCGCACTGACCCGTCCGCCGGCCACGCCCAGGTCGGCGCGAGTGAGATCGAGCACGCCGTCTCCAAGGTTCGCCTCGAGCCGCACATCGTCCATGGTCAGCTCGCGCCATGACAGCTGCCCCACATCAAGCCGCGCGTGGGCGCCCAGGCCCTGCAGGGCCTCTGTCGGCAGGTTCGCGATTGGATCCGACGGCTCCGCATCGCTGGTTTCGTCCGGTCCGCCCCCGGATTGCGACTCGTTGCTGTCCTCACCCTCTCCCTCGGGCGGAAGATAGCGGTCGAGGTCGATCGCGTTGACGTTCATACCGAGCTCGACCCGCGGCATCTGCGCGAAGCGCGCATGGACGCGCGCGGAGATCGCGGTGTCGTCCAGCCCCACCTCGAGCGGCTCGAGGGTGATCTCTTCGTTGGTCCCGCGGAAGCTCAGGGCGAGGTCCGCATGTTGCAAGGTGCTCGAATCGGCGCGTTCGGGCAGCGTCCCGTGGGCGGCTTCAATCAACTCCGCCGGGCTGAATGGCGCGATCGCGAAATTACCGGAGAACGAAGGCGTACCGTCGCCGAAGCGCACGTGCGTAGCGCCCTCGCCCGTGAGCGTATCCATCGCGGTCAGCGTAAGCGGGTCCACGGTCGCGGTCCCGTCCGCCAGATCGAACTGCAGGTCGGCGCCCAGACTCGCGCTCGTGCCGGGCGGCAGGCCCGGGCCCTGCGCGGCGAGATCGATGGTCAGTCCCTGCACGGTGCCGACCTGCGTCGCGAGATCGTACTGCACGCGCGCGCGCGTCTCGACGGCAACCACGAGCGCGTTATCGGCGCGCAGCGTGCCGGTCAGATGGATGTCGGCGGGCCGGTCGAGCGCGAGCGCGCCCGTGCTCAGGTCGAGGTCGTCGAACACGAGCTCGCGATTGTTCTGGGCATCACGCCAACTCAGGCGCGCGTCGCGCAGATCCACGCCCTCCACCCGGAATTGCAGAGCCGGGCCTTCGTTGGCCGCGGGCGCGGCCGGACTTTCGGCCGGCGGAGATTCGGGCCGCGCGGTCTCTTCCTCTTCGCCAGCGGCTCCCTGACGTTCGAGCAGATCGGCCCAGTTGGTACGCCCCTGGGCGTTACGCGCCGCGTTCACCCGCGCGCCGTGCAGCACGACGGTATCGAGCACGATCTCGCGCTGCAGCAGCGGCAGTACTCGCACGCGCAGTTCGGCATGGTTCAGGGCGACAAAATCGCGTTCGCCGAAGCCCGGCGCGTTGGCCAGGCGGGTGGGGCCGAGTTCGAACCCCACCCAGGGGAAGACGGAGATCTCCAGCGGACCCTCGATGTTCAGCTCGCGGCCGGTCTCGGCGAGGACGCGGCCCTCGATGCGGCTCTTCAGCGCCTCGGTATCGACCAGAAGCAGCGCCGCGGCGACGGCGCCGACGACCACAATCACGAGGACCACGAGGGTCAGTCCAATCCTTTTGAGCCAGCGTGCGATCATGGCCGTGGCGCTCCGTGCATACGTTATATGTTGGCGCGATTATAGCGTGCTGCTCTGCCGTCCTGTGGGGCGCCCGGATCCGCCGCGGGACGACCCGACCTCCCGGGCTTGCTTCCGCCACGCGCGGGGCTATTACACTGAGCGAACCAATCGGCAGACATGGAGACGGACATGGCGGGACACACCATCGCGATCACCGGCGCCAATCGCGGCATCGGCCTGGAGATGGCACGTATCTTCGCCGAGCGCGGGGACCGCGTGATCGCGCTGTGCCGCAAGGCCAGCGAGGCGCTGCAGGCAACGGGCGCGCAGATTGTCGAGAACGTGGAGGTCACTTCGATCGAGGCCCTGCGCTCCTGTGCCTGGCCGGAGGATGCGCCGCACATCGACGTGCTGATCAATAACGCCGGCATTCTCACCGACGAGGATTTCGACAGTCTCGACCAACCCCACGCGATCGATCAGCTCAAGCGTCAACATGAGGTCAACGCGATTGGTCCGTTGCTGGTCACGCGCATGTTCGCGGACCGCCTCAAACAGGGCTCGAAGGTCGCGCTGATCACGAGCCGCATGGGCTCGATCGACGACAATGACTCGGGCGGGCGTTACGGCTATCGCATGTCGAAGGCGGCGCTCAACGCCGGCGGCAAATCGCTGGCGGTCGACCTCGCGCCGCGCGGGATCTCGGTCGGCATCCTGCATCCGGGCGCCGTGCGCACGGAGATGACCGGCGGCCGCGGACAGGTCGACGCCCCGGATGCGGCGCGCATGCTGGTCGAACGTATCGACGAACTCGGGCCGGAAACGAGCGGGGAGTTCCGGCACGCCAACGGCGAGACGCTGCCCTGGTAGCGAGATCGCACGGAGTGGCTATCGACGTAGATCGGGCTTTTAGCCCGGTCGGAGACGGACAGCGCGGCGCCGGTTCGGTCGGGCTGAAGAGACTGTGTAAGAAATCCGGCGCCTACTGCGGAAGCGCCACAGCGGCGCCGCTTCTATTGCTGACGTAGGTCGGGCTTCAGCCCGACAGCCCAACGCAGGCAATACGGCGAACCGCGGGTATCAGCGCCGGTAATGGGCCACCGTTCAGCCCGGCTCGCCACCCGCGCGGCAGGCCCGCACGTAGGGATCGTGCCAGCGGGCGGCGAAGTCCTGCTCGTCCCAGGGCGCGTCCGCCAGACTGGCGCGAAACCGGCGACGCAGGACGTAGGCATACGCCTCGAATTCGTCGCCGTCGTCGGTCGTGACGGTGACCGGCTCGCGCCGGTATAGCTCGCCCTCGAAATCGTCGAGGCACGCCAGCTCAGCCGGGCCGATCTCGCCGATGAACAGTCCGCGCACCTGCTCCCCGGGACTTGGGACAATGGCGGGATACGGCGCGCGTTTGACGGCGTAGCGCGCGTAGCCGTCGAGCGTCGCCGCGGTGCCGACGGGCGTTCGGCCCATCACGGCCGCGATGATCGCGGGAAACTGCAGCGTGCCGTAGACGAATACCCGGTGCGACAAGGGCACCTCCAGATCGCAGTTTCGCGCGAGACCGGTAGGGGCGGGTCTGCAACCTGCCCCTGCTCACACGACGACGGGCCTACTCCGATTCGGGAGCGGAACCGGGCAGGAATGTCTCGATGAGGAATTGCTCCTCTTCCGGCGACAGGTTGAACCGGCAGCTCGCTTCTTCCACGCCCTCGAGCGTGTAGCCCTCGGTCTCGTTGAGCCAGTGCGCGGCGCGGCGCAGCCCCTCGCCTTGCGGCAGGATGCCATCGGTCGCCATCGCATTTCCTCCCCGCCGGAATCCCCGGCACGGTCAGTGGGGATCCACTACTACGCCTTTGGTCCTCACCCGGCAAGACGGTTTCGTACTCACTCGCCCTCCTCGGACGGCCCGATCCCCGCGCGCTCCAGGGCCGCCTCCAGGGCGGCGAAGGCCGGCTCGACCGCTTCGGCCGGACCGCTCACGCCCAACTCGACCACATAGCCCCGGTCGCGCATCTCGGGGAGGCTGGAGAAGCGCGCGGCGGGATGCTCGGCCCCGAGCCGCTCGAGCATAGCGATCAGGTCGCCCTCGCGTGCGCGTACGCGCACGGCACGGCTGACCGGCGGCTCGCGCGTGAGTTGCGGATAGCGCACGTCGAGCACCCACTCGAGCATTGGCCAGGCCATGCGTGGGAAGCCGGGCACGAAACAGTGGTGCTCGAGCTGGAAGCCGGGGATGCGGTTGACCGGGTTGGGGATGAGCACCGCCCCCTCAGGGAATTCCACCATGCGCAGGCGGTGCTCGGTGAGGTGATCATCGAAGCGCTCGCGCAGGATCTCGCAGCCTTCCGGGTGATGCAGCAGGCGCCGGTCGCTCGCAGCCGCGGCGGCCTGGCGCGTGACGTCGTCGGGCGTGGCGCCGATGCCGCCGCAACAGAACACCAGCGCCTCGGTCGCCATGGTTTCGCGTAGTACGCCCGCCAGGCGCCCCTCGTCGTCACCTTCGTAACGCGCCCAGGTCAGCGCCAAACCGCGCGCGGCCAGTCGCTCGATAGCGGCGGCCACATGACGGTCGACACGACGTCCGGAAAGGATCTCGTCGCCAACGACGATCAGGCCGATTTCGGGCAAGGATTCGCTCATGAGGGCTCGATTGTAGTGGCCCGGAGCGTCCGCGCGAACCGGAGGCGAACCGCGCGGCCGCGACGCACCTCGTCGCTGGATTGCTTCGTCGCCTGGCGGCTCCTTGCAACGACGAGCACGCTGTTGGAAGCGTCGTAGCCTTGATGAAGCCGGCATCCGGGACAGCTCAGATTCGAGGCAATCAGGCGGGTACGCCGGCGTCCAGCACGCGCGTCCAGCGGCGGCGCTCGTCGTCGGTGAATCCTAGGCGCGCGAACAGCGCTTCCAATGCGTCACGGTCCGGCTCGGCCGGGATCAGTGCCTCTGGCGTCTCCGGCAGACCCTCCGCGTGCAGCGCACCCGTCAGGCGCCGTGCCATGCGGACCGTCGCCTCGTACTCGCGCAAACGCGCGGCCACCTGCGGCGCGCCGCGAAATTGCATTACCCGGACACGGTCGAGATTGGCGAAGACCCCGTCGAGATCTTCCCACCGGCGCAGCAGTCGCGCCGCGGTCGGCCGGCCGACGCCCGGTACGCCCGGGATGCTGTCGCCGGGATCGCCGGCCAGAGCGAGCAGGTCGGGGATCTGGTGCGGCGCAACGCCGAATTTGCGGCGGATGCCCCGCATGTCCAGGCGCCGGTCGCGCTCGTAGTCCCACCATTCGTCGCCCGTACGCACCAGCTGCGCCAGATCCTTGTCGCCACTGATCACGGTATGGCGCCAACCCTGGCGGCGCGGATTCGCCGCCAGGGTGGCGAGGACGTCGTCGCCCTCGACGCGCTGACTGGCGAATTCAGGCAGACCGGCGGCACGCGCCAGCGCGCGGCAGTCCTGGAACTGGCGCCGCAGCTCCGGCGGTGCCGAGGGCCGGCCCGACTTGTAAGCGGGGTAGATTGCGCGCCGGTCGCAATGCTCGCGCCGGTCGTCGAACACCAGCGCGAGCGCGCGCGGGCGCTCGCGTTCAAGCAGCTCCAGGAGAAACGCGGCGAAGCCGAGCACGGCGTGGACCGGCTCGCCATCGCGATCGAACCGATCCGGTGTGCACCGATGCCAGGCACGAAAAACGTAGATACTGGCATCGACCAGATGGGCGCGTGGGCTGCTCATCGTCCCATCATGCGCCCGCCCGCAATCACTGTCGCGCACACCGGCACGCTCAGCGCAGCAGCTTGATCGGGTGGCCGGGCTCGGGCTGGCCGTCGGGCCAGTCGCCATTGAGCAGGCGCAGTTGCGCCACGGCGTCATCAAGGCGGTCGGCGACCGGCTCGGCCAGGGCCTCATAGGTATCGCCGGACTCGGGATCGTAGCCTACGATTTCCAGCGGCTGCGCCTGTTTGCGCTGTGCGGGGGCCAGACGATCCAGGCTGGTGGCGATTTCGAGGAAATCGTCGTCGAACTCGCGCATGGCCCCGCGCTCACGCGCAAGGCCGGTGAAGAACCAGGCGTGCTCGCCCTTGCGGATCACGACGTGACGCAATTGGCGCGGCCCGATCTGCGTCCGCGCCATGGTAACCGCCGTGAATCCGTCGTACGGACCCACATCGATCGTGCGCGCATCCGAGGTCTCGGCGCCGTCGAGACGCTCGGCGAGCAGTTCGCGGGCGGGCTGCCCTTCGGCCTGCCCGATGGTGGCCACCAGCATCGCGGCATCGTCCGGCCCCTGGAAGATCAGCCGCTGCGGCTGATTGACGATGGTCCAGCCGCGGGGCGCCTGCACGGAGGCGTCGAGCCCAAGATGGAGGAACTGATGCGCGACGACCGTGCCCTGATCGGCGCTCGGCCCGAAGGGCATGCCCTCGATCAGGCGCACATACTCCGCGCGGCTGGCCGTGCGCGGGTTCTCGGCCTGATGCTTGCGGGCCGCGCGGACCACCTCCTGTAACCGGGCATCGTTCTCCGGGTGGGTGGAAAACAGGCCGTGATAGCCGCTTGGCTCGCGTCCCTCGTCGCGCGCCTGCTGCATGGCGTATTGCTCCTGGTCGGCGAGCACGCCGACGACGTCGAGCATCTCCTCGGAGTCGTAGCCGCTACGCGCGAGGTACTCCGCGCCAAGGCGATCCGCCTGCAGCTCCTGCTCGCGGCCGTACCCGCGGATGGCGGCGAGTTGCGCGGTCTGAAACAGCTCGGCCGCGCCCGCGCCAGCCCCCGTGCCGGCAATCAGCAGCGCGCCGAGCAGCGACGAGGCGGTCTCAGCGCTATGTCGCTGCACGCCGTGGCGCGCGGTGACGTGCCCGATTTCATGGCCCAGCACACCGGCGAGCTCGGCCTCCGAGTTGAAGTAGGCCATGATGCCGCGGGTAATGTAGACGTAGCCGCCCGGCAGAGCGAAGGCGTTGACGTCCGGGCTGTCGAGGACGGTGAAAGTGTAATCGAGGTCGGAGCGGTGGCTGTTCTCGGCCAGGCGTTGGCCGATCTCCTTCACCCGCTGTTGCACCGCCTCGTTCTCATAGACCGGCGTCTGCTCCAGCATGCGCGGGTGGAAATCGCGGCCGAGTTCGATCTCCTGCTCCTCGGACATGAGCACGAAATCGCGCCCGCCGGTGACCGGATTGGTCGCGCAGCCGGTCAGCGTCAGCGCGATTGACAGGCCAAGACTGCTCAGGCGACGCAACATCGGGCTTCCTCAGCTCATCCACTGAGCCATTCGACCGCGGCCGGGTGGCGCAGATTCATGCGCGGCTCATCGTCGACCCGGTAGATCCAGCCGCGCACCCGCAGGCGCTGACCCTCACGGCGCTGCGGTTCACCATCGAAGTATGGTAGATCGTTTTTGGGCAGACGCAGCGTCAGTTTGCCGTCGAGCTCCAGCCAGAAGGCCGATCGGCTCTCGCCCACGCGGATGATGCGGCCAGTGACCACGGCAAAGCCGCCGGCGTCGGCCGGCAGGCGGTCGGCCGGTACGCCAAGGAATCGCGGCTCGGTCCAGACGCCACGATCCGCGGCGCGCGCCGCCGCTTCGGCGCGCGCATAGCAGCGCTGATGCGCCAGATTGGGCGGCACGACCACGCGCAGGCCGTAGCCGCGTTCGAGGAGCCGTTCGGTGATATTACGCCCGTCGGGCAGGTAGAGATGGGCGAGCAGGCGGTCGTAATTGTCGCGCGCCTCGCGGCCGATCTGGAGACCGACGCGCCCGTCGGCGGACGCGATCAGACGCTGCAGGGATTGGCGAGCCGCCTGCGCGAAGGGCTCATCGGGCGCGCCGTCGCGGCCTAGCTCGGGGGTGTTGAGGCCAATGATGCGGACCTGGCGGCCGTCTGACAGGCGCACGGTATCGCCGTCGGTGACGGAGTCCACGACGGCCTGCTCATCGATGCGCTCCGCGGCGCATTCGGCCGGCGCGCTCGACGCGGAAGCGGGGAACAAGCAGGCGCCCACGAGGAGCGCCTCAAGGAGCTTCGCAGCACTAAAACGCCGAACGCAGGGTCCGGCTGGCTGCACGAGGGACCAATCAGCGCCGGTAGCGGCGACGGAACTTGTCGACCTGGCCGGCCGTATCCATGATCTTCTGCTTGCCCGTGAAGAACGGGTGGCAGCTCGCGCAAACCTCGACATGCACGTCGCTGCCGTGCGTCGATCGGGTTTCGAAGCTGTTGCCACAGGCGCAGACCACCTGGACCTTTTCGTAGCTCGGGTGAATATCCGCCTTCATCGCCCTACATCCTCAGGAGTACCGTCGCAATGCGTGCGCGGGGTGCGCGCGGCAGGCCGGTCATTGTACCCATGCGAACTCGCCTCAACAAGGCACCACATCGCTCGCCTACAGGTCGTCTCGCTCGGTATCGACGGTCGCGGCGCCCGTTTCAGGGTCGACAGTAACCGCGAAAGTAATGGGCGAGCAGCACACCTCGCAATCCTGGATGTAGCGGCTATCGCCCTCACTGGCGTCGACCAGCGCGGTGAACGTCTCCCCGCAATAGGGGCATTCGACGTCGATCTCCTCGAGCATCTCAGGCCGGGCCCTGCGGAACGATGCGCAGACTGGCGGCCGCCTCGCGACCCGCGCCCCAGGACTCGGTCTCGGCCGCGAACAGGGCCAGGAGGTCGTTGTGCAGCTCCAGCCCGCGCGCCGTCGGCCGCACGCCGTCGGCATCGTGGACCAGCAGGCTGCGCTCGGCGGCCTGGCCCGCCGGCCCCTTGAGCCAGGCAAAGGGCACGCCGGTGCGCTCGGTGAACAGGGCCGGCTCGAAACCGCCCGGCAGGCGCAGCGCGTTGAGCAGGAATTCGAACGCGGCATCGGCCGCGCTCAGCCGGCGGCGATCGGCGACGCGCTCGGCGCCGGCCGCCGTCTCGAGGTAGCGCTGCGGCGCGCGCATCTTGGCCCGGCGCTCGATCGCGCTCTCCACAGGCAGCGTGAGCTTGCCGTGGGCGCCCGCACCGATGCCGAGGTAGTCGCCGAAATACCAGTAGTTGAGGTTGTGATCGGAGCGGGCCGCGCGGCCGCGCGCCCAGGCGGAGATCTCATAACGCTCGAAATCGTGCGCGGTGAGGCGCGCGTGCCCGGCGGCCTCGATATCCGCGATCGCGTCCTCCTCGGGCAGTTCAGGCGGCTGACTCCAGAACACCGTGTTGGGTTCGAGCGTAAGCTGATACCAGGAGACATGCCGCGGGTCGAGTCCGAGCGCCGTCGCCAGATCGGCATCGGCCTGGGCCGCGCTTTGCCCCGGGAGGGCGTACATCAGATCGACGTTCACGCGCTCGAACGTGGCGACGGCCGTCTCGAGCGCGCGCTGCGCCGCATCGCCGTCGTGAATCCGACCGAGGGCCTTGAGCATCGCATCGTCGAAACTCTGCACGCCCAGCGAGAGGCGGTTGACGCCGGCGTCCCGGAAGCCGACGAACCGCTCGGCCTCGAACGTGCCCGGATTGGCCTCCAGCGTGACCTCGATCTCCGGGTCGGGGTTGAAGTAGGCGCGCACGCGCGACAGCAAACGGTCGATCGCCTCGGGCGGGAACAGGCTGGGCGTGCCGCCGCCGATGAACACGGCTTCGAGGGGCCGCCCCCAGACGTCGGGCAGCTCCTGCTCCAGGTCGGCGACCAACGCGTCGACGTAGGCGTCGGCGGGCAACACCTCGGGCGCCTCGTGCGAATTGAAATCGCAGTACGGGCATTTGCGCACGCACCAGGGCAGATGCACGTACAGCGTCAGCGGCGGGTTGCTATGAAATTCCATGGAGGTTCAGTCTACCTTAGGCCGCAACGGTTTTATCGGGGTGCGCCCGACTGTCCCGCAGAGCCGCACGATACCGCGTGGATGGATGTCGGGCGGACGGCCAGCAGACGCACAAGAGGAGGCCCACCATGCTCGGCGCAATTGCCGGCGACATCATCGGCTCGATCTACGAGGCGCGCCCGATCAAGACCAAGGAGTTTTCGCTGTTCGAGCGGCGCAGCCGCTTCACCGACGATTCGGTGCTGAGCATCGCGGTCGCTCGAGCGATCCTGCATGGCGAGGATTATCGCTCGGCTGTGTGGTCGCTCGGCCGGCGCTATCCGGATGCCGGCTATGGGGGATCGTTCATCGGCTGGCTCGGCGACGACAACCCCGAACCCTACGGTAGCTTCGGCAACGGCTCCGCCATGCGGGTGGCCCCCGTGGGCTTCGCCTTCGACGACCCCGCCACCGTGCTGCACGAGGCAGAGCGCCAGGCCGCCATCTCCCACGATCACCCGGAGGGCATCAAGGGCGCGCAAGCGGTCGCGCTGGCGGTGTTGCTCGCGCGCACGACCGGCGATCGCGAGGGCATACGCACGCAGATCGAACACCGCTTCGACTACGACCTGCAGCGCACGGTCGATGACATCCGACCCGGCTACGCCTTTGACGTGACCTGCCAGGGCAGCGTTCCGGAGGCGATCGTCGCGTTCCTCGATTCGACCTCGTACGAGGACGCGGTTCGCAATGCGGTATCGCTCGGCGGAGACAGCGATACGCAGGCCTGCATGGCCGGCGGAATCGCGGAGGCCTTCTACGGCCTGCCCGCCGACATCGCCGCGCAGGCCCGCGCGCGCCTGACCGAAGAGCTACGCGCGATCGTCGACGAGTTCACGGCACGATTTTGCGCGGAGTAACCCACCCGGAACCACTGCGGCCCCGGGCACGCAGGCCGGGGTAGCGCCCATTCGCGGCGCTTCAGGCGCAGCGGTCGGCGTTGGCGGCGCGACCCATGACCGATATGGGCGCGGGTTCGTCCACCGGCACGGGTGCATCGGCGGCCGCGAAGCGTTCACGGGCGAATTCGGCCCGATCGGCGGCCGCCTCGGGCAGCGCATCGGCCGCGTCGATCGCCTGCAGGCGCGGCGCCAGACCGGCGCCGGTAGCCAGTTGGACACTGAGTCCCGGGCGCGCGTTGAGCTCGAGCACCAGCGGACCGCGGTCGCGATCGAGCACCACGTCGACGCCGAGATAACCCAGGCCGCACAGGTCGTAGCAGCGCGCGGACAGTTCCAGCAGCCGTTCCCAACCGGGTATGGCGCGACCGAGCAAGGGCGCCAGCGAGTCCGGGTGCTCATCCACCGGACGGTCGTGATGCACGGCTGAAATACTACGCCCACTGGCGAGATCGATGCCCAGCCCCACGGCGCCGTGGTGCAGGTTGGCCTTGCCGTCGGAAGCGTGGGTGGGCAACCGCATCATCGCCATGATCGGCACGCCGCGATAGACCACGGTGCGGATATCGGGCACACCGCCGCCACTGACGTCGTCGAAGCGGTCGTCGAAGCACACCCGCTCCTCGATCATCGCGGCATCCGGCAATCCGCCCAGACTGTGCATCCCGCTCAGGATATTGGCCGCGTGATGCTCGAGTTCGTCGCGGCTCGCCAGCCTGCCGTTGGTCATCCGATAGTACGGCCCGACGCGGTCGCGGATCACCAGGATGCCGTTGCCACTGCTGCCGTGCGCCGGCTTGAGCGCAAAGCCTGCCTCGATCGGACCGACGACCTCATGCAACGCGCGCAGCTCGTGATGCGAGTCGATCCCGCCAAGCAGGCGCGGGACGGCGATTCCCGCGGCCTCTGCCAGGTGTTTCGTGCGACGCTTGTCATCCACCAGCGGAAACCGGCTGCGCGGGTTGGTTGCCATGATGTAGCTGGCGTTGCGCGCGTTCATGCCGAGCACGCCGGCGCGACGCAGCCGGGCGAAAGGATTGGGCAACAAGCGCCGGATCAACGCGACGGATCCTGGCGCAGCACACTGCGGAAACGCCACAGCTCGAACAGGCGATAGCCCGTGTAGCGGCCGAACAGCAAGGCCAGGGCGAACACGACCAGCAGCATCTCCGGGTAGATGAACATGACATGCTGGAGCCACGGACGCGTCATCACGCCATAGGCCATCACGGCGACAATCAGGCTGCCGACGCCCTGTTTGAGCGCATCGGCGGGGCCGGACTCCTCCCACACCACCGACATCCGCTCGACCGTCATCGCCAGGACGATGATCGGGAACAGCCCGACGGACAGCGCCCGATCCACGCCCAGGTGGTGGCTGGCCACGCTGATCACGGCCATCAGCGCGACGATGACGGTCAGCACGGCAGCCAGGCGCGGTACCAGCAGCAAGCGCAGACGCTCAAGGTAGAAGCGGATGACCAGCGCCAGGGCCACGGTCGCGCAGAACAGCGCCATGCCGAGCCATAGCTGCGTCTCGCGGAAGGCAAAGGCGATCAACACCGGCATGAAGGTGCCGAAGGTCTGCACGCCGACGACGTTGCGCATGAGCACCACGATCAGCGCGCCCACGGGCAGCACGAGCAACAGGCGGAATAGCTGCTGACTTTGAACCGGCAATGAGATCAGCGACAGGTCGACCACGCGCGAGCCCGCCTCGGCCGCGCGCTGGCTCGCCACGGTGAGCACGTCGCGCTGGGTCCGTGTGGCGGCGATCTGCCAGCCCTCCAGTTCGCCCCCATACACGCGCACGCCGGCGCCGTCGTCCACCGCCCAGAGCAGGCGATCATGGGGCAGGCCCATGTCGCCAGTGACCGGATCGATCACGCGCCAGCGGGCGCCGGTGTAGACCTGCAGCCACGGCTCGAGGCGACCATTGCGCAGGCCCTCCGCCAGCTCCAGGGTCCAGACCGTGCGTGCCGGAATGCGCGCGTCGGCGAGGACATAGGCGAGCTGCTCGACATGCTCGTGCGCCGAGTCGGTGCGTCCCTCCAGCAGCTGGATGCGGTCGTCGGTCTCGTTGCGCGCGTAATGCAGCACGAGTTGGCGCGCGAAGGAGCCCACGTCGGCCGACTTCTGGCGCACCTCCTCGAGCAGGCTGGTGATGGCGGCACCGAGCGACTCGTCATACTCCGGCGGATCTGGATAGGTCGGCGCCGGGCTTTGGGGTGGGTCGCCGCGTTCACCGGACTCGGCCAGCTGCATGCGGTAGTACAAGACCGGGGCACTGCCGGGGGCGCGCGCGGTCCAGACCACGCGGCGGGTCTCGCCGCTGTCATCCGGCACCGCACCGAAGGTCGCCGAGATGAAATCCTCTTCGATGATCTTGTAACCGTGCAGTTGGTCCGGCACGGGGATCTCGACGCGCATCGGACCGCCATCGGCCTGCAGCCGCGCGCGCGCCTCGACCGTCCATACGGCCGTTTCGGGGTCGGGCGTCAGGGGGAAGCCAAAGCTCACGTGCTTCCAGGCGGCAACGCCCAAGCCAATGGCAGCGAGCATCGCCGCAAGGATGACAGTATGTAGTGTCCGCATACGGGCCTAGGTTGCGTGATTATCGGGCCCGGTCCGCGCCGCGCGCGCCACTCAGCGGCCGGCGCGGAGTCCGTTATGGGGCGTCATGAGTCCGGGCGCAGATCCGCCGGCCGCGTCCAGTCGCATTCCGCGGCCGCCAGGAACGAGTCGGACGAGTCCACAAGGATCACATCGTCGAGAAAGCGGCGTCCAAGCAGGGCCGGGTAGTTCCATTCGTGACGGTCCGTCAGGGTGAACTGAGTCTCATACCGACGCCCCGAGATGCAAAACGGCAACTCCACTACGAAGCGTGACTGCGTGCCACCCTTGCTCTTGATTCGGACTTTGCGCTCGACCGGGCGCTTGAAGGTGAGTTCCGGCACGGCGTCCTCGGCCAGTTCCTCCTTGTGGTCGGTCAGGGGCACCCGAAACCGGACCCACTCGTCTCCGTCACGCTCAAACGGCTCAACATCAATCGCGTGCAGGGAGGACGTATTGGCTCCGGTATCAAGCCGGGCCTTGAGGCGTAGCCCGCTCGGCTCGAGCACAAGCCATTCCACCCATCCCAGGATCTCGCGAGCTTGGCCGGTCACCGGCAGCGAGGTCGCGATCACCGCGCAGGCAAGCGCCAGCACGCACGGCAAACGGCGGACGGACGAAAAACGGCGCATGGACGGCTCCGGACACACCAAGGCGGGCAGTCTACACGGGCGCGGGCGTAGAGACAGACGACTCGCTCACGGCTCTGTGAACGAGGTCCGGCCCAGACGGGCGGTGCCCGCCCGGGCCGGAGGCCTCAGGACTCGCCGGTGCGAACCACCGTGCGGCCGCGGATCTTGCCGGCGAGCGTGCGCTCGAACACGTCGCCGAGTTCGTCCAGGCCGACGGTGGCGCTGACGATCGAGTCGATGTTGTGCGGCTTCCAGTCGCTGCCCAGGCGGTTCCACACTTCGCGGCGGCGATCCTGCGGGCAGTTGGCCGAGGTCACGCCGAGCAGGCTGACGCCGCGGAGGATGAACGGCATTACCGTGGTCTCGAGCTTGGGGCCGCCGGCGAGGCCGATGCTGGCGATACTGCCCCAGGGTACGGTGGTGCGCAGCAGCTCGGCGAGCATGCCATCGCCGACGTTGTCGATGGCGCCGCCCCAGACGGCCTTCTCCATCGGCCGGCCCTTGGTCTCCAGCTCCTCGCGGGAGATCACGCGCGCGGCGCCGAGCGACTTGAGGTAATCGGCCTGATCGGCCTTGCCGGTGACGGCGACGGCTTCGTAGCCGGCGCGCGCCAGCAGATCGATGGCGAAGCTGCCAACGCCGCCGGTGGCACCGGTCACGGCAACCGGACCGAGATCGGGACGCAGGCCGTTTTGCTCCATGCGCACCAGCGCCAGCGCAGCGGAGAATCCGGCTGTCCCAATGGCCATGGCCTCATACGGCGTCAGGCCGCTGGGCATCGGGATGACCAGCTCGCCCGGCACGCGCACGTACTCGGCGTAGCCGCCATCGCGGTCCTCGGAGAGACCCGAGCCGTTGACCAGGACGATGTCGCCGGCCTTGATGCCGTCGACCTCGGAGTGGGCCACGGTGCCGGCGACGTCGACGCCGCCGATCAGCGGCAACTTGCGGGCGATCTGGCCCTTGCCGGTGCCCGCCAGCGCGTCCTTGTAGTTGACCGAGGAATACTGCGACTTGATCACCACCTCGCCGGGATTGAGGTCATCCAGCGTGATCGTGGTCACCTCGCCGCCATCGCCGCCCTCGCGCAGGCGGAAGGCACGAAACGGTTGTTGGGGCAGATCGCTCATGCGCTTTCTCCGACTGATCCATTGCCTCGCGCGGGCGCCGCGAACGCCGATGCGGTTCGGCCCTCGTCGCGCCCCAGAGGCGCCGGATGCTAACACACCACCGGGTGTTCCCGGATGCGGCGAGGCCGCTGAAGCGCCCGCCGCACCGGGGTACAATCGGCGCCCTATCAACGCGGGCGTCAGTGAGGAGATCGACGGATGAACAAGATTGCGGTAGTGGGTGGCGCCGGGCGCGTGGGCGAATCGACGGCGCTATACCTGATGCAACAGCACCTGTGCCGCGAGGTCGTGGTGATCGACATCAACGAGGGCCCGGCCAAGGGCGCGGCGCTCGACATCGCGGAGACCGCGCCGGTATTCGGCTCCGATGTGCGCGTGACCGGCAGCGCCGACTACGCCGACCTGGCCGGCTGCGACCTGATCGTCGTGACCGCGGGCCTGCCGCGCAAGCCGGGCATGAGCCGCTCCGACCTGCTGGACAAGAACGTCGCCATCATGGACCAGATCGCCGACGCCGCGGTGCAGTACGCGCCCGACGCGATGATGCTGGTCGTGGCGAACCCGGTCGACGTCATGACCTACCGCGCCTGGCAGCGCACCGGCTGGCCCCGCAGCCGCGTCTTCGGTCAGGCCGGCGTGCTCGACTCGGCGCGCATGGCCACCTTCATTGCCGAAGCCACCGGCCGTTCGCTGGCCGACATCGACGCGATGGTGCTCGGCGGCCACGGCGACCAGATGGTGCCGATGATGCGCTACACCACGGTCAACGGTGTCTCGGTGAGTAACTTCCTGCCCCAGTCCCAGATCGACGCGATCGTCGACCGCACGCGCAAGGGCGGCGCCGAGGTGCTGCAGCTGCGCGAGAATTCCAGCGCCTATCTGGCCCCGGGCGCGGCCACCGTCGAGATGGTCGATTCGCTGGTCCACGACCGCGGCCGGCTGCTGCCCTGCGTGGCCATCCTCAACGGCGAGTACGGCCACAAGGACTGCGCCATGGGCGTACCTTCGATCCTGACGCGTGAGGGCCTGAGCCACGTAGTCGAGCTCGATCTCACCGACGAGGAGCGCCAGCAGTTCGAGAGTTCCTTGGCCGCCGTGGAAGAGGATCTGGCGCGGATCAAGTAGCGCGCCACACCGCCGGGTTCTTCGCGGGCAAGCCCGCTCCTACACGCGATTTCTGCGAAGCCATGTAGGAGCGGCCTTGGCCGCGAACGAACCGGGCAACCACGCAAGACCGCCCACGCATGCGGTTTTTCCATTGATTGCACGTATTCGCCCATGAGCCACACCAACCACGCCACCCGCGCAAGGCTGCAACGCAGTGAGTTGGCCGTCCCCGCGTCGCGCCCGAAGATGTTTCAGCGCGCGCTGGAAAGCGACGCCGACTGCGTGTTCCTCGACCTGGAGGACTCGGTCGCGCCGGACGACAAGGTCGCTGCCCGCGAGCACGTCGTCGAGGCGTTGAATTCGCTCGATTGGGCTGGGCAGGGCAAGACCATATCGCTGCGCGTCAACGGCATCGACACTCACTACATGTACCGCGACCTGATCGACGTGCTCGAACCCGCCGGTCATGCGCTCGACACGGTGCTGGTCCCGAAGGTGGACACGGCCGCGGACGTGTACATGGTCGATGCGCTACTCACGCAGATTGAAATAGCGATGGGCATCAGCCACCGCATCGGTATCGAGATCCTGATCGAATCCGCGCTCGGCATGTCCAATGTTGAATCGATCGCGCAGGCGAGCCCGCGCCTTGAGACGATGCACTATGGGCCGGGCGACTACGCCGCGAGCCTGCGGGCGCGCACCACCGATATCGGGGGCCTGATCCCCGACTACCCTGGCGACCCGTGGCATTACGGCCTGGCGCGCATGACGGTCGCCTGCCGCGCCCACGGCCTACGCGTGCTCGACGGCCCCTATGGCGATTTCAAGGACCCTGAGGGACTGGTGGTAGCCGCCCGACGCGCCGCGGCCCTCGGCATGGATGGCAAATGGGCCATCCACCCGACGCAGATCGCGACCATCAACGAGATTTTCTCTCCCCCCGAAGAAGAAGTCGCACGGGCACGGCGCATCCTCGCAGCGCTCGACGACGCAGCCAGCGAAGGCCGCGGCGCCGCCGAACTCGACGGCCAGATGATCGATGCCGCCTCGGCGCGCATGGCCGAGAACGTCGTGCGCGCGGCGGATGCCATTGCTGCCGGCTGAGAACAACGCAATGGGGCGAATAGCCGACGGCACGCGCGACCAGCGGCCCCCGTCATCGCGAGGAGCTGGAGCGACGAAGCGATCCACCGTCGAGAGCAAACCCGTGACGCTGCTCCTTGCCCGCGGCACGCGATGGATTGCTTCGCTTCGCTCGCAATGACGCAATCCCTCGGAAAGACGTCATCGCGAGGAGCTGGAGCGACGAAGCGATCCACCGTCGAGCTCAAACCCCTGATGCTGCTCCTTGCCCGCGGCACGCGATGGATTGCTTCGCTTCGCTCGCAATGACGC
>JBBEEB010000104.1:65414-76817 GCA_040880995.1 Halofilum sp. (in: g-proteobacteria)
AATCCCTCGGAAAGACGTCATCGCGAGGAGCCGCAGGAATAGGGGCTTAAGCACCCTCGTGGGGTGCGGGCGATAGTTTGCCGCGTAGCGCCTCCAGCGCCTGGCCACGGTGGCTGATGCGGTTTTTCTCGTCGCCGGTTAGTTCGGCCGCGGTGCGGCCGTCGGGCAGTTCGAACAGGGGATCGTAGCCGAAGCCGCCGTCGCCGCGCGTGACATCGCCGATGTGACCCTCCCAGGTGCCCTCCGCGATCAGCGGGGCGGGATCCTCGGCCGAGCGCAGGTAGACCAACACCGCGCGGTAGCGTGCGCTGCGCTGCGCGGGAACCACGCCTTCGAGTTCTCGCAACAGGCGTGCGTTGTTGGCCGCGTCGTCGCTCGGCTCGCCGGCGAAGCGGGCGGAGTAGACGCCCGGCGCGCCGTCGAGGAAGTCGACTTCCAGCCCCGAGTCGTCGGCGATCGCCGGCAGGCCCGTGTGGGCGGCGGCATGGCGCGCCTTGGCCAGCGCGTTCTCGATGAACGTGGTCGCGGTCTCGGGGGCAGCGTCGACGCCGAGTTCGCCCTGCGTGACGAGTTCGATCCCCGCGTCGGCCAGCAGCGCGGAGAACTCGCGCTGTTTGCCGGCGTTATTGCTGGCCAGGACGACGCGTATCACTAGCGCAGCGCCTCGCGCTGGATGTCGTTGAGCTCGCCGATGGCCTTGGTCGCCAGGTCGAGCATCCGGTCGTGCTCGTCCCGCTGGAAGGCGTGTCCCTCGGCCGTGCCCTGTAGCTCGATGAAGCCGCCGTGGTCGTTCATCACCACGTTCATATCCGTCTCGGCAGTCGAATCCTCGGCGTAATCCAGGTCCACCACCGGCTCGCCGTCGACGATGCCGACCGACACCGAGGCCACCATGCCGTGCAGCGGGTTGCGCCGCAGCGAGTTCTTGGCCACCAGCGTGTTCACGGCATCGGTCAGCGCGACGAAAGCGCCGGTGATGGCCGCCGTGCGGGTTCCGCCATCGGCCTGGATGACGTCGCAGTCGATCTGGATGGTGCGCTCGCCGAGGGCCTCCATGTCGATCGCCGCGCGCAGCGAACGCCCGATCAGGCGCTGGATCTCCTGCGTGCGCCCACCCTGGCGCCCAGTCGCGGCCTCGCGGTTCATGCGGCTGCCTGTGGCCCGCGGCAGCATGCCGTACTCCGCGGTCACCCAGCCACGCCCCTTGCCGCGCAGAAAGCGCGGGACCTGCTGGTCCACGCTGGCGTTGCAGATCACGCGCGTATCGCCAAACTCCACCAGGACGGAGCCCTCGGCGTGCTTGGTGTATGCTCGCGTGATCCGTACGGGGCGGATTTCATCGGCTGCGCGGCCGCTCGGTCGCATGCGGTCTCTCCTTCGGAAAACGAACACGCATTGTACGGACGCGGACGGCACACGTCCCCATTGGCATGCCCGCGCGCGTCGCACAGCGTGCGGATGTCGGTTTTCCCCGATGGCTCGACTGGCGACAATGGCCGCTACCCGACCATACGGACCGAGATCCAGCGCACCCCAGCGCCAACCAAGGAGCGTTCGATGCCCGCCAGCATGACCGCATTCGCCGCCCGCGAGGCCACCACCGACGCCGGCTCCCTGGCCTGGGAGCTGCGCGCGGTCAATCACCGCCACCTGGAGATCCAGCCGCGCCTGCCGGACACCTTGCGTGCCCTGGAACCGGAGGTGCGCGAGCGCGTCGGTGCAGTGCTCGGCCGCGGCCGGGTGGAATGTACGCTGCGCTTCTCGCCGGCCTCCGGCGGCGCCGGGCTGGGCATCGACGAAGAACTGGTCGAGGCCATCGTATCGGCCAGCCACCGGGTCGACGACTTCATCACCAATCCCGCGCGGCTCTCGGCCTACGACATCCTGCAATGGCCCGGGGTGGTGCGCACGGCCGAGCCCGACCGCGAAGCCTTGCGCGAGCCCGCGCTGGACCTGCTCGATGCCGCGCTCGACGACCTCATCGGGACACGCGTGCGCGAAGGCGAGCAGCTCAAGGGCTACCTGCTCGAGCGATGCCAGCGAATCGAGCAACTGGTCGCCGAGGAGCGCACGCACGCGGCCGAGATCGGCGAGCGCCTGCGCGAACGGCTGCTGGAGCGCCTGCAGCAGCTCGAGATTGACCACGACCCGGGCCGCCTGGAGCAGGAGCTGGCCTACCAGGCGCAGCGACTGGACGTGAGCGAGGAACTCGACCGGCTGGACACGCATATCGCCGCCGTACGCGCCGCCCTGGAGGCGGACGAGCCGGTCGGCCGGCGGCTCGACTTCCTCATGCAGGAACTCAATCGCGAGGCCAATACGCTGGGCTCCAAGGCGGCCAGTGCCGACCGTTCCCACGCCAGCGTGGAACTCAAGGTCCAGATCGAGCAGATGCGCGAGCAGATACAGAACCTGGAATGAGCCGCGCGGGTCCGGCGATATAACCGGGAGGTCTGCTTATAGAAAAAGTCAGTCTTTTCCGTTCTTAGCCCCCGCTGGTATAAAAGCACCGTTCCGGGTTCCCGGAGCAACCCCCAGCCAGCGGAGTTCCCATGAGCGTGGTCAGCCTCGACAAGCTGCCGCAGGATCTCGAAGACCGCAGCCCGCAGGAAATCATCGCCTGCGCCCTCGAGCACTTCGACAACCTCGCCATCTCGTTCTCGGGCGCCGAGGACGTCGTGCTGGTCGACATGGCAACGCGCATCCGCCCGGACGTGGCGGTGTTCTCGCTGGATACCGGCCGGCTGCATCCAGAGACCTACGACTTCATCGAGCGCGTGCGCGAGCACTACGGCATCCCGATCGACATGCAGTTCCCGGACGCCGAGCAGGTCCAGGACCTGGTGCGCGAGAAGGGCCTGTTCTCGTTCTATCGCGACGGTCACGCCGAGTGCTGCGGCATCCGCAAGGTCGTGCCGCTCAAGCGCAAGCTGGCGACCCTGGACGCGTGGATCACGGGTCAGCGGCGCGACCAGAGCATGGACACGCGCGCGAGCGTGCCGGTGGTGCAGGAAGACCCCGCATTCGCCGGTGCCAACGGCAAGCTGACCAAGTTCAACCCGCTGGCGCACTGGAGTTCGGCCGACGTGTGGCGGTACATCCGCGAGAACGACGTGCCCTACAACGAGCTACACCAGCAGGGTTTTATCAGCATCGGCTGCCAGCCCTGTACGCGCGCGGTTCTGCCCAACCAGCACGAGCGCGTCGGCCGCTGGTGGTGGGAACTGGACATCGACAAGGAGTGCGGTCTGCATGCCGGCAACAAGCAGGCCGCGGGCTGATGGCCCGCGCCGGCCCGAAGGAAACGAGATGAGTGCAATGACGATCACGATGGTCGAGAAAGTCCTGGCCGACGGCAGCCCCTGCCGCAAATGCGCCGACGTGCGCGATCGGCTGGAGCGCGACGGCCTGTCCGACCGCATCGACCGGATCCTCGTGGCCGACGAACGCGACCCCGATAGCGAGGGCCAGCGCATCGCCGAGCATCACGACGTCGAGCGTGCGCCGTTCTTCGTGGTCGAACGGCCCGGCGAGCCGACGCAGATCTATACCATTTACATGCGGTTGCGCCGCGAAGTACTCGACGGCGAGGCGGACGAGCGGGCCGAGGCCTCCGAGCTCATGGCGAAAACCCCCGACCTCGACTTCGTTTAAGCGACCACATCCCCTCTCTAGCCGGCCGTTCTCGAGCCGGCTTTTTTGCGCGCCCAACGTGCGGCATTTGCTGGCGCCGATGCCTACTCGGCGGCGACCGTACCGTGCGTACGGATTGCCTCCACGAGCGTGCTCGCGGCCCCGTCCTTGGACAGATACACGGCGGCGCCGGCGGCGCGCATGGCGTCGGCCATCTCCTTACTGTCGTGCATCGACAAGCCCACCACCGCGATCGCCGGCAGCTCGCGCCGCAGGCGCCGGGTCGCTTCGATGCCGTTGACGCCCGGCATCGAGACATCCATGACCACGACGTCGGGGCGCCATTGCTCGGCCAGCGCCAGCGCCTCTTCACCGTCCTCCGCCTCAGCCACCAGCTCGATGTCCGGCTCGGCACGAAGCAGGCCGGCGAGGCCGTCGCGCAGCATCTTGTGGTCGTCGGCGAGCAGCACCCGGATGGCGTCGCGCTTGCCACCGGAACGACCGGCCGGTTGCTGCACCCGCGCGAGGCGGTCGGCCCCCTCACCGCCATCCCCGCCCCCCTCGCTGCGGCGCGGTACCAGCAAGGTCACGCAGGTTCCATCGCCCGGTCTGCTATCGACGCGCAGCCGGCCGCCAAAGAGACTCAAGCGCTCACGCATGCCGAACAGTCCGAACTGACCCGCATTGGCGCCATGCTCGTTCATCGTGGTCGTGTCGAATCCTCGTCCCTGATCCCTCACTTCGATTTGTACCTCCTCATCGGGCGCGGGAGTCATACGGACCCACACCTCGCTGGTATCAGCGTGCTTGACGATGTTGAGCAACAGCTCGCGCACCGCCTGGTAGAGGAACGTGCTGACATCCTCGGCCACGGGATCGGCCCCTTCGTCGGCCTCCACATGCACGCTCAGCCCGTACTTCTCGCGTTTGACGGTGGCCAGCCAGCGCAGCGCGGCGGCCAGGCCGGCGTCGTACAGCACCGCGGGGCTGAGTTCGCGGCTGACGGTGCGCGCGCTACTGACCGCCTCCTCGAGCAATTCATCGACCTTGGAGAGCCCTTCGGTCTGCTCGAGAGCGGCCGACTGGCGCAGCATGCTGACCTGCAGCTTGGCCGCGACCAGCAGCTGCTGATGGTCATCGTGCAAGGTCTGCGCCAACCGCCGACGCTCGCGCTGCTCGGCGGTGGCCAGCTCACTCGCGAGCCCGCGCAACTGCCCGGCGCGCCGCTCGGCCAGTGCCGTACCTTCGCTCACCCGCTCTTCCAGGGTCTCGTTGAGGTGCTTGAGTTCCTGCTCGGTCTGCTTGCGCTGCGCCAGCTCACGCTGGGCCTCACGGTAGAGCCGCGCGTTGTCCACTGCGAAGGCGCAGCGGCGCGCCAGCTCCTGCACGTGCGGCAGATCGGTGTCGTGGTAATCCCGGGCGGATTCCGCGGTCACCAGCGTGAGTGCGCCGAGCGTGCGCCCGCGCGCCACCAGCGGCACGACCACGGCCGAGCGCAATCCGAGTTCGAGCAAAAGGTCCAGGTGGCGCTGATCCTTGGTGACGCGGCCCAACTCGTGCTCGTCGATTTTTCGACACAGGGGCTCGCCCGTGCGCACGACATAACCGACGCCGGTGGGGGCATCCAGGCGCGAGGGGTACTCCCGGCGCAGAGCGCGCGCGTGCTCGGCCTTGGCCGGCTCGGAATGCGCCACGGTCACGGTTTCGAGTGCGCCGTCGTCGCGCAGTACGTCGATGACGCACCAGTCGCCCCAGCCGGGAACGACCGTCTGAGCGACCTGATTGAGGGCCGTTTCATAGTCGAGCGCCGTCGCCAGCGTCGTGCCGGCCTCGGCCAATGCGCGCAGCAGGCTCTCCGCGCGCTTGCGCTCGGTCACGTCCATGCAGATGCCGATCATGCGAACGGCCTCGCCCGCGTCGTCGCGCTCCACGCGGCCGCGGCATTCGAGCCATCCGACGCCATGCTCGCGGAAAACCCGATGCTCGATCAGATATTCGCGCTCGCCTTGCCGCGCGTCCTCAACGGCGCGCATCACCTCCGCGCGATCGTCGGGATGAACGCCTTCGAGAAACGACTCGACACTACCGTCGAAGGATCCCGGCTCGCGCCCGTAGATCCCCTCGAGATTCTCCGACCACTCGACCGCCCCGGTGGGAAGATTCCAGCTCCAGGTGCCGACCCGCGCGGACTCCAACGTGTAGCGCAGCCGCTCCTCGTTCTCGCGCAGGGCTTCCTCGGCGCGCTTGCGGTCGGTGACGTCCAGGGCAATTCCGATGATCCCGGCCGGTGCGCCGGTGGCATCGGACTCGACCTGGCCGCGCCCCTCGATCCAACCGCCGGTGAAGGCCTCACGGTATTCGATCCGGTACTCGCCGCCCTCCTCGAGCGCCTTGTTGATGGTGGCGAGCACCCGGTCGCGGTCGTCCGGGTGGATGCGCGCGATGAAGGCATCGAAGGTCGCGGTGAAGGAACCGGGCTTCATCTCGTGGATGCCTTCGAGATTGCCCGACCACTCCACGGTCCCGCTGGCGATGTCCCAGCGCCAGGCGCCCACATGCGCCGCCTCGAGGGTGAATCGCAGCCGCTCCTCGCTCTTGCGCAGCGCCTGCTCCGTCCGCCGGTGCTCGGTCAGGTCGGCGTAGGCGGCGACGGCGCCGCGCGGGCGACCGTACACGTCGGTCAGCGGCATCGCGTTGCCCTGCAGATAGCGCACGGCCCCGTCGTCGAAACGGACCTCGAGTTCATAGTTGCTCAGCGTCTCGCCGCGAGTGGCACGGCGTAGGGGGGTCTGTTCGAACCCCAAGGAGTGGTCGTTCTGGCAGAGCTGGAATCCGCCCGCGGGCGATGGCTGGGCGCGCGACAGGTTGGTGCCCGGCGCTACGCGGAACAGCTCACAGGCGGCGGCGTTGCCGATGATCACACTGCAGGCGGGATCCTGCGCCACGAGGACGACGCCGGGGACGGCTTCGGCGATTACTCGGAATTCATCGGCCTGCAGCGGTGCGGGTGATTTCATTTAGAAGCGCGCCTCGGCCCACCGCGGCGCCCCTCCTCATGGCCGAGCGGGAACCCTAATCCGATTGCGTCCCAGGCGAGAAGTTCCCAGATCCGGGACGCCAACGGCGCGCCTCCGGCGCCAGTCGAAGCCGTTCAGCATACCCATCCGCGCATCCGGGCGCAGCCAAGCGGGCGCGGGAGACCCCGATGTTCGGACGCGCGCTCACGACGGCGCAGGTTATCCGGTGAGGCTGCTAATAGCGCGTCAGTTCGAGGTCCGCGAACAGCTCTTCGCGTTCCTCCGGCGTGCGCGCCTCGAGCGCAGCATCCACTCGCTCGCGCGTCAGGTGCGGCGCGAAGGTCTCGATGAAGGCGTACATATAACCGCGCAGGCGGGTGTTGCGGCGAAATCCGATGCGCGTGGTGCTGCTCTCGAACAGGTGACTGGCGTCGATGCAGACCAGGTCGCTGTCGCTGGCCGGCTCGTAGGCCATATTGGCCATGATTCCGACGCCGAGTCCGAGGCGCACGTACGTCTTGATCACATCGGCATCGGTCGCGGTGAGCACCACGTTGGGCGTGAGTCCAGCCTCGTTGAAGGCCTTGTCCAGCCGCGAACGGCCGGTAAAACCGAACACGTAGGTGATGATTGGCTGCTCAGCGACGTCCGCTAGCGTGATCTGGTCTTTCTGCGCCAGCGGGCTGTCGCGACGCACCACCACGGCCCGGTCCCAGTGGTAGCAGGGCATCATGACCAGGTCGTCGAAATGCTCCATCGCCTCGGTGGCGATGGCGAAGTCGACCGACCCGGTCGCCGCCATCTCCGCGATCTGCATGGGCGTGCCCTGCTGCATGTGCAGGGCCACACGCGGGTACGCCGCGATGAAGCGCTCGATGACCGGCGGCAGGGCGTAGCGCGCCTGCGTGTGTGTCGTGGCGATGGTCAGGCTACCGCTCTGCGGATCGCGGAACTCCTCGGCGAGCTGCTCGATGTTCTCCGTCTCGCGCAGCACGTGGGATGCCAGGGACAGGATCGCCTCGCCCGCCGGGGTGACGCGCGTGAGCTGGCGGCCGGTGCGCTCGAAGATCTCCACGCCGAGCTCGTCCTCGAGCAGGCGAATTTGCTTGGACACGCCGGGCTGAGACGTGAACAGGTGCTCGGCGGTGGCGGATACGTTCAGGCCGTAGCGGGCGACGGCGACGATATAACGCAATTGCCGCAGGGTCATGCAGTGCTCCCGTAGCCAGCGCCCTCTGGGCGCGCGGCTTCATCATAACAAAACGTTATATAGCGGGAGAGATCGCGCGTTTTTCCATATATCTCACCCGACCCGGTGGGGCGCTCGCTAGTCAGGCACCGCAACGGTGGATGGCTCGTCGGAGGCCGCTTGCTCGGGTTCGCCCTCCGCGTCAGAGTCCGGAGCGCAGTCTGGCCAGCAATCCTGGCTCCATAGCTGATAGGCCTGATAACGCGCGCGGATGTCGCGCACGTAGTCGACCGGTTCCTGGCCGCGCACATAGCCGAACGATGCGTCCCGGAAATGCTGCCGGTTGGACAACTTGAGCATGGCCTGCTCGACATTGCCGAACCAGCGGTCCGGATCGAGTCCCAGCCGCTCCGCGAGCGCGCGCGCATCGCGCACATGCCCGGCACCGGCGTTATAGGCGGCGAGCATGAACCAAGTGCGATCGCGCACGGACAGGTCCTCCTCGAATCGGCCACGCAGCCACTTCAGGTAGCGCACGCCCGCGCGCAGGTTCGTCTCCGGATCCTCGAGATCTCCGTCCACGCCGATTTGCCGCGCCGATGTCGGCATGAGCTGCAACAGGCCGACCGCTCCAGCCCAGGAGCGTGCGCGGGGATTGAAGCTGCTCTCCTGGTAGGCTTGGGCTGCAATCAGGCGCCAGTCGAACCCGTGTTCGCCGGCGTACTGCTTGAACAGATCATCGTAGGGTGTGAGCGCGGCGCCCTGTGCCATGTCAGCGCGTTCGTTGCGGAAGCGACGGATGTGCTCGGCGTCATCGAAATATTTGGCGTAAATCACGTTGTAGAACTCGCCCCGATGAGCCTGGTCGAGGAACGCGTCGGCGGCCTCGCGCAACTGCTCGCTCGGGGCGCGGAACGCCCACCGGTTGGCGACGCGCTTGCCAATATCGACGCCCGGGCGCACCTGGTCGTTCCACACCATGGCGTTGCGCACAATGTGATCGTCGGCGATGGTCACGTCGTAGCGGCCCTCGGCCACGCCAGTGAGCACGCTGGAGACGGCCTGCTCGGCCGGCAGCTCCGCGATGGTGAAGTTCAGGCCCGCGCGCTCGCGCAGTCCGCGCGCGATGCGCCACGCATCACTGCCCGTGCGCACGTGCAGCGTGCGCCCGGCGAGGTCCGCCAACTCCTCCAGTTCGTCGTCGGCATCGTCGGTGACGACCTGATGAACCGCGTGATGGTATGGCCGGGAGTAGCTCAGTCCTCGGTCATCACCGGAACCGCGCATCAGGAATGCGGCCGCCATATCGGCACGGCCTTCGCGCACCATGTCCCGCAGGGCGGCATCGTGCGTGCCGATGACGACCTCCAGGCGCACACCGAGATGGTCGGCGAAGCGCTTGGCCAGCTCGTACTCGAAGCCCATGAAACGGCCGCGCCAGACGAAGTAATGCGCTGCGTCGTTGCGCGTCGCCAGACGCAGCGTGCCTTCGCGCTGGATGGTGTCGAGATCGCCCAGCCGCCGGTCCGGCTCGAACTCGGTCAACGCGCGCTGACGGATGAAGCGGTCGAGTTCTTCCTTGAGGCGCGGCATGTCCGGCCGCAGTCCGAAGCCGATACCGAATTCCTCCGAGACCGGGAAGGCACCCGCGATGCGGTCCTCATGCTCCAGCGCCGCTTGCAGGCGATTGCGGTTAAAAATGGTCAGCTCGATCTCACCGGCCGCGAGCAGCTCGATCTTGCGCTCGACCGACAAATCCGAGCGCGGCTCGACCGCCAGCGCCGGCCGGGCGTCTTGCAGCCGTCGCGCCGACTCCCAGTACGGCGAGCGCGGCTCCACGGTGATCGTCCGGCCCGCCAGTTCGCCGCGCTCATCGAGCGGATCGTCCGCGCGCTTCACCAGCATCTGGCGCGTGCGCGCGAAGGCCACTGTGCGGGCGACCTCCCCCCCCAGTTCGGCCAGGGCGCGATTGGTGACGATCAGGTCACCGCGCCCGTCCAATAGCGCCGGTACCAGTTCGGCGTGGTCATCGACCGGTACAACCACCGACTCGAGGTCGAGTGAGCGCGCGAACGTGCTCGCCGCGCGCATCTGTTCATACAACGGCGTCCCCGCCGCGGGCAAGGGGCCGCCTCGGCCCGGCGCCGCGACGAGCAACAGCCGCAACCGACCGCGGTCGCGCAGGGCCTCGAAGTCGCCGGTGGCCGCGGGGCTCCCGTCTACCACGCCCGGGGGCTCAAAGGCCGGCTCGCCCGGCTCGGAACAGGCCGCCACGAGCACGAGCGCGACCGCGCCCAGCATTCTAGCGAGAATCGTTTTCATCATCGTTTGCGTGCGGGCACAGGACCAGTCTACCCGCTAGTCGGCGCGACCGCGCGCGGATGGTCCAGCGGATCTCGCAAGCTGCGAACGGCGCCACGAGCGGCGCCGGAACTGTTGAAAGGCTGTGAAAGCCGCCCCATATAAGCGACACACACGGAGAAACCTGATCGACGGAGGTGATAACCATGGCATTGGCGAACTACGAACCGCGCAGCCGCAATCCCTGGAGCCAGTTCCACCAGGAGATGAGCCGCATACTGGGCGAAAACTCGAACATCGTGACGAGCGACTGGGTACCGGTGGTCGACATCAAGGAGGAGAAGGGGCAGTTCGTGCTGCACGCCGATCTCCCCGGTGTCAGCCGCGAATCGATCGACATCACGATGGAGGACGGCGTGCTCAGCATCCGCGGCGAGCGCCGACTCGAGGAAGCGGGCGAGGAAGGCGAGTACAAGCGCCTCGAACGCGCCCACGGCGTCTTCTACCGGCGCTTCTCGCTGCCGGACACGGCCGACCCGGAAGGCATCCAGGCACGTTGCAAGGAAGGCGTGCTGGAAGTAGTGATCCCGAAGCGTGATTCGGTCAAACCGCGCCGCATCGAGGTCGGATCGTAAGATCCTTCGCCGCCCGGCGAATCAAAGGGCAGGTCCTTGTGGCCTGCCCTTTTTTGAACCACGAATGCACACGAATGATGGGCCGGAGCAGAACCACTAAATGAACACCAGATAAACACAAGATCGGTGGGCGGTTGACCGAGCAGCCAGGCGGTCGGACCTACTGCACATCCAGTGTTCATCTCGTGTTTATTTCGTGGTTCTCGATCATCGCGCGGTACGAAAACCTGTATCGCCAGCGTACGACGCCCGCGTGAGTCTTTGGCCCCCGCCGAGTTTGGCCAGCTCGAAGATTTGGTCGGGCTAAAGAGACTGTGTAAGAAATCCGGCGCCTACTGCGGAAGCGCCACAGCGACCGCTTTTGACGATCCTTCTCGTCGCATAAGACCCACTATGTTCCTCGAACGATCGTCAAAATCGCCTCGCTGTGCCACTTCCTCGCTACGGCGCGGATTGCTCACACAGTCTCTGAAGCCCGACCTACAACGTCGCCGACGCGTTCATAAAACACGCGATGTCATCGCGAACGAAGTGAAGCGATCCAGCGTTATCGCGAGGCAACGCGCGTGCGTGGCGCGTGCGTGGCGCGTGCGTGGCGCGTGCGTGGCGCGTGCGTGGCGCGTGCGTG
>JBBEEB010000105.1:0-15716 GCA_040880995.1 Halofilum sp. (in: g-proteobacteria)
GAAAAGGCCCCGCCGAAGCGGGGCCCTTTCGATACCGGCGATGCGTGATCGCGGGTCTTAGACGGCGCGGACGTTCGAAGCCGCGAGGCCCTTCGGGGTGCTCTGGGTTTCGAACTCGACACGCTGGCCTTCGGCGAGGCTCTTGAAGCCGTCGCCCTGAATGCCGGTGTGGTGTACGAACACGTCTTTGCTGCCGTCTTCCGGCGCAATGAAGCCGTATCCCTTCGAATCGTCAAACCACTTCACGGTACCTGTCGCCATGCTAGCCATCTCCCTGAGATGCGTTGAACGGATGCTGCAGGTCGTTCCTTGGAACGCCCTCGGGAGTGACTGCCATTTGCTGGATAGACCACCGGGAGGACTCACTGGAGGAAACTGAACACTGCATCACGGATGGTGCGCGATGGCGAAACGTAACGCAAGCGAATGTCAAGGCATAAGGGTGCCACCCTCGAAAAATTCCTGTCCCCTTGCGCTGCGGGTTATCATGGTGGGTTTTCCGGCCCGCGCGCCCACTGGCGCCGGGCGTGTCCCGCGCTCACCGGCTCCTATCATGATCGAAAAGCTCCGAAACGTCGCCATCATCGCCCACGTCGACCACGGCAAGACCACCCTGGTCGACCGCCTGCTGCAGCAGTCCGGCACCTTGAGCGCCCGCGACGCCGGCGCCGAGCGGGTGATGGACTCGAACGACATCGAGCGCGAGCGCGGAATCACGATCCTGTCCAAGAACACCGCCATCGACTGGGGCGGCTACCGCATCAACATCCTCGATACGCCCGGACACGCCGATTTCGGCGGCGAGGTCGAGCGCGTGCTGTCAATGGCCGACTCGGCGCTGCTGTTGGTGGACGCGGTCGATGGCCCCATGCCGCAGACCCGATTCGTCACTCAAAAAGCCTTTGCCCTGGGGCTCAAGCCGATTGTGGTCGTCAACAAGATCGACCGCCCGGGCGCGCGCCCGGACTGGGTCATCAACCAGACCTTCGACCTGTTCGACAGTCTGGGCGCCACCGACGAGCAGCTCGACTTCCCCATCCTCTACGCCTCGGCGCTGGAGGGCTACGCTGGCCGCGAGGACGATGTCCGCGACGGCGACATGACGCCGCTGTTCGAGGCCATCGTCGAGGGCGTGCCGGCTCCGGACGTGGACCCCGACGGCCCGTTCTGCATGCAGGTCACCACGCTGGACTACTCCAGCTACCTGGGCCAGATCGGCATCGGCCGAATCCGCCGGGGCGCCATCGAGACCAACACCCCGGTGACCATCGTCGGCCGTGACGGCAAGCAGCGCCGCGGCCGCGTGCAGCAGGTCCTCGGCTTCCAGGGCCTGGACCGGATCGACGCGACGCGCGCCGAGGCCGGCGACATCGTTGGCCTGGTCGGGATGGACGGTCTCGATATCTCCGACACCATCTGCCATCCGGACCACCCTGACGCGCTCGTGCCGCTCACAGTGGATGAGCCCACCGTGAGCATGGGCTTCGAGGTGAACAAGTCACCGCTGGCGGGGCGCGAGGGCAAGTACGTGACCAGCCGGCAGATCCGTGAGCGCCTGGAGCGCGAGCTCAAGTCCAACGTCGCGCTGCGCGTCGAGGAGACCGACGACCCGGATCGCTTCCAGGTCTCCGGGCGCGGCCTGCTCCACCTGTCCGTGTTGCTCGAGACCATGCGCCGCGAGGGCTTCGAAATCGCCGTCTCGCGCCCCTCCGTGATCGTGCGCGAGATCGAGGGCAAGCGCCAGGAGCCCTATGAGCATCTGGTCGCCGACGTGGACTCCGAGCACCAGGGCGCGGTCATCGACCACCTCAATCAGCGCCGCGGCACGCTCAAGGACATGCAGCCGGACTCCAGCGGCCGCGTGCGCCTGGAATACATGATCCCCGCGCGCGGCTTGATCGGCTTCCGCAGCGAGTTCATGAGTCTCACCTCGGGCACGGGCATTCTCACCCACATATTCGATCACTATGGCCCGATCGGCGCGCAGAACATCGGTCAGCGCCACAACGGCGTGTTGGTCTCGGGAAACGCCGGCCAGGCGGTGGCCTACGCCCTGTTCAATCTGCAAGAGCGCGGCTCGCTGATGATCGGCCACAACACCGAGGTCTACGAGGGCATGGTCATCGGCATCAACAGCCGCGACAACGACCTGACGGTGAATCCGCTCAAGGCCAAGGAGCTGACCAACGTCCGCTCCGCCGGAACCGACGAGAACGTGGTCCTGACGCCGCCGCTCAGGCTCGATCTCGAGCAGGCCCTGGAATTCATCAACGACGACGAGCTCGTCGAGATCACGCCCCAGGCCATCCGCGTCCGGAAACGCTGGCTCACCGAAAGCGACCGTCGCAAGGCCGCCCGCGCCAGCGCGTAATCGGAGCTTGGCTGACGCTCGGCGCTACGCGGGGGTAGAGAAAAAAAGAACATCACAGATGAACACGGATAAACGCAGATGCTGCCGCTCACCCGGCTCCGCATGTCGTCACCGGAAAGCCCGTCACCGTCACAGCGAGTCGCCAGCGCAGCTCTGACAGGCCCCGCACCGCACGTGGCAACATCCGTGTTGATCTGTGTGCATCTGTGATGGTCCCTCCCGCCGATCCAAGCACGACGCGTTGAAAACAGCGCGTCGGGACGCCATGCTCGCGCAATGGCCGACTACTTCGCTCACCCGAACCGCGCCGGCCGTTTCCCTCCCGTTGTTCAGGCCCTGCTGATCGCCAATGGCATCGGCTTCCTGCTGCTGGGCCTGGGCGACGCGCTTGGATTCGATCGCGACTCGCTGATCGTCAACTTCGCCCTGTGGCCGCTGGACACGCCGAGCTATGTCGAGGGGCCCATCGGCCTTCAGCAGGTGCCGCAGTTCCAGCTCTGGCAGCTGATCACCTACGCCTTTCTGCACGCCGGGCTGCTGCACCTGTTTTTCAACATGTTCGCGCTGTGGATGTTCGGCACCGCGATGGAGCAGGTCTGGGGCTCGCGGCGGTTCCTGACCTACTTCCTCGTGTGCATCGTGGGCGCCGCCGTCGCGCAACTGATCGTGACCTCGGGTAGCGGCACCATCCATCCGACCGTGGGCGCCTCCGGCGGGGTGTTCGGCATCCTGCTGGCGTTCGGCATGCGCTTCCCCAACCAGTACATCCTGCTGCTGATTCCGCCGGTGCCCATCCGCGCCAAGTGGTTCGTTCTTGGGTACGGGGCGCTGGAACTCTATCTCGGCATCTCCGGCACACAGGCAGGCGTGGCCCACTTCGCCCACTTGGGCGGCATGGTCGCCGGGTTTGTGCTAATCCTTTACTGGCGTGGCAAGCTGCCCTGGAAACCGCGCTACCGCGAACTATAGGGAAGGTGTTATGAGTGAGCACGTCTACAAGCACATCGAGCTGACCGGCTCGTCCCCCAAGAGCATCGAGGATGCGGTGCAGAACGCCATCGAACGGGCCTCGCGGACGGTGCACAACATGCGCTGGTTCGAGGTCCGCGACACGCGCGGCCACATCACCGATGGGCGCGTCGAGTTCTGGCAGGTAACGATCCAGGTGGGCTTCACGCTCGACGCGTGAACACCGCGCTCAAGGTGCGCGACGCGCCCCACCGGGGTAGTTGAGCTCCACGCGGTTCTTGCCGCTGAGCTTGGCGGTGTAGAGCGCGGAATCGGCGGCGTCGAATACCGCCTCGGTGTCGAGCCCCGGGCGGTGGATACCGACGCCCACGGAGACCGTCAGGCGCAGGACCGTGGCGTCGGACGCCGGGCCTTTGCGCCCCTGGGGCAGCTCGTACTCGATCGCGGCGACGGCACGACGGATTTTCTCGGCCAGCACGACCGCGCCTTCTTCGCTCTTTTGCTGCGTGATCACGCCGAACTCCTCGCCGCCGTAGCGCGCGACCAAATCGGTCGCGCGGACCTCATCGTTCACCGCCCGCGCGACGACGCGTAGTACACCGTCGCCGATGGCGTGGCCAAAGGTATCGTTGATCGCCTTGAAGTCGTCGATATCGACCAGGATCAGCGCCAGCCGCTGGCTCGCACGCTCCGCCCGCTTGGCCTCCAGCGGCAGCTGCTCCTTGAAGTAGCGATGGTTGTACAGCCCGGTCAGGCCGTCGGTGACCGACAGGTGCTGCAGTTCGTCCGCGCGGCGCTCGAGTTCACGGCGATTGGCGCTCAAGCGCACGGTCATCTGGTTGAAGGCCGCCGTAAGGCGGCGTAGCTCACGCGCGCCGCGCGGATCCGGTAGTTCGATCTCGGAGCGGCCATCGGCGGCGCGGTCCGCCGCACGCGCCAGCGCCTCCAGCGGCCGTACGATGGACAGCGCCAGGATCACGGCGCCCGCGACCAGCAGCAGCGCCAGCGCGACCGCGACCCAGAACACGCGCGTGATCAGCGCCCGCACCGGCGCGGTCGCCGTGGCCCGAGCCTGCTCGATCACGACCTCCCACCCGAAACGACCGACCGGGCGCGCCGCCCCGATGACTTCCACGCCGAGATCGTTCTCGTAAACCGCGATCGGATCGGGGTTGGTCGACCCTGGGCCACGATACCAGTCGTGTCCGCCAACGGCGCTCAGGGTTCCGGCGACATAACGGCCGGCGCCGTCCACCACATAGATGTCCACGGGCTCGTGGGTGATTCCGGTGGCGAGCAGCCGGTCGAGTCGCCGCAGGTCGAGGATGGCGCGCAGGAAAACGCCCTCGGCCGTCGGCACGGGCATCGATAGCAGGTGGCGGCGCCGGCCGTCGCGCTCGATGACGCCGTACGAGGGCGGCTCACCGGCGTGCGGGCGCGATGGCGCGGGCCAGCCCACAGCGATATCGAAGCCGTGTCCGACCCCGGACAATGCACGGCCGTCCGGGCCAGCCACGACGAGCGCGCCGAACCGCGGGTAGCGGCCCAGCATGTCGAGCAAGTGGCTGCGCAGCAGCCGCCGCGCCTCGCCGTCGCTGCCATCGACCAGGTGCGGCACGGAACGCCGCATGGCGGGGGCCTGAGCGATACCACGCAGGTCGGCACTGATGCGATCGTACCAAGCGCGCACGTCGCGGGCCTTGACGGCCAGGGTCGTGGGGAAACGGGCTTCGATCCGATCGGTGAGATAGTCCTCGACCGCGGCGGTGGCGACCCAGACGGCGAGGACGGAGAGCAGCAGGCTCGCCAGCACGACGAGCAGGACGATCTGCGCGCGAATGGTGGCCACGGGTCGAAGCAGGCTCGCCCCCAGCCACGCGGCCCCTCGGCGGGCGCGCGCGCGTCGCTCCGAGTGCGCCATCCGGCCAGCCCCGCCTAGCGGCACCGGTTCAGGCGCATGGCGTCCGCCACACGCGGGCCGGCGCAGCGCCCGCGCCGGCCATCGTCCTCAGTGCGCGCTGGTAAGCGCCTCCCGCCCATGTGGGGCTGACAGCTTGAGCTCCGGCCCCTTGGGCACGATCCGCGTCGGATTGATCGTGCCGTGGCTGAAGTAATAGTGCTGCTGAATGTGGGTGAAATTCACCGTTTCGGAGACGCCCGGCCACTGGTACAGCTCGCGAAGATAGCCTGACAAATGAGCATAGTCGGCGATGCGGCGTAAGTTGCACTTGAAGTGCCCGAAATACACGGCATCGAAGCGCACCAGGGTCGTGAACAGGCGCCAATCGGCCTCGGTGACGCGCTCGCCGCAGAGATAGCGCTGCTCGCCGAGGCGCGTGTCGATGCGGTCGAGTTCGGCGAACAGCGCGTCGAAGGCTTCCTCGTAGGCGTCTTGCGCGGTGGCGAAACCGGCCCGGTAGACGCCGTTGTTCACATGGTCGTACACACTGGCATTGATGCCCTCGATCTCCTTTTGCAGGCCGGCCGGGCAGAAATCGTGGTCCTGGCGCGCGACGCCCGCGAATCCGCTATTGAACATACGAATGATGTCGGCCGACTCGTTCGAGACGATCGTATCCTGCTCGCAGTCCCACAGCACGGGCACGGTGACGCGGCCGGTGTAACGTGGATCGACGCGGGTGTAGAGCTCGTGGTGGTAACGATGCCCGTGAACACGGTCGCCGGTGCCTTCAAAGCGGTGCAGCTCATCGCTGACGTCAATGGCGTACTCCCAGCCGTTATCCAGCATGTGCGGGTGTACCACGGACACGCCGATCGCATGCTCGAGGCCTTTGAGCTTGCGCAGGATCAGTGCGCGGTGCGCCCAGGGGCAGGCGAGCGAGACGTATAGATGGTAGCGGCCAGCCGCGGCCGGAAAGCCATACTCGCCTTCGGGCGTGACCCAATGCCGAAACTTCGGGCTCTCGCGCACGAAGCGCCCGCCGTGGCTGTCCGTGTCATACCACTGGTCGTGCCATTCGCCTTCGATCAGCAATCCCATGCGTTGTCCTCGTCGGCGGGATCGGCCTGACCGAAGCCCGCGTGGCTGAATACCGCCGGGGCGTCCGCGGCCCGGCGGTAGCATCCGAACTCGCGGCGCGCGGGGCCCGCGCGCCGGACGCGGTCGAACACCGCCCGGCGCTCTTCCGGGGCCGCCTCGAGCATGCTGCGCAGGCGTGCATCGTCGCCCCGCGGATCGTAGGCCGCGAGAATCCCCTCGATCGCGGCCTCACCCGGATCTTCGGAGGTGGCCGGCGCCAGGGCCGGCGCCGCCGACAGCACCTCGCGCCAATCCCAATCCAGGCGCTGATCGAAGTGGAGGGCCGCCGCGCGCGCGACCATGGCCGTGCCGCGCAGCCGGCCCTCGACGGTATGGCCACCGATGTGCGGCGTCCCGAGCGCGACCCGCGCCAATAGATTCGTATCGATCCAGGGCTCGCCGGCCCAGGTATCGATTCCGACCGACAACGGGGGGCCGTCGTCCAGCCGGGTAGCGAGCGCGTCCTCGTCGAGCACGCCGCCGCGCGCGGCATTGAGCAGCACTGCGCCGGAGGGCATCCGCGTTAGTGCCGCGGCATCGATCAGACCGCGGGTGCGATGCGGTCCCTGGTCAGTCAACGGGACGTGCAGCGTGACCACGTCGCTGGCGAGCGCCGTGGCGAGATCGGTAAAGTCAGCGCTACCCTCTCCCTCGGCGCGCGGCGGGTCGCAACGGCGCACCTGGTAGCCCAACGCCTCGAGCCGGCGCGCGACACGCTCGCCCACCTGGCCGGCGCCGATGACCCCGACAGTCCCATGGGCGAAGTCGTGCCGCCCTTGCCGCGCGAGCGCGGCCAACGCCGCGAGCACCCAGTCGGCGACTGCCGCACCGTTACAGCCGGGCGCGTGGGCGAATCCGATCCCGCGCACGGCAAGCCAATCGGTGTCGACGTGGTCGTAGCCGCTGGTGGCCGTACCCACAAAGCGCACCAGCGAACCGCCCAGCATGGTTCGATCCACGCGCGTGAGCGAACGCACGATCAGACAGTCGGCGCGCGAGACGTCCTCGCCATCGATCTCGCGGCCGGGGAGCGTGACGACCTCGCCGAAGCCGGCAAACGCGGCGCGCCCGCCATCGACATTCTCGTCCATGACAATGCGCATGCTCAGACCGACTCCGCGGCCGTCGCGATCTCGATCTCGGCGGTCAGCGTCCGATGCACCGGACAGCGCTCGGCGATCTCCACCAGCCGCGCGCGCTGGCTCGCGTCCAGGTCACCCTCGAGCTCGATGTCGCGCTGCAGATGCTCGACGCGCGCGCCGTCGTCCTCGCGCTGACTCGGCTCACCGCGGCGTACGCGCACGCACACGCGGCGCAGATCCCAGCCCTTGTGCCGGGCGTACATGCGCAGCGTCATGGCGGTGCAGGCGCCGAGGCTGGCCAGCAGGTAATCGTGCGGGGCAGGGCCGGCGCCCTCGCCACCGGCGTCTTCGGGCTCGTCCGCGACCAGGTCGTGCCCCGCCGCGTCGATCTGACTGCGCAATGCGCCGTCAGCGTTGCACACGGACACGCCCGGTGCTTCGGCGTCACTGGTCGCTTCGACCACATCGCTCATGCTTGCTCCTTCATTGGGGGCGCACTCGGGACTGTGACCGCGTCACGCGCCGCACGATCACGAATGCTGCAGATAGGTGTAAGAAGTCAGGCCAGCCTCGAGCTCCGCGAGCAGGGCCTGGCGACTCTCGGGCGCAAGGTTCGCCGCGGCCATGCGCTCGCGGAAGCGCGCCAGCAGGGCCTCCGGATCGAAATGCACATAGCGCAACAGCTCATCGACCCGATCGCCGAATTCGGGTTCCACCAGGCGCCAGCCGTCTCCATCGAGTTCCACGTTGACCGAGTGGGTATCCCCGAAGAGGTTATGCATATCGCCGAGAATCTCCTGGTAGGCCCCGACCAGGAACACGCCGAGCAGGTACGGCTCCCCCGGCGTCGGCGCGTGCAGCGGCAAGGTCTCGAACACGCCGTCGCCGTGGACATACCGGTCGACGTGGCCGTCGGAATCGCAGGTCAGGTCCTCGAGCACGGCCTCGACCGTGGGCCGCTCGTCGAGGCGCTCCAGCGGCATGATCGGAAACAGCTGGCCAATCCCCCACACGTCCGGCGTCGACTGAAACACGGAGAAGTTACAGAAGTATTTCGTCGCCAGGCGCTCGCGTAGGCGCGCGCGCAGTTCCGGATCGCGATAGGGCCGCTGCTCCAGGCGCGCGTGGGTGTCGCGACAGATGGCGACGAACAGGCACTCAGCCTCGGCGCGCACGCGCAGTTCCACGCGCCCCTCGGCGTACCGGTCCTGCGCCTCGGCGAGTGCCCGGCTGGCGTCCTGGTAACGCTCTGCCATCGACTGCGGGGGGTCGCGGTGCAGCGCGCGCAACTCGGCCAACGCCCCCTCGGTCGCTGCGTTCTCGGTCGCGCTCGCAATGGGGACGTCCTCGGGCAGCGCCTCGGTATCGATGACATCGGTCACCAGCACTGCATGGTGCGCGCTCATCGCGCGGCCGACCTCGGTGAGGATCGCCGGATGGGGCAAGGCGTGCTCGGCGCAGATGCGCGCCAGGGCGGTCACTACTCGGTCGGCATATTGCTCGACGCCGTAGTTCATGGAGAACTCAGCGCGCGAGCAGGCGCCCTCGTAGTCCACCGCCAGGCCGCCACCGACGTCGACCGCCTCGAGCGGCGCCCCCAGCGCGCGCAGCTCGGCGTAGTAGCGCGCCGCCTCGGCCATGCCCGCTTCGATGTCCCGCAGATTGCCGATCTGCGAGCCCATGTGGAAATGCAGCAGACGAAGCCAGTGCAGGGCACCACGCTCACGCAGCGTGTCGACGATCGCGAGCACCTGTTGCGCCGACAGGCCGAACTTGGCCTTCTCGCCGCCCGTGTTCTGCCAGCGGCCGTAGCCGATCGACGCCAGGCGCACCCGCACACCGAGCACCGGCTCGACACCGAGCTCCTCGGCCATCTCGGCCACCAGCGCGACCTCGGCCGGCCGTTCGACGACGATATGCACGCCGAGGCCGAGGCGCGCGCCGATCAGAGCCAGGCGGACGTACTCACGGTCCTTGTAGCCGTTGCAGACGATGACGCCGTCGCGCGCCTCGGTCAGGGCGAGCACCGCCATCAGCTCGGGCTTACTGCCGGCTTCCAGGCCGACCCGGGGATCGCCCCAGCGCTTGATGTGCTCGACGACGCTGCGTTGCTGATTCACTTTAATGGGATAGACAGCGGTATAGGCGCCGCTATAGGCATGGCGCTCGCGCGCCGCGGTAAAGGCGCCGCAGAGGCGGTCCACGCGGTCGTGCAGGACATCGACGAAGCGCACCAAGGTCGGCAGCGGCAGATCGGCGCGGCGCGCCTCGGCCACCACATCCGTCAGCGCGACGGCCCGTTCGTCACGCCGGGGGCGCACGATCGCCCGGCCGCGGTCATCGATGTCGAAGTAGCCCTCGCTCCAGTGGGCCACGTTGTAGACATGACGCGCGTCGTCACGCGTCCAGGGGATCGGCGGTGTATCGGCAGCGTTCATCGGCGCATCGGCGGTTCGCTCGAATGGGTTGCAATGAGGGGGCGCTGGCGGCACGATCCATCGCCCCACGGCGAGCCGGCCTTAGCCCCGAGACCAACTGCGGAGTAGATCATGGCGCTCGAAGACGACAAGTGGCTCATCGAGACCTGCGAGGAATCGGGCTCCGCATTCGCGCTGGAACTGGGGCCGGGCGGCCGCCTGCACCACGAGCGCTCCGACTTCCAGACCATCGAAGTCTACGACACGGTGTGGTTCGGCCGCGCCCTGGCGATCGACGGCTTCCTGATGCTGACGGAGCGCGACAACTTCCTCTATCACGAGATGCTCGCACACCCGGCGCTGTTCTCCCACCCCGGTCCGAAACGGGTGTTGATCGTCGGCGGGGGCGACTGCGGCACGCTGCGCGAGGTGCTCAAGCATCCCGGCGTGGAACAGGCGACGCAGGTCGACATCGACGAACGCGTCACCCGGGTCTCCGAGGCGTACTTCCCTGCGCTCTGCGCCTGCAACCACGATCCGCGCTGCCATCTGGCCTTCGCCGACGGCATTCAGTGGGTGCGCGATGCGGCGGACGACTCGCTCGACATCATCCTGGTCGACAGCACCGATCCGATCGGCCCGGCCGAAGGCTTGTTCAGCGAGCCGTTCTACCGCGAGTGTCACCGCGCGCTCGCGCCCGGCGGCATCCTCGCGCAGCAAAGCGAGTCGCCCCTGGCGCATCTCGCCGGCATCATCGCACCCATGCATCAGCAGATGAGCGCCGCGGGCTTTGGCGCACCGAGCACGCTGCATTTCCCGCAACCGATCTACCCCACCGGCTGGTGGACCGCCACCATGGCGCGCGCCGACGGAGAACTACAGTTCGCGCGCGAGGCCGACGCCGCGGCCGTGAACACGGACACCGGCATCTATACCGAGTACTACACCGCCGAACTCCACCGCGCCGCGCAGGCGCAGCCGGCATTCATGCAGCGGGCCCTGCGCCGCTACGGCTGAGCGCCACCGCGGTTGACTGGCCGCGAGCAGAGCCATGATCCCGCGCGCTGTCCTGCTGGCCGTTGGGCCTTCGCGATCGGCACGGGCGACTTCGTCTTCGTCGGCGCGCTCGTCGCCGGCAACGGGCGCTGACGGTTTGTGACCCGCCGATCCATTCGCTATTGTTGGCGGTCTATAGCGCATGGGCGATACGCTTGGAGGCAGGGACGATGACACGCAATCCGTTCGATGAGGTCGCCGAACGCCTGGGCCGGATGCTGCCCGAGGGCGCGCGCGAGATGCGCGATGACTTCGAGCGCAATGCACGCACCATGATGCAGTCGACGCTGTCGCGCATGGATCTGGTCACGCGCGAGGAGTTCGACGTGCAGGCCGACGTCCTCGCGCGCACCCGCGAGCAGCTCGAACAGATGGAGGCACGGGTGACCGCGCTCGAGCGCGAGGCCGGCATCAAGGCCCCGACGGGAACGAGTGCCAACGAGCCCGAGGACGCCACCCCCTAGCCTGACATCGAGGCGGCAGTCAGCAAGGGCGCTGATACCCACCCGGGGGGGGCGGCTGGATAGAACAACAATAACTACAAGGATGGTCGCCGCGTGAGCCTCGCCGTTGTCCATAGCCGCGCGCTGGTCGGCGTCGACGCCCCACCGGTGGACGCCGAAGTGCATCTCGCCGGCGGGCTGCCGTCGTTATCGATCGTCGGACTGCCCGAGACTGCAGTGAAGGAGAGCAAGGACCGCGTGCGCGCGGCCCTGCAGAACGCCGGTTTCGAGTTCCCGCAACGGCGCATTACGGTCAATCTCTCGCCGGCCGACCTGCCCAAGGAGGGCGGGCGCTACGACCTGCCGATTGCCCTCGGCATCCTGGCTGCGTCGAAGCAGCTCCCGAGCGCCGCTCTCGAAGGGCACGAATTTCTCGGCGAACTCGCGCTCGGCGGCGCCCTGCGACCGGTGCGCGGCGCTCTACCCGCCGCAATCGGCGCCGGTACCGCTGAACGCGCCCTGACATTGCCGGCCGGGAATGCCGATGAAGCCGCGCTTGCGGCGGTTACTCCCGTATACGCAGCCGAACATCTGCTGGGCGTATGCAGCCGCATCCGAGGCGAAACGGAGGCCGAACCGCATCCCGTTCCCGCGCTGGGCGCGGCGCCCCCGGATGCGCCCGACCTCGCCGACGTACGTGGTCAGCAACAGGCCAAGCGGGCCCTGGAGATCGCGGCCGCCGGTGGACACAACCTGCTGTTCGTCGGACCGCCGGGCACGGGCAAGTCGATGCTCGCAGCGCGATTGCCCGGCATCCTGCCGCCGATGACCCGCGCCGAGGCGCTGTCGGCGGCTACCGTCGGTTCACTCGGCGACGGCGGTTTCGACCCGGGATGCTGGGGCCTGCGCCCCTTCCGGTCACCACACCACACGGCCTCCGGCGCCGCCCTGGTCGGCGGCGGCACGCATCCGCGCCCGGGTGAGATCTCGCTGGCTCATTGCGGCGTGCTCTTCCTCGACGAACTCGCCGAGTTCGACCGGCGCGTGCTGGAGGTCCTGCGGGAACCGCTGGAGACCGGCCGGATCACGATCTCGCGCGCCGCGCGCCAGTCGGATTTTCCGGCCCGTTTTCAACTGGTGGCCGCGATGAATCCCTGCCCCTGCGGCCAGCTCGGCGATCCGGCCGCGGTATGCCAATGCACGCCCGACCAGATCCGACGCTATCTCGGCCGAATCTCCGGTCCCTTGCTCGACCGAATTGACATGCATCTGGAGGTGCCGCGCCTGCCGCAGTCCGCGCTGCGGGCCACCGTCCAGTCCGGCGAGGCGAGCGCGGCCGTGCGCGAACGCGTGCTGGCCGCGCGCGAGTCGGCACTGGCGCGCCATGGGCAGTCGAACGCCGGTGTCGCCGGCGCGGCGCTGGAGGCCGAGGCCCACGCGGATGCGCTGGCCGAGCTGGATCGCGTGGTCGAGCGATTGGGGCTGTCGGCCCGCGCCTGGCACCGCATCCTGCGGGTCGCGCGCACCATTGCGGACCTCGGGGGGACTGAGCGGATCGAATCGGCGCACATCGCCGAGGCCGCGGCCTACCGGGCGCTCGATCGGCGCGCGGGGCGAGCGCCTCGCCCCGAGTAACGCCATCGCGGCGGCGTGATCGCCGCGGAGTTCACCTAGGGAACGTTCTTGAGTTACTTCCGCTTCGTCACCGATAACGCCGGGCTGCTCGCCTTCGGCTTCCTCGTGCATCTGCTTTCCGGTTTCGGGCAGACCTTCTTCATTGGCCTATTCGGCGCGGAGTTCCGTACCGACTTCGGGCTCAGTCACGGCGAGTTCGGCTTCGTCTATTCCATGGCCACGCTGGCCAGCGCCGCCGGGTTCATCTGGGCCGGGCGGCAAATCGATCGCATCGATCTACGGCTGTATACGGGGGTCGCGGGCGCCATGTACGTGGTGGCTTGCCTGTGGATCGCGCTTGCCCCCGCGACCGCCTGGCTGCTGTTCATCGGCTTCACGCTGGTGCGCCTCGCTGGCCAGAGCCTGATGACGCACATCGGCGGCGCGACGATGGCGCGCTACTTCGAGGCCGCGCGCGGCCGGGCAGTGGGCCTCGGCGGACTCGGACTCGCCGCGGCCGAAGCGATTCTCCCCCCGCTCGGCGTCCTTTTGCTTGCGGGCCTGGGCTGGCGCGGCACCTGGCTCGCCATCGCCGCGCTGCTGGCGTTCATCGCACTGCCGGTCGCGCTCTGGCTGCTCCGCGGTCAGCCGGAACGCGAGCAGCGCTTCCAGGAGCGCCGCGCCGCATCGATAGCCGACGCCGGCGAGCGCGACTGGCTGCTCCGAGAGGTCCTGCGCGACCGACACTTTTACCTGGTGATGCCGACCATCGTCTTCACCCCGTTCGTGGTCACGGGAATATTCTTCCATCAGGCCCATGTGGTCGAACTCAAAGGGTGGAGCCTGGAGCTGTTTGCCAGCGCATTCGTGCTCTATGCCGCGGCCACGGTACTCGGGATGCTCGTCTCCGGTCCGGTGATCGACCGGATCGGCGCACGGCGCATCGTCGCACTGCTGCTCATGCCGCTGGCGCTCGGCCTGCTGGCACTCGCCCTGTCCGACAATCCCGCCGCCGTGCTGGCATTCATGCTCGGCGCCGGCATGACCAACGGAGCAGGCCTGACCCTGATCAGCGCCCTCTGGGCCGAGATGTACGGCGCCACGCACATCGGCTCCATCCGCTCACTGGTCTGGACCGTGATCGTGGTCGCCACGGCCCTCTCCTCAGTGCTGTTCGGTGCGTTGTTCGACGCCGGCGTTTCGGTCGAGGCCATCGCGACCGCATGCCTGGTCGCGGCCATCGCCGCGGCTTTCTTGGCAGGACCGTTCCGGCGCTTGTGGATGCGCTCGGAGTCCGTCTAGTGCCCTGAATGGCGCTCGCAAACGCTCTGCGGCTCTGAAGGCGGGATGGTTCCGGTTCAGGTCAGTCGGCGTCGAGCAACGCCGCGGCGGGCGCGCACCAGGCCGCAGAGAATCGGGAACTAACCACACAGGGCACTAGCGCAACCGCGCGGACATATCCGCGGGAGCGAAGGGCGCGCCCGGCGAAAGCGGACGGAGGAGTACAGAAAACGGGGACGGCGTACGGCCAACGCGGGCCGGTCGCCAAGTGCGACAGTCGGCACGCAGGGCGTGAAGGGCGGGACGCGTTTGCGCCCCGCCCGCGCGCGCTTACTGCTCGACGCCGGACTCGTCGAGGATGTAATCCACGGCCTGCTGGACCTGCTCGTCCGACAGAGCGGAGTTACCACCGCGCGGCGGCATCGCGTTGATACCGTTGATGGCGTTCTCGTACAGCGTATCCAGCCCCTGGGAATCCAGGCGCTCGCTCCAGTCGTCGGTCGCGTCGGTCGCCGGGGCGCCGGCAACGCCACCCTGGTGGCAGCTCGCACAAACCGCGTCGTAGACCTCGGCGCCGCCCTCAAGCTCCGATGCTCCGCCACCAGCGCTTTCCTCAGCGCCCGCGGCCGAGCCTTCGGCAATCTGCGGCCCGCCCATGTTGACCTCGCCCGTGGGTGCGACGAGCTGCGCCGCCGCTTCCGCCTCGGTCATGCCAGGCGGCGCGTAATCCGGCTGAGTGCGGCTGATCATGAGCGCCACCACCAGAAACAGGATGGCCAAGCCCGCCAGAATGACGAGAATCAGCGAGAAAAATTCTTTGAACTGGACTTCTTCGGCGTCCGACATCAATCGACTCCAGGTAATCAGCCGGCTCCCCCCGGGTCAGCCGACCGCGCGATTATACAGAGCGACCCGCCCCAGCGAAACGCGCTCGGCCGATCACGCATGGACGGTGCCCCCGAGCGGCAGTATCATGCGGGGCTCGCCCGGTCTCCCGGGCGACCAAGCGCCCGTAGCTCAGCTGGATAGAGCGTCGGCCTCCGAAGCCGAAGGTCACAGGTTCGAATCCTGTCGGGCGCGCCAGAAATGAAAAGGGGCCGCGTTTCACGCGGCCCCTTTTCGTTTCTGGCGCGCTCGGCCGCTTGATGAGGTCCTGCGGTTCGACCAATTCGCCGGGAGCGACAAATCTGCCAGGAGCAGATTTGGATTGCGCGGAGCGCAGGCCCGGAGGGCGGACCACAGGGATGTGGTCCGCAGTTGGCGCGAGCGAAGCGAGTCCGAAGGACGCGGCCCAGGGATGGGCCGCGCAATCCTGTCGGGCGCACCGCCTGCGCTCGCGAAGGCGTCCCTGCTTGCTTGCCCAGGCACGGTGCAGAACCAAGCGGCCGAGTTCGACGCTGGATCGCTTCGTCGCCTGACGGCTCCTCGCGATGACCTCCTTAT
>JBBEEB010000106.1:0-15483 GCA_040880995.1 Halofilum sp. (in: g-proteobacteria)
GGGGGGACATCTCAACCTGATGATCGGGGGACTTTAAGCGCCGGTGCTAACACCTCGGGCCCGATCCCGGCACGCGCCGGGTGTCGGGCTCAAGGCCGTCACGACCGGACCCTACTCGACGAACGGCCCGACATCGGTTGGCTGGAGGTCCATCCCGAGAATTACATGGGTGCGGGTGGGCCGCCGCATCGCTACCTGAGCGCCATCCGCGAGCATTACCCTGGAGCGCCTCAGGTCGCTGGCGGAGCGCTGCGCGGGGTAGTCCTGCACAGGGGGTCGCGCAGAGCACCATGCCGATAAGGCACCGCGGGAGAATCGACAATCCCACCCAGCGGTTCGCCAAGGGCAATCCGAGTCAACCTTGATATGCGCGTATGTTATGACTGTAGAAACATTCATTCCTTAACATTCTGCTCGACACTAGGCATTCTAATGCGTATCTCGTTACGGAAGCGCGAAGACCCATCTCTGGAGGAATACCATGGCGAATAGCATGGCTTTCGCCCACCGAGACGAAGCGATCGATGCGGCACACGCGGACCAGCTCCTGGTCCCGCTGGACGCCGAATCGCGCGTGGCCTGGACACTCGAGCATTTCCCCGAGCAGACGGTATTGTCCTCGAGTTTCGGGGCGCAATCCGCCGTCATGCTCCACATGGCGAGTCGCCAACGGCCGGACCTGCCGATCGTTCTGATCGATACGGGTTACCTATTTCCCGAGACCTACCGGTTCGTGGACGAGCTCACCGAGCGCCTCGGACTGAATCTGCACGTTTATCGGCCGCAGCTTAGCCCGGCATGGCAGGAAGTGCGATACGGCCGCCTCTGGGAGCAGGGCCCCGAGGCACTCGAACGCTACAATCGCATGAACAAGGTCGAGCCCATGCAGCAGGCGCTTTCGGACTTGGGCGCACGCGCTTGGCTCTCCGGCATCCGCCGCGACCAGGCAAGCAGCCGCGCCGAGCGCCAGTTCGTCGAAATCCAGAACGGGCGTTTCAAGATCCACCCGATCCTGGACTGGTCCGATCAAGACATCTTCCATTATCTGACGGATCACGATCTTCCCTACCACCCGCTGTGGCACGAAGGCTACGTGTCGATCGGCGATGTACATACCACCCGCAGGCTTGCCGATGGAATGGCAGCGGAAGACACGCGCTTCTTCGGCGTCAAGCGGGAATGCGGGCTGCACACGGCCGTGTGACGGGCGAGTCCTTCAACACGTAGCCCGAGGCATTGACTCACCGGTATACAACGCCGGAAGCGGGCGCCTGGAGAAGGTCCAATGATCGTCCGCCGAGGTGCGAAGCAAAGCCTCAGGCCTCTTGGGGTGCCCACGGTTCCAGCAGTTGGCGCGCCGCGGCCCTCCCCTTGGCCGTGAGATGCAGCATGGAGCCGTCACGCACGACAAGCCCTTGTGCGAGGCTGCGCTCGAGCACAGCCTCCGCCTTCGCCGTATCCCAGCGCAGATGGCCCCGTAACGCTTGGGTGACGTTCTCCTCGCGCGATGAAGGCGTGTTCTCGTGCTCGTAGAGGTGGACGACCAGTGTGCGGCATTCATCCTGGTAACGCTGCGTGCGCGCTAGTAGATGCTGCGCGACGAGGCCATGACGCGGCCCCAAAAGGAAGGCAAGCGCGAGAAAGACTCCGGTCATCACCGCCATCATCCCCCCAATCGAGACGTCCATCGCGACCGCCGCGGCATAGCCAGTGAAGCTCGAGAGCACCCCGATCGTGGCCGCGATCAGCAGCATTGGAAATAGCCTGTCGGTCAACAGATAGGCCGCCGACGGGGGTACGATCACGAAGGCGATGAACAGGACGGCACCCACGGCATCGAATGCTGCCACGGCGGTCATACTGGTCAAGGCAAGCAAGCTGTAAAAAATGAGGATGGGCGCGAGCCCCAAGGCGGCGGCGAGTTGACGGTCGAAGGTCGCCAGCTTGAGTTCCTTGTAGAACAAGCCGATGAAGGCTGCATCCACCAGCGTCAACACACTCATCCAGACCACGGAACTTGGAACGGCCATACCGGCGACGTCCATCGTGTCGAGCCACACGAAGCCGATCTCGCCGAGCAGTACCGTATGCGTATCGATGTGGACATCGCGGGCGTAGAGATTAAGCAGCAAGACCCCAGCCGCGAAGAGCACGGGGAACACGAGGCCGATCGCCGCGTCGTATTTGACGCGGCGGCTGTTGGCGAGCAGCTCGATGAGCCCCACGGTGATCACCCCCGTGAGCGCAGCACCGATGATCTGTGCCGGTCCGCTCTGGGCCCGCGTGATCAGCCACACCACCACGATGCCGAATACGATCGAATGACCGATGGCATCGGACAGCATGGCGTTGCGCCGTAACACCAGGAAGGTGCCCAGGATCGAGCCCGCAATCCCCACGAGCGCGCCCGTGAGCACGATCATCGCGGCCGGCGACGCAAAGAATGACTCGATCATGACGCCACCCCGTGGCCCGATTCCACAGCGAGCCGCTGGGCTTCGCGGTAGCCGCTGTCGGTCAGCGCCCAACGTGGCCCGCCGCTGGCCTCGGGTTCCTCGCGAGTAATCAAACCCTGTCGCTCCAGGCGGCGTAACGCGCGGCGTGTGCCGACGCCCATCAGCCCGTCGATCATCCCGGGCTCCACTGGACGGTGCGGGTCCTGGTGGTGCAAGGCGACCTTGTGGACGTTCGCAAGCACGCGGCGGGGGCCCAGGGCGCGTGCGTCGCGCCAGCGTCTAACGCCTTCCGAGATGACTCCGCGCCCCGGCGCCAACAGAATCGAGAGAAACACGATGGCCGAAGCGGCCAGCACGACCAGCGGACCGGTCGCCAGATGGGGCCCGCTTGCACTGATCAACGCCCCGACAAGGCCCGAAACCACGCCAACGGCCGCGGCCAGCAACACCATGTGCTCCAGCCGTCGCACCCATTGACGCGCGGCAGCGGCGGGCGCAATGACCATCGCCGTCATCAGGACCACACCCACCATCTGTAACCCCACCACGACCGCCAACGCGATCATCGCGGTCAGGACCGTCTCCAGCAGGATCACCGGCAACCCGAGCGACTGCGCGAACAGCGGATCGAAGGTAACCAGCTTGAATTGCTTCCAGCACGTGACCACCAGCGTGAGCGCGAATGCCGTGACCCCGCCCATGATCCACAGGTCCGAGCGCAAGGTCGCGGCGGCCTGCCCCAGCAAAAAGGTATCCAATCCCCCCTGCGAGGCATTCGGCTGACCCTGGATGTAGGTGAGCAGAACCACACCGATGGCGAATGGGATGCTGAGCGCGATACCCAAGCCCGCGTCGGTCTTGAGTCGGCTCCGGCGCGTCAGCAGCAGGACCGCAAGCGCCGAGAGGACGGCGGTAGCGAGCGCGCCGGCCATGATCCAGCCCAGACTACGACCGCCGGCGATCAGAAACCCAATGCAGACTCCGGGCAACGCCGCGTGCGCGAGCGCGTCGCCCAGCAGGCTTTGCTCGCGCAATACCGCGAAGCTACCGAGCACGCCGCTGACCAACCCCAAGAGGATGGCCCCGATGGCGACGGTCTGGACCGTGTAATCGCTGAGGACTTCCAGCATGGCGCTAGCGTCCTCGCTCGTAAGTTCTTCGGATGATCGTCGACAAGGCGTGGGTGCGACTGACTAGGCGCGCCCACGAGTCATAGAACGCCCTATGCTGAGAAGGCGCAACGCCGTCAGGCGCCCCAAGACCCGGCAAGAAATCGAACGAATCTGCGAGACAGGACACTAGTTTTGCCCCTCCGCCCCCACGTCGCTGTCGGCACGGCGGGTCGGATCCTCGATCAGAGCGATCCGTCCGCCGTAGGCCCGTCGCAGCTGCTCCGTCGTATAGATGTCCTCCACACGACCCTGCGCAATCACGCGCACATTGAGAATGACCAGCCAGTCGAAGTAATCGCGCACCGTCTGCAGATCGTGATGCACCACGATCACGGTCTTGCCGGCATCGCGCAGGGCCTGCAGCAACCCGACGACCGTGCGCTCCGTGGTCGCGTCGACGCCGGCCATGGGCTCGTCCATGAAGTACACATCCGCTTCCTGCACCAGGGCGCGGGCGAGGAAGGTGCGCTGTTGCTGACCGCCCGATAGCTCGCTGATATGGCGTCCGGCCAGGTCCGCCATTTTCACCTGCTCCAATGCCTCCAGCGCCTGCGCGCGCTCGCGCCGCCCAGGCCAACGGAGCCACCCGAGATGGCCGTAGCGGCCCATCATGACGACGTCGAGCACGGTCGCCGGGAAGTCCCAATCGACCATGGAGCGCTGCGGCACGTATGCGATCCGCCGAAGAATGGAACGCGGCGGATGGCCATGCACGCAGACATGACCCGCCGTCGGCCGGACCATGCCGAGTACGGACTTGAGCAGCGTGCTCTTGCCCGCGCCGTTGGGTCCGATGATGCCGGCCATCACCCCCGGCGGTACGTCGAGGTCGATGTCCCAGAGTACCGGCTTGCCCTGGTAGGCGACGGTGAGATCTTCGACGTGGAGCGCGAGCTCGGGCTCGTGCAGTGCATGCGATTTCATCTGGATCCTCTCGCCATCGGGGTGGTCGTCATCGCCGTGCTCAGCGCGACTCAACGTCCTCCCATCGCTTAGCCCACTCCGACAGCGCCTCGGGCCACGGAGCCGGCGTGCCACCGAGGGCTTGCACGATCGTCATGGTGTTGGTCCGTAGCATGCCGATGTAGGTGCCCTGAGGCGTCCCGGCTGCGCCCATGGCATCGGAGAACAGCTCACCGCCCAGTTCGACCTCGTGGCCGCGTTCGGCGGCAGCATCGATCACCGCCTGCACGGTTCTCGGATTGATGGTGCTCTCGATGAACACGGCCGGAACCTCGCGCTCGGCGATGGTCGCGGCCATCGCGCGGATATCCGCGATCCCGGCCTCGCTTTCCGTGCTGATCCCCTGAATCCCCTCGACCTCGATCCCGTAAGCGCGGCCGTAATAGTTGAACGCGTCGTGCGCGGTCACCAGCACGCGCTGGGCCTCGGGAATGCTCGCGACGCTGGTCTCCATCCACTCGTGCAGCCGGGCGAGCTGGTCCTGGTACGCGTCGGCCCGACCACGCATGGCATCGGCGCAATCCGGCACCACATCGGCCAGGGTCTCGGCGATCGTAGGCGCAATGTTCGACCACAACGCCGCATCCATCCACAGATGCGGATCGATGCCGTAGATATCCTGGACGCTAATCAATTGGGCCGGATCAATGGAGGCCGGCGAGACTGCCACCGTCGGCTTTCGGCGGCCGAAGCGCTCGAGCACCTCGCCGAGTTGGCCCTCGAGCGAATAGCCCGCGTAGAGGATCGCGTCCGCCCCATTCAGCTTCGAGACGTCGCTGGCCTTGGCCTCGTAGACGTGCGGATCGACGCCGGGCCCCATCAACGTGGTGATGGCCACGCAGTCGCCGGCCACGTTCTGGGCGACGTCGCCGATCATGCCGATCGTGGCCACGGCCTGGGGTTTGGCCGACGCCTGCAATGAGGGCGCCACCACCAGCCACACTCCAGCCACCACGACACTCCGCACGAATTTACCCATTCCGTCTCCAAAATTTAGCCTAGGCATAACTTAGACGGAGTCTAATCTCCTTGCGAGCGCTGTCAATACGAGATTGCTAGGCGTAGCCCCGGCGAATGGCGTAGCGAGCCGCCCGACCTGGCAGCGAGCGCGGGCGGCAGCCCCCACTCCGAGCAAGGGCGAGCGCCTCGCGATCACCCCCGAGGGACGGTGAACAGCCGGTCCTGATCGCGCAACAGAAACAGTGCGACGGCTGCCGCCAGCATCGGAATCGCGGCGAAGAACAGCAGGTTCTCGAACGGATCCAGATACTGCTTCCAGGACGAGAGCGTCGAGATACCGTGGGCCACCACGACGTAGCCGTAGGTCCAGAACCTCCACAACCCGAGCACGAATGCGACTTCTACCAGCAACTGCGCGATCCCGATGGCCATCAGTCCTGCAACGCTCAGGTCCATGCCGTAGAAGTTACCGAAGACCGCCGCCGCATGCCCCGGGGACACCAGTTTGTCCAAGGACCACATGGCCATGACGAGGAATACGCTGATGCGCAGCAGGAACAAGGCCAGTGCCAGGTGATGGGTATAATCGTTACGCATACGGTCTCCGTTGACAGTCGTGTCCGCGTGGCGGTCAGGCTCAGGGCAGTAGTCGATTGAGCCAGCGCACGGCCGTGCGCGTGCGCGGCGCGAATAGCTTGGGCGAATACAGCGAGTTCACGGCGCGGCGGTGGATCTGCGACAGTGTCGGATAAGCATGAACCATCCCGGCGATGACGCCGATCTTGATCCGGCTCTGAATCGCTAGCACGGCCTCGTGGATGAGCTCTCCGGCGTGCGGGCCGAGAATGCTGGCTCCGACCAACCGCCCCCGATGAACGACCAGCTTGACGCGGCCACGCTCGTTGTCCTCGGCAATCGCCCGATCGACGTCCTCGAAGGCAAAGCGGGCGATTTGCACGTCCATGCCCTGCTCACGCGCGGCCGCCTCGGTGAGCCCGACATGGGCCAACTCGGGGTCGGTATAGGTGGCCCAAGGGATCACGCGATAATCGGCCTTCTTGGGCCAACGGAACACGGCGTTGGCGATCACGATACCGGCCTGGTACTCGGCCACATGCGTCAGCGGGTACGGCCCACAACAGTCGCCGCAGGCGAAGATGTGGCGCGCGCTCGTGCGCATGCGCGCATCGACCTCGATCCCGCCGCGACCGTGGTCGACGCCCGCGTTCTCCAGCGCCAGACCGGCCACATTGGGCTGGCGCCCGGCCGCCACGAGGATCTCGTCGACCGCCAGCGTCTGCGTCCCATCCGGCCCGGCACAGCACAGGACTTTCTCACTCTCGCTCATTTGGGCCGACTGGACGGCTGTCCGCGTGCGCACGTGTATCCCTTCAGCCCGCAGGGCTTCGGCCAATTCATCCGACAGCTCGGGATCCTCGCGCGGCAGTAGATGCTCGCCCATCTCGACGAGCGTGACCTCGCTACCCAGCCGAGCGAAGGCCTGCGCCAGTTCCACGCCCACCGGGCCGCCACCCATCACCACCAGTCGACCGGGCAGCTGCTGCTGCGCGAAAACGGTCTCGTTGGTCAGGTAGCCGCAGGCCTCGAGTCCTTCGACCGGCGGCACTGCCGGGGACGAGCCCGTGGCGATGACGAACCGCCTTCCCTTGAGCACACCGTCGCCGACGGAAACCGTATGGGCGTCGACGAAACTCGCCTCGCCGAAGCGCACGTCGATGCCATAGCCGCGAAAGCGCTCCGGCTCGTCATGGACCTGGATACGGTCCACCACCTCGCGAACGCGCTCCATCACGCGAGCGAGATCGGTCGGTCTCGATTCGGCATCGACGCCGAAACGCTTTGCCGTTCGCGTCAGGTGCGCGACCTCGGCCGAGCGGATCAGTGTTTTGCTGGGCACGCAGCCGTAATGCAGGCAATCGCCGCCGAGCTTCGGTTCGCGTTCGATGAGCGCGACGTCCAGGCCTAACTGACCCGCCACGCTCGCGGTCACCAGACCACCAACGCCGCCCCCGATGACCACCAGATCGAACTCGTCTTCGTGTTTTCGTGGCATCAATCCGTCTCGCTTACATTCCAACCGATATCCGCATGATCCGGCTCGTCGCAGTCTCTACAGACAACGGCCTTGTAGGAGCGGCCTTGGCCGCGAACGAACCATGCAACCACGCGAGTCCTCAGCGTTTCGTGGGCGATCCCCGCGACTACGCCGCTTTGCCGACTGTCAGTTCATTCGCCCCGCAACTGAATCGTGCCAAACCAGGCCTCGCTCGTCTGGCCGGCGTCATCGCAGTCGCTCATGATAGCGATCGCATCGACCTGTTCGAGATCGCGATCGTGATAGCGCTGGAAGTCTTCACGCAGGTTGCGCCGGTAAGAGTGCCAAGTGCCCAAACCATCTTCACCCGCATCGACCGCGATCATATGCACTTGGTCGGCGTAGGCATTGGTCCAGTCTTCGCCTTCCTCCATGGTCGAGCTCCACACATACGACAAGGCGCGCGTCCGCCAGGGGAAAATGGGGTGCTCGTCGACCACGTAGATCCGCGCCGGATAATCGTCGCCCGCTTTGACCGTCTCATCGACGTCTTCGTAGATATCGTCCACGCGCCAGGACCACTCGATAACCGGCGTCTTTGTAAGCTCGATGGTCTCGCGCAGAAACAATCCCGACGAGGTGTCTTGCGTGCAGCGTGCATGGACGGCCGGCTGGCCCACCGCCTCCGCATAGGCGTAGTCCGTATTCCCGGTGAACGAATGCGATTCCCATGCAGCGATGGCACGCGGCTCGAACGTCCGCTCATCCGCCAGCGCGGCCGCGCTGACCAGCAGCAACGGCAAAAGCAGTAATCCACCTCGTCCAGCTAGCATCACAAATCTCCCTCGCGCTGTAGCGCTTCGATGCGTAACCACGGTACACGGCTTCCGGATGGAGCGGCCCAATCCGCGAGCGTCCGGCAGTATATGCCGAGCGGATGCCGCTCCCCATACGCGGAAGCACGTACGCGAACATCAAACTCGTCTACGGACAAATACGAATGGGCACAACGCAGCCATTCGGCGACCCTCCGACCGTTCGCAAGAAAACCGCGAAGGGCTCACATGGCCGATTGGCTACTTCCTGGCGCTTTCTGGGGATTCCTCATCCTCTACGGCGCGACGATGTATCTCGTTTCGCCCCGCGCGACCACAGCGGCGAGTTTTTATACCGGCGCGGACGGACACGGACGCGCCATCGGCACCGTGCCGCTCACGCTGTCGATCTTCATCAGCTGGATCTTCGCCAAGTCCGTTACCAATGCCGCCAATCTGGGCGCCGAGTACGGCGCGGTCGGCGCGATCGCCTACGCCACCTATTGGCTCTCGATCCCCGTAGCCGGCTTCGTCATCTTCTATCTGCGGCGCCGCTTCGCGGCCACCAGCCTGGCCGGTTTTCTGGCGAGCCGTTACGGCCGTGCCGCGGCGATCGCCTTCACCGTTGCCGTGCTGGTCCGGCTGTATAACGAGATCTGGAGCAACACGGCCGTCGTCGGCGGCTATTTCGGCGAGCCGGGTAGCACCGCGTTCATTGGTGCCGCACTGGTGTTTACGCTGGCCACGCTGGCCTACAGCATCAAGGGCGGCTTGCGCGGCTCGATCGTGACCGATGTCATTCAATCGGCTGTTTTTGTCGGCTTCGTCGCGTTACTGCTGTTTTGGGTAATGCCACAGCACGGCACAGGGCGGCTGCTGGCGACGGGCGAGTGGCGCCTCGGGGCCGGGCTCGATTTGCTGCTCGTGGCCGGACTGCAGGTCTTCAGCTACCCGTTTCACGACCCCGTACTCACCGATCGCGCCTTCCTCAATCACGAACGGCGCATGCTCACCGCCTTCATCGTCGCCGGCGTGCTCGGCTTCGTCGCGATCGCGGCTTTCGGCCTGGTCGGCGCACACGCGTCGCTGGAAGGTGTTTCCGGCAGCAATGTACCGGCCGCGGTCGCACGCTCCTTCGGCATCGCCGCCCTGTTCGCCATGAGTGTGGTCATGATGAGTTCGGCCGGCTCCACGCTCGATTCGGCCTTTAGCTCCCTAGCCCGCAGCCTGGCCTGGGACCTGCCGGCCCTGGGACGCCACGTCGGCGACGCCGACAAGCGCGTCGGAGTCGCGGTCATGATCGTGTTCGCCATCCTGGGCAACCTGCCGATGCTCGCGGGCACCGAGATCCTCAAAGCCACCACGCTGTCGGGCACGATGGTCATCGGCCTGGCCCCGGTGTTCATCTTCGGCGGCGTGCAGCGGCACGCAGTCAATTTCCACCTGAGCTTCTGGAGCGGGATGACTCTCGGCGCCCTGCTGGCGGCGGGTTGGCTACCCGCCTGGCTCGCCATCGGCGATGGCGATTACGCCCTGCTGCTAGGGACCAATGTCTGGGGACTGATGCTCTGCACGGCCCTGTTCTGGCTCCCGCTCCGCGCCGAAGGCGAAGCAGTGGCGAGCGCGGAGACAACCTAATCAATGAGCACGCAACCCGGCCGGTTCTGCCCAGCGCACTATCACTACGGCCCTCGCGCACTGGCCCGCGAACCCGAGTCCGGTGCCGATGCGCTCATCATCGCCGGTGGTTTGTACGGCGACTCGGAATCGCTCGCCGGCTGGGGGCTGGGGGCTGGGGGCTGGGTGTCGAAGCATTCGGCGCCCAGGGCGAGACAACCGTGGCGCGCCTCACGGGCTGGTTCCGCGAGAGCGGTGCCGATGTATGCGCCTGCAGCCACACCTGCCTGCCACATGCACGCGCGCTCGAGGTCAACGGGCGCGCCGGAGCGGTCATCAACAATGGTGCCGCGGGCATGCCCAACTTCACCGGCGACACGTCGCGGGATCATCACCCGCATTGCCACGACCGGGCGCCAGATGCGATTTATCGAGTCGTTGTCAACGACACCGTCGAGGCCCGGCCGCTGGCCTACGATGACTCAGCATGGCTCAAGCGCTTCGCACGCTGGTGGCCACCCGGGTCGCCGGGTTACATGGCCCATCACGCACGGCTGACAAGCGGTCTCGCGTTCAGGCCCGCTCACGCCGCCGGCGCCCGGGCGCCGCGTTCAACTAAGGCCTCGCTCAACCCGGGTATGCGTGGGCCACGCGCTCCAGCGCGGCTGGAGCGAGAAACCGCCGCTCGAACTCCCCGGGCGGAACCGCGGGGGAGAACAGGAACCCCTGCATCTCGTCCCCACCCTGAGCCTCGACGATCCCCCGTTGCTTCGGCGTCTCCACACCCTCGACCACCACGAGCAACCCAAGCGCATGAGCCAGATCCACGATGCTGCGTAACAGCACGCCGCTGTATTCGGGGCTCAGCACGTCGTTGATGAAGGTGCGGTCGATCTTGAGGGTGTCCAGGGGGAAGCGGTGCAGATAGGCCAGCGAGGAATAACCGGTACCGAAGTCATCGAGGGACGTGCGCACGCCCAGAAAGCGAATACGCTCCAGGGCTTCGGTCACGTCCGCCGGACGGTGCATCAACGTGCTCTCGGTGATCTCGAGCTCCAGCCGGTTTGGCGCCAGCCCGGTCCGTTCCAGTGTCCGCCGCACGAGTTCCGGAAAGCCGGGGTGTTCCAGCTGGCGCCCCGAGACGTTCACCGAGACCGGGATCGCGGTGCCGCACTGCGCCTGCCACGTGGCTGCCTGCGAACACGCGCGCTCGAGGATCCATGCCCCGAGTTCATGGATAAAACCGGTCGACTCGGCCACGGGGATAAAGGCGGATGGCGGGATGTTGCCATGCAGCGGGTGCGGCCAGCGGATCAGCGCCTCCGCGCTGACCACGCGATCGTCCGGAAGCGCGACCCGCGGCTGATAATGCAGCTCGAACTCGCCCCGTTCGAGCGCAATCCGCGGGTCATCCGTCAATCCATTCAATCGCGTCAGCGACGCGGTCAGACCCGCGTCATCGAAACGATAGCCATCGCCCGGATTGGTCGCCCGCCGCATGCATGCATCCGCCTGAGCGATGACCGCCTCGGCGGTACCGCCGTCCTGCGACCATAGTCCAATGCCCACCGATGCCGAGACAGCGAGACGCTGGTGCGCGATGGTGAACGGCAGGCGCAGCACATGGCACACCTTGTCGGCGAGCGATGCAGCCAACTCCGCCGTACCCAAGGGGCATAGCAATACGCGGAAGTGACCGCCCCCGGCATGGCTCACACAGTCCTGCGCGCGCACGCAGCCGACCAAGCGCTCGGCGGCGGCCTGGATCACGCGATCCGCCGTCTCCTTGCCCCGCCCGCCGCAAATATCGCCCAAACGATCCAGCTTGATCGACAACACGGCGAGGGAAGCGCCATCGCGCGCACCGCCGGAGTCGCGGCCACAGTCGCTGACCGCCCGGCGAAATGCCGATGCGGTAAGTACCCCCGTGGACGGGTCAGGTTGAGATCGTGAAGACACTGCCTCGGCCCGCGGCAAAACCCAGTGTGGGCACCGTAACAATTCCACTGCTCGCGCCACCCTGTAGGAACTCCCAGGTGCGCCCGACGAAAAACTGTGGAACTCTTCTTGGTGGCCCATTCCGCCTAAGGAACGTCTGAGTTTCACCGCCGTCGATTCATCGGGGCGTTGTAGGCAAATGCGACCGGCTGCTCCTCCAGCGCCTGCGCGAACTGGGGATGACGGGTGGGCCGTGCGCTCGCCTCGCTAAGCGCACACCGCAGCTGCTGACAACCGTCCGCGGTCTGATAGACACCACAGACCGGGCCCGCGGCCGAGGTTGCCGCTGCCATTTCCCCCGCCCCCATTGCATCTGGTGTACCGATTGTCACGACCGGTGTATCGCGCTCCAGCCGTTTGAGATGTTGTAGCAACATCTCCGATTCACATCCCTGCTCGCACAAGATCAACGAATAGCGTTGCGCGTAGTGATTCAGCAGCGGCCGCGCCATCGACGCGTTTTGACAGTGCTGTACAGGGTGGTGGTAAGCCTCCAGGGTCCCGGCAACGCTCGTGGCCGCCTTCCCGGCTCCGACGACGAGTATGGTCATGCTGCTTCCCTTTGCTGATGACGTTCGAGGATGGCGTCGCGCACGTCGGCGTCGACTTCGATCCAGACCGCGACCGACAGCGTGTCGCCCATCCAGCGGGCCTGTCCGTCGCCGAACCGATGCATGGCCAACCCCATGCGGCGGAGGATGCGCTCGAAGGCGACGCTGACGACCGCGACATAACGGTCGATCCCACGCTCGAGACCGTGCGTGAGGACGCCGGCGACCAACTCCACCGTTGCATCGTTGGTCGCCGAGCGCACCCCGTCCCGGCCGACAGGCTTGGCCACGGCCATGCGACTGATGTCCCAGATGCGCGCGTCCGCGGGCGGCGTTTCGCCGGCCAGAAGCTGTGGGAACGTATCGCGCAGCATGTACGGCCCGCTGGTCGGCAGCAGCCGCAGACACCCGGTCACCTCTCGTTGTGGTCCGCGGGTGATCAGATACACCGGCTGCAGCGCGTCGTACTCGTCCTGCTCGAGCCCCTGCGCGCTGGTGACCTCCCAGCCGAGCCGCTCATGGAAGACCTCGTGCCGCAGCCGGTACATATTGTGCAGGGAATACGGATCGGCTCGTTGGCCGAATCCTCGATCGAGTGCAATGGTATCCACGGCGGTGCCCTCCCGGTTCGCTCGGGCACCACTACACACCGCGGGATGCGGTCGGGGATACTGTCAGAAATGACAGGTATGACCGGCGTCACACGGCGCCGAATCAGCGGAATTGGGGCGTGATGTATCCCTGGGAGACGGCCCGCGCGACGGCTTGGGCGCGATTACTGACGTCGAGCTTGTGCGACGCGTTATGCAGGTGAAACAGGACCGTACGTTCGGAAATGCCCAAAATGTGCGCCGTATCCCAGCTCGTCTTGCCCTCGGCCGCCCAAAGCAGGCATTCCTTCTCCCGCTCGGTCAGGCTGGGCCGCGCGAGCGTCACGTCGCCGTGCTCGAAGATTCGACGAGCAGCCTCATGGATATAGCCGGAGAGCAGCTGCACGAACGGCATCGACGCGATGATCCGCCCCCGCGCCTGACCGTGATCGTCGCCGGTCGCCAGACTCAGGATCGCGTACTCGCCCTCGCGGCCGTGAACCGGGAAGCTCACGCCGGACGTCAGGCCGAAATCCGCCGCTTCGCTCATGAACTGGCGCACGCGGTTGCTCTCGGAATGAGCGCCGGGATCTACGTCATTCCAGTCCAGCGGAACCGACTGACGCTCCGTGGAGTGCCGGAGCACGGGATCGATGCGGATGTAGTTGCACTCCTGGTAGCGCTCCCACCACTCATTGGGATAGCCGCTGATGATGAAGGTTTGCGGGCGTACCAGTGATACCGGCAGGACAGCCCCATACAGGAAATAATCGAACCCCGCCCGGTCGCACAGAAAGGCACACAGGGCGTGGAGCTCCTCCACGGAACCCGCCTGCTTCGCGGCCTCGATCAGCTCGTTGCAGGTGCCGATCGACAGGTCGATGTCGGAATCATGGCCAGTCAAGCACTGCCCCTTCGACATGGACGAGTGGGAGCGCGGCACCGGGTTCGTGAGTACGCCCCGAAGCCGCCAGACTTTCGCGGAATTCTAATGGATTACCTCCCGCGACAGCCCAAGACGCCGCTCGGCAGCGCCCCATCGGCGCGGCTCGCAAGGACGCAGAGCCGCGTGGCATTCACGCTACCGGACAACACTGCCAACCCCGGCATGGAGGAGGAACAGAATCCCCGCTCCGGGAAAACGCGGCCATGTTGGGGGACTCCTCCATTGAACCTGACGGCAACGGCGTACACTCTAGCAGGCGTCCGCGCAAAGACGTAGCCGGCCCGCTTCTTTGTCCGGAGCACTGCCTCATGCCGCGGAGCTTGGCCCAGACCGCGCATGCATTCACGCGTAGCGCCCGGCGTCGCGTGAGGATGCCAAGCGGCGCAATCCACGGTTCGAAGCTACGCTGCGTGCATGCGTGCCATCGCCAACTGCCTGAGCCTGTTCCGCCTGGTCTCGGTCGTCCCGTTGCTTCTACTCGCCTGGGCGGGCCAGCCCGTGGGCTTTCTCCTGCTTCTTTTGACCGCATTCGCCACCGACGCCGCGGACGGCTGGTTCGCGCGCCGAGCGGCGCCGAATACCAACGCGGCGCTCGGCGCGCGCCTGGACTCATACGCCGATTACACCCTCTGTTTCGCGGTGCTCGTAGGCATCTGGTGGCTATGGCCGGGGATCATGGCGCGCGAGGCCTTCTGGCTGGGCCTCATCGTGGTCGCCTACGCCCTGCCCGGCGCAGCGGCCATCGTGCGCTTCGGCAGGCCCGCTGCCTACCATAGCTGGGGGGCGAAAGCGGCCGTTGCCGTCGTTGCGCCCGCACTGTTGCTCCTGCTTGCCGGAGGCCCCGCTTGGCCGCTGCGCATCGGTTCCACAATCGCCCTGCTCGCCGGCATCGAGCAGTGCCTGATGATCCGCATAGCCCCCGGGCCGCGCGAAGAGGTCCGCTCGCTACGACACGCGCGGCGCCTTTGGCGGACGCAAGGCTGACGGCGCGATCGGCGGGCGCATGCCAGCCCGTTCTCAGCTACGATCGGCCCATGCGCAAAGCCGAAATCGCCCCGCGCGAGGATACGCAGATGATACGGAGGGGCTCCATGCGCTCCTCGGACGCGCCTCGGTCAGCCATTTAAGGGAGGTCTGATCCATCCATTGCGGCCGCGTTACGCTTGCAAGGGCGGCATTGCAAGGCGCGAAGCGCAGCGCCGTATCCGGGAATACGGTCGAGCTTCGCAACGCCGCAAGGTCGCCCTTGCAAGCGTAACCCCTTGGGGCTCGGCCGCTTTTGGCCCCTGGCGGTGTTGCGACGCCGGCCCGGTAGCTCGGGCTACCGAACCGCCACCGCGCCTAGCCAGGTGGCCAAAA
>JBBEEB010000107.1:0-2377 GCA_040880995.1 Halofilum sp. (in: g-proteobacteria)
CTACGTGAGCGAGGCGCAACGCCGTGATGGAGCGCCATGTCCGCTCCCGCAGGGCCCACTAGCGACTGCAGGGATGGCAGCGATGACCGACCGCATCGAGCCGAGCAACGGCCCCCAGGCCGCTTCGCATGGAGGCACCTAGGTGCCTTCACGCATAAGCCGCCCCGAACTCCAACGCATCTCCGCCTACCATTGGCGCATCGAGCCAAGCGGGTCGATGCGCGTCCCCGTGGTGGTCTATGCCGACGACGAGCTGGCGCGATCGATGGACACGCGCGCCCTGGTGCAGGCCTGTGAGGTCGCGCAGCTCCCCGGCATCGTCGAGGCCGCCTATGCCATGCCCGATGCCCACTGGGGCTTCGGCTTTCCCAGCGGCAGCGTTGCAGCCTTCGATCTGGACGCCGAAGGTGTACTCGCCGCTGGCGGGGTCGGGCTCGACATCGCCAATGGCGCCCGCCTGATTCATACGGGATTGGACGCTGACGCGGTGCTGTCGCAGCGGGAGCGACTGGCCGATGCACTCTACGCCTGGGTCCCGCCCGCCAGCCTCAGCCCGAGCCGGTTCCGTTTGTCGGACGGTGAATTGGAAGGCTTGCTGACCGGCGGTGCGCGGCGCGCGGTCGGCTATGGCTGGGGCGACCCGTCCGACCTCGAGAGCACGGAGGATCGCGGCCGCGTGTACGGTGCGGACCCGGACGCCGTGTCGAGGATCGCGCGCGCCCGGGAACGCCGCAACATCGGGACGCTGGGGCAGGACGAGCATTACATTGAGGTCGACCGCGTCGCCGAGATTGCCGATCCCGCGCGCGCGCAGGCCCTCGGCCTCGCCGAAGGCCAGGCGACGCTGAGCATCCACGGCGGCTCGCACGGGCTCGGCCATCAGATCGGCACGGATTACCATGAGGCAATGCTGGCCGCCATCTCCTCGTATGGACCGCCGCCGTCGCCGGAGCTTGCCTTTGCCCCTATCGAGTCGCCGCTGGGACGGCGCTTCTTCGGCGCCCTGCGTGCTGGTATCAACGGGGCCCTGGCCAATCGTCAGATCATGACGCACTTGGCGCGTCATGCATTCGCCGAGGTGTTGCCACAGGCCGCGCTACAGGTGGTTTGCGACAGCTCCTGCAACACCTGCCGTCAGGAAGCGCATATCGTCGACGGACGCGAACGGCTGTTGTACGTCCATCGCAAGGAAGCGGCCCCCGTGTTCACGCCTCGCGACCACGCCTTCCCAACCGCCTGGCATGCGAGCGGCCAGCCGCTGATCATCGGCGAGGTCATGGGGGCGGAATCCTGGGTCGTCACCGCCAGCGACCAGGCGCGTACGCAGGCGTTCGGCTCAATCCCCTGCGGTACCGGCCACAGCTTCGGCGGGCACGCGACCATCCGACGCTGGCGTGGACCCGAGACCGGGGCGCAGTTGAGTGCGCGCGGCATTACTACGCGCAGCCCCTCGCTCCGGGGCGCGGGCGAGGAGGCGCCCGGCAGTTCGGCCCGCGTGCGCCGGTTAGTGGAGATCATCGAACAGGCGGGATTCATTCACCGGGTGGCGCGGCTCGAGCCTTTGATCTGTACGGAGGGATAAGGCGCCGGGAATGCACCGAGTTCCGAATCCAGGGCCGAAGTCTCGGATCTCTGCACCTTGCCCTCGGCAACTCTTGATGAACCACTAAATGAACACGCGATAAACACGAGATTGCTGCTACTACGCAATCCGCGCGGAAAAGCCCGATATAGGAAGCCTATCTGGTGTTCATTTAGTGGTTCTAATTCCTATCCGTGAGCGATAAGGGCTAAGACGACACATACCGTGGCATTCGGCCGGTGGGTCTTCTTATCGGGCGGAACCGCGTGCGTTTACCAGGTGCCCGTGTTGGGCATGGAGGCCCAGGGCTCGCGCGGCGACTGCGCCTCGCCCTTTTGCAGCAGCTCCACCGAGATGCCATCGGGCGAGCGCACGAAGGCCATACGTCCGTCCCGCGGTGGGCGGTTGATCGTCACGCCGGCCTCGGAGAGTTGCGCGCAGGTCGCATGGATGTCGTCGACCCGGTAGGCAAGATGGCCGAAGTTGCGGCCACCCGCCAGTTCTTCCGGATCCCAGTTAAAGGTGAGCTCGATCATCGGCGCCTTGTCCTGCCGGGCGCGCTCGACATCCTCGGGAGCGGCGAGAAAGATCAGGGTGAAGCGCCCCGCCTCGACGTCCTGCCGGCTCATCTCGACCAGGCCAAGCTTGTTGCAGAAGAAATCGAGCGACTGGTCGATGTCGCTGATGCGCAGCATGGTATGGAGGTATTGCAACGCGATCTCCGGTTGACGGGAGGCTTTACTAGTGTCCCTTAACGTAAGTTCGTCGATGTTTCTCGTCGAGGCATCGTGGCGA
>JBBEEB010000108.1:0-2372 GCA_040880995.1 Halofilum sp. (in: g-proteobacteria)
GGCTTGCCATCCGACAGCCGGTACGCGCTCCGGCGGCGGGCGGCGTCAAAGGCTTTCGCTCCAAGCCGCCGCGCTGCCATGTTCGGTCGGACTGAAGTCCGACCTACATCCGCGCAGGCGGATTGATACCCCGGAAGGACGACGGGTCAGCCGAGGCGCGCGCGGCCGACCCAATCGAGGGCGAACTGACGGGCCACGCGACCGCTGCGCGAGCCACGCGCAAGCGCCCATTGCAGCGCCGCCTCGCGCGCGTCCTCATCGCACGGCAGCTCAGGATCGAGCCGCGTGAGCCAGGACTCGACGATGGTGAGGTAATCGTCCTGGCGGAACGGGTGGAACGAGAGCCACAGGCCGAACCGCTCCGAGAGCGAGACCTTCTCCTCGACCGACTCGCCGGGATGGATCTCGCCGTCGACCGCCTGCGCCTCGCGGTTCTCCGCCATGAACTCGGGCATCAGGTGGCGCCGGTTGGACGTGGCATAGATCACCACGTTGTCCGGCGCAACCGCGACCGAGCCCTCCAACACAGCCTTGAGCGCCCGATACCCGGGGTCGTCCGCGCCAAAGGCCAGATCGTCCGCGAATACGATGAAGCGCTCGGGGCGGCCAGCCAACGGCTCGACCACATCCGGCAGGTCGACCAGATCGGTCGGCTCGACTTCGATCAGCCGCAGGCCCTCCTGCTGATACTCCTGCAGCAGCGCCTTGATCAGCGAGGACTTGCCCGTGCCGCGCGCGCCCCAGAGCAGCGCGTTGTTGCACGGCAGGCCAGCGACGAACTGGCGCGTGTTGCGGTCCAGCGTCTGCTTTTGTTCATCCACGCCGTGCAGGTCCGCCAGCGCGCCCTCGGCCGGGCGCACCACCGGGATGAAACCGCCGGAGTCGCGGCCCTTGCGGCGCCAGCGCCAGGCGATGCCCTCGCCCTCGGGCATACCGGGAAGCGAGCTGGGCAGGGCCCGTTCGATGCGCGTCATTAGCTCCTCGGCGCGATCGAACAAGCGTTGGAAACGTTCGCCGCTGTTGAAGATCACTACACCTCCGGTTCCGCGGGCTGATGACTCTCTGATCAACGGCCACCCGGGCCTTGACCGGCCGCACACGAGATTCGAGCGGATTCTTGGCTTTCAGCACATAGTACGTCCGGTTCGGTCAGACGTTACCTCGGTACACAATGGCCGACGCCGGCTGCAATGCTAGCATGGCGCTCCCGACACGGAGCCGTCTCATGCCGCCAGCCGCCAGCACCAGCCCCGACTTCGGCGAGCTCGACCCGGGCGCCGTCCTCGATGCGGTCGAAACGCTCGGCCTGCCCTGCGACGGACGTCTGCTGCAGCTCAACAGCTTCGAGAACCGGGTCTACCAGGTGGGACTGGACGAGGACGAGCCGGTCATCGCCAAGTTCTACCGCAACGGCCGCTGGAGCGACGCGCAGATCGCGGAGGAACACGCCTTTGCCACCGAATGCGCCGAACGCGAACTGCCGCTAGTCGCCCCGCTGGCGTTCGAAGGCGCGACGGTCCATCGCCATCGCGGCTTCCGGTTCACGCTGTTCCCGCGCCGCGGCGGCCATGCCCCGCCGCTGGACGACCCGGCCGCGCTGACCGTGCTCGGGCGCTTTCTCGCTCGCCTGCACAATGTGGGCGCCGCCGACCGATTTGAGCACCGCCCCGCGTTCGACGTGGCCACCTATGGCCGCCGCCCGCGCGACACCGTGCTCAGCACCGAACTGCTGCCACCGGAGCTGGTGGAGGCCTACCGTACGCTCACCGACGATCTACTCGATCGCATCGAGTCCATTTACTCCGCCACGCCCGCCGGGACCCTGCGGCTGCACGGCGACTTCCACCCGGGCAACGTACTCTGGCGCGACGAGGCGCCGAACGTGGTCGATCTCGACGACGCGCGCACCGGCCCCGCCGTACAGGACCTGTGGATGTTTCTACCGGGCGAGCGCGAGGAGCGCGAGGTCGCATTACAGGCAGTTCTGGCCGGCTACACCATGTTCCGCGACTTCGACCCGGTGGAGCTGGCGCTGATCGAGCCACTACGTACGCTGCGGTTGATCCGCTACGGCGGCTGGCTGGCCGAGCGCGCCGACGAACCCGCGTTCCAGCAGGCCTTCCCCTGGTTCGGTCAGCCGCGCTGGTGGGAGGACCACATCCTCACCCTGCGCGAGCAACTCGGCGCCTTGGACGAGCCGTCACTGAGCTGGTTACCGTAACTGCCCTACCAGACCGCGCGCTCGTCCGAGATGAACCGATCCGTTCGGATTGTGGGTCATCTCGAAGAACCGGCGGCGACGAGGCGTCCACCGTCCAGCTGGATCGCTCGATTTTGCACCCTGCCTCCAGCAAGCGATGGATTGCTTCGCT
>JBBEEB010000109.1:0-2975 GCA_040880995.1 Halofilum sp. (in: g-proteobacteria)
CTCCCGCCAGCCACCCTTGCCCGCCAGACGCACGTACGCTATATTGCGCGGCTTATTGAGCAAGTCTGGTCCGCGAACGCGGGCCACCGCACTCGGATTCGAACGGAGCAGCCCGCGATGTCTCGCGTCTGTCAGGTTACGGGCAAGCGGCCGACGAGCGGCCACCATGTCTCGCACTCGAACATCAAGACCAAGCGGCGTTTTCTGCCGAATCTCCACACCCATCGGTTTTGGGTGGAGAGCGAGCAGCGCTGGGTCAAACTGAAGACATCGTCGAAGGGCATGCGCATCATCGACAAGAAGGGCATCGATGCCGTGCTGTCCGAGATGCGCGCGCGCGGCGAGCGCGTCTAGGGGAATCGACCATGCGTGAAAAGATCAAGCTGGAATCGACCGCGGGTACCGGTCACTTTTATACGACCACCAAGAACAAGCGGAACATGCCCGACAAGATGGAGATCAAAAAGTTTGATCCCGTCGCCCGCAAGCATGTGAAGTACCGCGAGACCAAGCTGAAGTAAGACGCTCGACGCGCGGACGTTACTACCCCGAATCTAGTAAAGCCTCACTCAGAGCCGCTGAGCGAGGCTTTACTTGGTTTCGGAGTAGTAGAAAGCCCGGCCAATCGGCCGGGCTTTTTTGTGCGCTGCGGGGCCGCTCGGCTCAAAAGGCCGAGTCTCGGCCTTCCGCCCGGGCCCGCTCGCGCGAGCTCATGTGGACCGAGGGCCGGAACGGCATCTGGACGACCTCGGCATGCACGGGGAAACCAGGCTTGGGCTGATACTCCTCCGGAATCCAGGCCAGTAGCTCCGTACCCAAATCGGCCTTCTCGACCGGGACGTAGGCCATCGCCACGTTGACCTCGAGCTCGGGCGAGTACCATGGCGAGGTGATCCAGCCAATGGGATCGTCCGCATCTTCCGGATCGGCCACCAGCCAAAAATCGGGCGCATAATCCTCGATCGGTTTGCCGCCGAGTTTGAGCCCGACCAACTGATGCTTGAACGGCGGTTTGCCCGCTTCCACCAGCTCCCGGGTGCGCTCGAGGACCTGCTTGCCGACGTAATCGCCTTCCTTGGTGCGCGGCACCATGTGCCCGAGATAGCACTGGAAGGGATTGGACTCGTAATCCATATCCTGGCCGTAGGAGAGGATACCGGCGGCGATACGACGATGGTGCGCCGGCGCGATCACCATGAGGTTGTGCTTCTCACCGGCGTCGCAGATCGCGTTCCACACGAATTCGGCGTTGTAGGTCGAGTCGTATGCGTAGACCTCGTAGCCCTTCTCGCCGGTGAACCCCGTCTGCGAGATGATGCAATCGGCGCGGCCGATCCGGGCCTTCATCAGACCGTAATACGGCACCTCCTTGATCGCCTCGCCGACGAGATCGACCATCAGCGCCTCCGACTTCGGTCCCTGGATCTGTAGCGGCGCGATGTCGATCTCACGGATGGTCACGTCGTAACCCGCCGCCACGTTCACGCCCTGAAACCAGTACATCAGGTCCGAGTCGCTGATGGTGAACCAGAACTCATCGTCGGAGAGCCGCAGCATCACGGGATCGTTGAGTACGCCCCCGTACTGGTTGCAGAGGATGACGTAGCGGCCGTGCATGGGTTCGACACGCGTGATGTCGCGCGTGCAAACGTAGTCGCAGAAGGCCTCCGCATCGGGTCCCTTGACCTGAATCGCCCGCTCGACCGCGACGTTCCACAGCGTCACGTCGTTCACCAGGGCCCGGTATTCGACCATCGTGCCGCCGTCCTCGGGCCGCACGTAACCTCGCGGGTGATACATGCGGTTGTAGACGGTCGCCCGCCAACAGCCCGCTTCGACCGAGAGGTGCCAATACGGCGACTTGCGGACACGATTGGACAACAGGAGCTGAATCCCCGGATCGCCCGTCTGGCGCAGATTGATCGGCACGTTTCGATCGCTCTGGTCGATCGTCTGCTGGTAGTTCACGTTGCTGCGCTGCCTATTCACCGTCGTCGACTCCCTCTAGGCGCTCGTACACCGCCAGGCGGCCCGCAGCCGCATCATGTCGGCTCGGTGACCCAATCCTGGGCGTTTTGGGCAAGTCTGTATATCCCCCCGACGCCCTACGCTTGGCTGGAGACGACACGAGAGGAAGTCGGACGCGCCATGCGTCCGCATCCGTGCGATTCGTTCCACGCGACGCGGCGGATGCGCTCGAGTCAGCCGCCACGCCGTCGCCAGAGGCGCAGGGCGAAGAGCGCGGCCAACAGCCCGATGGAACCCAATACCAGCGCCGCGACCTGCGCGTCCTGCGGATGCTGGGCGGCCGCCGTGGCCTGATGGAAGGCCAGGGCGACCACCGCGATGCCCGGTGCCATACCCAGCGCGGTTCCAATCAAAAAATCGCGCCACCGGATATGCGACGCGCCAGCCGTTAGGCTGATGATGGTGAAGTGCGCGACCGGCACCATGCGCGCCATGGTGATTGTGAGGACACCAGCATCGCCTAGGCGCTGAGAGACGCGATGCACACGCGAACCGGCGAGGCGCTGCACCTGCCCTCTCCCGGCCAGACGGCCGACCCCGAACGCAACCGCGGCCAGGATGGAGACGCCGAACAAGGCATAGAAGAACCCGAAAACAGGCGGGAAGGCTCCGACCGCCAGGACCACAGCCGGAGTAACCGGCAACATCAGTAGGCCGACGAGCAGGAATACCCCGATCACGATGAGCGGCGCCAGCGGACGATCACGCAGATCGCCGACCCACGCGAGAAACGCTTGGGGATCGATCAGTTCGCGTAGAGGGGTGTAGTGCCAGGCAATGGCGAGGCCGCCGAGGACCATAAGCCCGAGCGAGCAGCCGAGCAAGCGCCGTAGCGCGCGCTTGCGGTCCGACTCGGGAAGCGAGGGCGCGGGCCGCATGGGCGGGCAGTCAGTAGTACCGATGGGCGCCCGGCCGAATTCCTCCTCGCCAACCCGGTTGATGTAGTC
>JBBEEB010000109.1:2985-15245 GCA_040880995.1 Halofilum sp. (in: g-proteobacteria)
CGCCGCCGCAGAAACTGCGGCGGTGCCCGGCATTCCACCGGCCGCGTACATTACGCGGCCTTGAGACGGTAACCGCGCAGGTGCGAGGCGAATTCCTGCAGGGCATGAATACCGCTGGCCTCGGCGCTGGCGCACCATTCCTGCAGCGACTGCACCAGGCCCTCCTGGCTCAGCGTGCGCGAGGTGAACAGCTCCTGCAGCCGCCGGCGGTACTCGTAGACCGTCTGCAGGCGCTCGTTCACGCGCAGGGCGGAATCGCGTTTGGCGCGTGCACGCTCGTCCATGCGCGACTCGTCGCGCACCAGTGCCCGCTTGGCCCGCTTGAGCAATGCGCGGTACTGATCGTCGGCCCGCTGGAGCTCGGCTCGCAGCACCGGGAGGGTGACCCGCGTAGCGTAGGTGCGCATCACGTGCATGCGCGCGACCACCACGGCCTTGACCGTCTCGTAGTCCACGGTCGTCTTGGCCGGATCGATGGTCGGGCTCGGCGCCACACGCTTGATCTTGGCCAGACCGAGCGCGGACAGGATGCGCAGATAGAACCAGCCCACATCGAACTCGTACCAGCGCTGCGAGAACTTCGCCGAACTGGGGAATGCGTGGTGGTTGTTGTGCATCTCCTCGCCGCCGATCAGCAAACCGAGCGGGGAGATATTGGTCGACCCGTCGGCCGACTCGAAGTTGCGGTAGCCCCAGTAGTGGCCGATGCCGTTGATCACGCCGGCCGCCCACAGCGGGATCCACATCATCTGGATGGCCCAGACCGTCATGCCAAGAACACCAAACAGGCTCAGCGCGAGCACCATCATCAAAACGATGCCGCCGATGGGTGCCCGCGAGTAGACGTTGCGCTCCATCCAGTCATCGGGCGTGCCGTGACCGTATTTGTCGAGCGTCTCCTGATTCTTGGCCTCGTCGCGGTAGAGCTCGGCGCCGGCGAACAGGACCTTCCAGATCCCCGCCTGGTGAGGGCTATGCGGATCGTCCTCGTCCTCGGTATGGGCATGGTGCTTACGGTGGATGGCCACCCACTCGATCGTGCGCATGCCGGTCGTCATCCACAACCAGAAGCGGAAGAAGTGGGAGACGATCGGGTGCAAGTCAACCGAGCGGTGCGCCTGACACCGATGCAGGTAGACCGTGACCGAGACGATCGTGATGTGCGTTAGTAGTAGCACGACGGCGACGTAGCCCAGTGGGGAAAGGTCGATTAACCCAGTCGCGAGTAGATCCAACAAGCCGTTCATCGGGAAATCCTATGGGGGGTAGAGAAACTGCGGGGCGTGCGTATCAGCATGCGCCGAGCGCACAGCTCCACGTCAAAGGATACCACGGATAGCCAGACAATACAGAACCGGGACGAACCCTTGCCGGCCGTGCCGCTCTCCGGCTATGGTCGCCCGCACTGCGCCAAACGGCCTTACCGCGAATCGACGCCATGCCCGCCACCGCGCCGCTCATCGAGCTCGTCGGCCTGTACCGCGACTACGGCCCTCTGCGCGCAGTCGCCGGCGTCGACCTGCGCCTGGAGCGCGGCGAGGTCCTCGGTTTGCTCGGACCCAACGGGGCCGGCAAGAGTTCCACCATGCAGATGCTGGCCGGTACGCTAGCGCCGAGCGCTGGTGGCGTCCGCATCGACGGCGTCGATTTGCTCGAGCAACCGCGCCAAGCCAAGCGTCGCCTCGGTTACCTGCCCGAGCAGCCGCCCATTTATCCGGACATGACCGTCTCCGAGTACCTGCATTTCGCCGCTGCGCTTCATGGTGTGGCGCGGGCGGAGCGTGATGCCGCCGTGCAGCGCGCCGTCGCCCGTTGCGGTCTCACCGGGGTCGAGCCCCGCCTACTCGGCCACCTGTCCAAGGGCTACCAGCAGCGCGCGGGGATCGCGCAGGCGATCGTCCACGACCCGGCCGCTGTCGTCCTCGACGAGCCGACCGTAGGCCTCGATCCCATCCAGATCCGCGAGATTCGCGCACTGATCGCCGAACTCGGGCGCGAGCACGGCGTCGTGCTGTCGACGCACATCCTCCCGGAGGTGCAGGCGGTCTGCTCGCGGGTCGCGATCATGCACCAGGGTCACATTGTTTTCTCCGAGCCGATGGCCACGCTGGACGCGAGCGCGCCGGCCGACTCCTTTCTCGTTACCCTGGCGCGGGCACCGGCGCTCGCGCAGATCGAGGCGCTCGAGGCCGTGCGCGCCGCCGAGGCGGCCGAGAGCCGCATCCGCGTGTGGCCCGCCGCGGAATCCGGCGGCATCGAGCGCGTGACCGAGCAGTTCGTGGCCGCGGGCTGGGGGCTTACCGAGCTGATCCCCGAGCGGCGCTCGCTCGAGCAGATCTTCGTCGACATGACCGCCCAGGACGCACCGACCGCGGAGGCCGCCTGATGATCGTGGCGATCGCCCGCCGCGAGGCCGGCGCCCTATTTCGCTCCCCAGTCGCCTGGAGCCTGCTGGCCGCCGTCGCGGCATTGGTCGCGTTCATTTTCCTGCTCCATCTCGAAAGCTACCTACAGATCCAGTCCCAACTCTCCAGCGAGGGCGGCCCTGGTGTTACCGGCTATCTGCTGCCGCGCCTGTTCGGCGGGGCGGCGACCATCCACCTACTGGCGTTACCGTTGCTGACCATGGGCCTTATCGCCGGCGAATGGCGCCACGGCACGCTGGCCATGCTGCTATCGGCCCCGGTTTCGCCCCTCGAGATCATCATGGGCAAGTTCCTCGGGGTCCTCGCCGTGCTGCTGCCCATGGTGATGCTGACTGCGCTCATGCCCCTGGCGCTGTCCGCGTTGACCGACATCGACGGCGGCGCACTACTGCTGGCCACTCTCGGCGCGACGCTTTTCGTCGTCGCCGCCGCCGCCGCCGGCTTGTACCTGTCTACGCTGACGCGCCAGCCGGTCATCGCGGCGATCGGTACGCTCGCGCTGCTGTTGGCGCTCGTGCTGCTCGGGGAATGGGGCGCCAGCACCTTCAAGGACCAATGGGGTGCGCTGGCGGCCTATCCTGCCCCGACTACGCATCTCGAGCCCTTCCTCGGTGGGCTGTTCGATAGCGGCGCCCTCGCCTACTTCGTACTTTTCACGGCCCTCTTCCTCGGCCTGGCCACACGTCGGCTCGACAACGAGCGCCTGCAGCGATGAAACTCGATCGTCGCTACCGCCGCGTTCTGCGACTACAGAACGCCGTGTTCACTCTTTTGCTGGCCGCCGCGATCGTACTCGCCGCCTGGCTCAGCCAGCGATACGTCTACACCGCCGACTGGACGGCCGCGGGGCGCAACACGTTGGCATCGCAGAGCGCCGACGCAGTCGAGCTGTTCGAGGGGCCGATCCAGGCGACGGCCTATCTCGGACCCGAACCGCTGCCGCGCGAGCGCCTGCGCGACCTCCTCGCGCGCTACGACCGCGCGGGCGCGGAGATCGAGCTGGAATTCATCAATCCCGAGACCAATCCTGCCCTCGCCCGCGAGCTCGGCATCCGCGACGGCGGCGAGCTCATCCTGCGCTACGGCGAACAGGAACAGCGCCTGCAGCAAGTCTCGGAGCAGACCGTCACCAATGCTCTGTTGAGCATGGCGCGCGGGACCACGCGCTGGATCGCCTTCCTCCAGGGGCATGGCGAGCGCGACCCGCACGGCGAGGCCAACTTCGAACTGGGCACCTTCAGCGAGCGCCTGAGCGAACGCGGATTACGGGTGCAGACACTGAACCTCGCCGGCACCGGACGAATCCCCGATAACACCGACGTACTCGTACTCGCGAGCCCGCGCGCCGATTACCTACCCGGTGAGGTCGCCATGATTCGTCAGTACGTGCGCGACGGCGGGCATCTGCTGTGGCTCACCGAGCCCGGCAATGACGCAGCGATGAGCGGCCGCCTGGACGCTCTGCGCGCGGACCTCGGAGTACGCCGCATCTCCGGCGTGGTGGTCGATCCAGCGGCTCAGATGTTTGGCGCGGACACCCCGGATTTCGCGGTCATCGCGCGCTACGGCGACCATCCCGCCGCGGGCGATCTGGGTGCAGCCACGCTGTTCCCGCAAGCGACCGCGCTCGAGCCCGCCGAGGGTCAGGGTTGGCAGCACCATCTGCTCCTGCAATCCCGGCCCGACAGCTGGGCCGAGACCGGCCCCATACGCGGCGAAGTAAGCCTCGACGCGGACGCCGGCGACACCCCCGGCCCGCTCACACTCGGCTTCGCCGCCACGCGCGGCCAGCCGGCGGGCGAGGATTCTGCCGAGGGCGGTCAGCGCATCGCCGTCATCGGCGACGGCGATTTCCTGTCCAATGCGTATCTGGGCAACGGCGCGAACCTCGACCTGGGCATGCGCCTGATCAACTGGCTGGCGGGGGACGACGCTCAGGTGCAGATCGCGTCCGGACAGCCGGCCGACGCCGGCCTCAACATGTCGCGTACCGCGCTCGCCATCATCGGCTTGGGCTTTCTGCTGGTCCTGCCCCTCGGATTACTCACAGCCGGCGGGGTCATCGCATACCGCCGGCGCAGGCGCTAACTCAATGCATCGCCGCAACCTGATCAACGCCCTTCTACTCATCTTCGTCATGGCGCTCGCCTCGATCGCATGGCTCGGCCCGGCCAGCAACGAAGGCTCCGTGCGGGCGCGCCTAAGCCCACTGAAACCCAGCGAGGTGAGCACCCTGGAGATCGAATATGCGTCCAAGGCCGTCGATGGCGCCGATCGCATCGACACGCTCGCGCTGGAGCGCCGGGACGATGGCTGGCACCTGCGACGCCCGCTCGACCGGCCCGCGCGGGATGGGCGCATTGCCACCGCGCTGGGCACGCTCGGTACCTTGAGCGACGCCTGCTACACCGTAGCAGGGCGCGACCCGGCGGACTTCGGCCTGGACACGCCACGGCTGCGGCTGCGCGCGGACGATACGGAGTTCGCGTTCGGGGATCGTTCCGCGGACGGCCGTCGCTACGTGCAAGCCGGCCGGCGGATGTGCCTGCTCCCAGATCAGGCCTATCCGCTGCTCGCCCAAGGCCTCGATGGACTGGCGTCGCCGGCGCTCCTGCCGCAAGAAACAGAACTCCTGCGCATCGAGACTCCATGGGCTCGTGCCGCCCGCAGGGACGCCGCGAGCCGCTGGTCACCGCGCGCCGATGACCTCACGCGGGACGTCGAGAACTGGGCCGCGCGCTGGCTGGCAGCACAGGCTCATGCGTTCATCCTCACGCCGCCCGCATTCGACCACGGGGACATTCGGATCGAAGCCACCGATGGCCGAATCCACGAATGGCGCATCGCTCGGATGCCGCCCGACCTCGTCCTCGTGCCCGCAGGCGCCAACTACGGCGTTCGCATCGCCGAGGGGCGTGGCGAAGCGCTCCTGCGACCGGTCGTACCGGGAGCGGAGACACCGCGCACCGGCGCCGAATGACCCTACGAACCGGGCGCGCGCCACTGCGCCTAGCTTCCCGCGCGAGCCCGGACCGGCGCACCTGAAACGATGCCCGAGCTGCCCGAAGTCGAGACCACGCGCCGCGGGATCGCCCCGCATCTCTGCGGTCGCCAAATCACCGGGGCGGCGGTACGCCAGCCCAAGCTGCGCTGGCCCGTCCCGGTGGATGCCCTGGAGGCCCTGGCCGGCCAGCGGGTCGAAACCGTGGACCGACGCGGGAAGTATCTGCTGCTGCGCACGAGCGGCGGCACGCTGCTCCTGCACCTCGGCATGTCCGGCAGCCTGCGCATTGTCCCCACGGACACCCCGCCCTCGGCGCACGATCACGTGGATCTACTGGTCGCCGGCGGACAGAGCCTGCGGTTGCGCGACCCGCGCCGCTTCGGCTGCGTGCTCTGGTTGGGCCGCGCGCCGGACGATGCGCACCCGCTGTTGGCCAATCTCGGTCCCGAGCCGCTCGACGAGGCGGCCTTCGACGGCGACTACCTGTACCGCCGCGCGCGCGGTCGCAGACGCGCGGTCAAGGAATTCCTCATGGATGGGCGCATTGTCGTCGGGGTCGGCAACATCTACGCCAATGAGGCGCTGTTCGAGGCCGGAATCCACCCGCGGCGCCCCGCGGGACGCATCTCCCGCGCCCGCTATCGGCAGCTCGCAGAGGCGATCCAGCGCGTACTGAACGACGCCATCGCGCAGGGCGGCACCACCCTGCGCGACTTCACCGGCGCCGAGGGCGCGCCGGGCTACTTTCGCATCGCCCTGGCGGCCTACGGCCGCGACGGCGAGCCCTGCCCACGCTGCCAAACGCCCCTGCGCGCCATCCGACAGAGTCAACGCGCCACGGTCTACTGCCCCCGCTGCCAACGTTGAGCAATAATAACGAACCACGGATGAAATCAAGAGCCCAAAGCCCCGCTCAATTTGTGTTGCGGCCGCAATGAACTCGCACAACAGCAAATAAGGAGCCCGAGCGCGACTGCCTGCGGTGAGCGATCTCAACACGTTTCCGAACTTCTCCTCTCGATTTCGTGTTCATCTCGTGGTTTCGTTGCACGCTTCCGGAAGCAACAAGCCAACAGCGACGCTCCAACGCGCGTGGTCTGGCAGCTGCCGCATCCGTGTTTATCCGTGTTCATCCGTGGTTCTAAAGGAATCGCTCACTCGCGGGCTTCGCGGAAAGCACGCCCCGTGAGGGCTTGGCCGATGCCGCGGGGGTCGCTGGCGGCGTTGATGGTGCCGTCGGCGTGATCGATGACTACGTGCATGTCGCCATAGGGGCCGTCGCGGGCCTCCAGCGTGTGGCCGCGCTCGCGCAGCGCGGCGGCCACGGCCTCCGGCAGGGCGTCAGGTTCGTGCTGGATCACATCGGGCAGGTACTGGTGGTGGACGCGCGGTACGCGGACCATCCCCGCGGCATCGGCGTCGGCGTCTTCCTCGAACGCCAGCGCCGCCAACAGCACCATGGAGATGATGCGGCTGCCGCCCGGGGTCCCGAGTACCGCCACGCGCTCGCCGGCGCGCAGGAAGGTCGGTGACATGCTCGACAACATGCGCTTACCCGGAGCGACCGCGTTGGCCTCCCCCTGCACCAGGCCATAGACGTTGGGCTCGCCCGGCTTGGCGGCGAAGTCGTCCATCTCGTCGTTGAGCAGCACGCCGGTGCCCGGCGGCATGAAACCGGACCCGAAGGGCCAGTTGATCGACAGGGTCGCGGCAACGCGGTTGCCCGCGGCGTCGACTATGGAGAAATGGGTGGTACTCGGGCCTCCGCCCCCGGACGCGAGACCCGGGAACGCCTCGCTCGGAGTTGCGCGGTCGCCTCGCAAGTTGGCCCGCAACCCGGCGGCGTAATCGGCGTCAGTGAGCCGGCGGACGGGTACCTCAACGTAATCGGTATCGCCCAGATAACGCGCCCGGTCATGGTAGGCGCGGCGCATGGCCTCGACGATCAGGTGCGTCCGCAGATCGGGACTCGCCTCGGCCAACGGGTAGCCTTCGAGGATATTCAGCATCTGCACTAGCGCCACGCCGCCGGACGACGGGGGCGGCGCCGAGACGACCTCCATGCCGCGGTAGCGGGCCCGGATCGGCTCGCGCTCGACCACCGCGTATTCGCGCAGATCGCGCCGGGTCCAAATGCCGCCGGCCGCGCGCACACCCTCGACCAGCCGCTCGGCGACCGGACCGTCGTAGAAGCCGTCACGGCCCTTGCGCGCCAGCGCCTCAAGCGTCGCCGCCAGCTCGGGCTGGCGCAGGACGTATCCGGCCGGCGGCACCGCACCGCCATCCAGAAACACCTGGGCCGCGGCGGGCGAGCGCCGTAGTACGTCACGCCGGAACTCAGCGCGGGCGCGATAACGCTCGTCGATAGGAACACCCCCGCGTGCCAGCGCGATCGCCGGTGCGAGGCTGCGCCTCAGCGTCAGGCGCCCGTACTTGCGCGCGATGTGGACCAGGGCCGCCGGCTGGCCGGGTATCCCCGCAGCGAGCGGGCCGTCCACCGAGGCGCGCTCGATCAGCTTGCCATCGGCGTCCTGATACATCCCGCGACTGGCCGCCAGCGGCGCGCGTTCGCGGCCGTCGACCATGACCTCACGGCCGTCATCGGCCTGGTGCAACAGCCAGAATCCGCCGCCGCCCAAGCCCGAACCGTAGGGCTCGACCACACCCAACACGGCGCTCACGGCGACCGCCGCGTCGAACGCATTCCCGCCGGCCGCGAGCACCTCGCGGCCGGCCTCGCTCGCCTGCGGGTGAGCACTGGCGAGGCCCCAGGCGTCAGTGCGGTCGGCGGTCGCCGGCGCAAACGCGAGCAGCAGTAGAAGAACGGCCAGAAACTGCCGCATGGCCGGGAACCTCATGCCAATCGCCCAACTCGCACCGCCGCGCTCTACGCGTGGCTCTCATGCGCGGGACGGAGGGGGGCCGACGCGGCGATCCAGCGCTGCCTTGACGTCGGGATGTACGAATTCCGAGATGTCGCCGTGTAATGAGGCGATCTCGCGCACCAGACTGGACGAGACGAAGCCATATTCCTGGGCCGCGGAGATGAACAGCGTCTCCACACCGGGCGCGAGCCGGCGGTTCATACCCGCGAGCTGGACCTCGAATTCGAAGTCCGAGACCGCACGTAATCCGCGCAGGATGACGCTGGCGCCCTGCTCGCGAGCGTGGTCGACCAACAGCGACTCGAACGCCACGACCTCGATGTTGGGCTCGTCGGCAAAGACGGTGCGGGCAAGCTGCAGACGCTCGGCTAGGCTGAAGAAGGGGTGCTTGCCGGGGTTGGCGGCGACCGAGATGATGACCCGCGCAAACATGCGCGCGGCCCGGCGCGCGACATCCGCGTGACCGTGGGTGATCGGATCGAAGGTGCCTGGATAGACGGCGGTGACGTGCACGGCATGCTCCTGTCGGCGGCCGCCTCGCGGCCGAGGGATCGACTGCGCGGGAGCCGCAAACGCGCCAGCGCGGGGCATACTAACCCGAAACCCGGTAAAGCCTCACTACGCGGAACGCCACCGACGCAGCTGCGCCGCCCCAGCCTGCGTGCGGATAACCCAGGGGCATTCCCGCGACGGCATTGATACGACGAGCACGCGGCACCATGCACCGCTCGATCCCGCCCCAAACCGGAGATTGCCATGGACGCGCACGACGAAACCATCGTCCGCACACTGCTCGATCGCCACGGTCGCAGTTTTGCCGCCGAGCTGGGTGTCGACCCGACGCAGAACACGCCCGCGCCGCTATTTCGACTACTGTGCTTCGCTCTGCTCGCCAGCACCCGCATCGGGTCGAAGATCGCCATGCGGGCGGCGCACGCGCTCGCCGACCAAGGCTGGACCAGCGCCGAGAAGATGGCGGCTTCGACCTGGCGCGAACGCACCGACACACTCAATCAGTCGGGATACGCCCGCTACGACGAGAGCACCTCGCGCATGCTGGGCGACACCGCCGCCCTGCTCCTCGAGGAATACGGCGGCGACCTGCGCCGGCTACGCGAGCGTTCGGCGCGCGATCCCGCCGCCGAACGCAGGCTGCTCAAGCAGTGCAAGGGCGTCGGCGACGTCGGCGCGTCGATCTTCTTCCGCGAGGTCCAGGCGGCGTGGGACGAGTGGTACCCCTATGCCGACAAGCTCGCGCTGCGGGCAGCTGAGCGGCTCGGCCTGGGCGCCGACGCGCAGGCGCTGGCGCGCTTGGTTCCGCGAGAGGACTACACGCGGCTGATCGCGGCGCTGGTGCGCTGCGACCTCGCGGGCGACTACCAGGCGATCCAGGAGGCCTCGTCTGCTTAGGCCGACTCTTCCTTACAGGCTTCGGCGAGGCGTTCGCGCCAACCGTCCTCGAACACCATCTCGAAATGCATAGGCGGATCGCCCGTGTCCAATTCGCCAATGGTCGAGTGCGGATCCATGCACTGAGTCAGCAACTCGAACAGCCGGCACTTGTACTCGGTATCGTCGTTGCCCTTGAGATGGGCACCCTTGGTTTCGAGGACGGTAAATCGGCACTTGCCGTTGCCGGCTCCGTGGATGCAGGCCAGAAGGTCGGGATAGACGCGGTGGCGTTACCACCCTTGCAGGCCATAAAGATCCCTGGCCAACCGCGATGCGGTGCCACCAGTACACGCACTCGCGCTCGTCGAGATACCAGGCGGCGTTCTTCTCCAGTTCGTTGAACTCACGCTGGTAGACCTTCTCGAACAGGCTCCGCTCCAGCGGCTCGCCGTTCTTGCGGGTTAAGACGCGATCCCTGTCCGAGACCTAGATTTCCAGGGTTTCCGCCAGCTTCCAGCTCAGTTGCGGGTCGTTCGAAGCCGTCAGGCGCAAGGTAATATCGCCAGCGGTGAGCTTGTCCCGGAACAGCGCTTCGGCACGGGTGTGGATCTGCTCCCGGAGATCGCGCTTGATCGCCCGAACCAGATCCAGGCGGTTGGCATACAAGGCCTCCTCGGTCACGCCACGCGCGCGAAGCGCGGCGAGGGTTTCATCCAATATACGCATGCCCTGCCATGGATTCGGCACGACATCGAGCAGTTGCCGCACCAGGAACGGACGATCCAACCCTTCCTCGGGTACGATCGTCTCCTGCTCCAGCTCGAATACGGTCTGCCCGGTCTCAGAGGCCTTACGGTCGAGCGTAATCCGCGCCCGGGTCCGTTCGAGCTTCTCCTCGCCATCGAGGTCGAGCTTCGCCGGGCTCAGGAATTGCAATTCCTCCCACTCGATCTCACCCAGGATGTCCCGATCGTAGTCCAGCGGACGGTAGCCCTCGGACGTACGCGAATCGCGGTGCAGGACACGCGGCAGGAAAATGGGCGGCAGTCCCGCGAAGGCCGGTCGCCGCCCGATGGTTTCGCGCCGTAAGTTGTGAGCGTTGCCGCTCGCCGGATCGACCGCCTTCACGCTCGAGGCGAGGTCGGCCATGCCCTCGTCCTCTAGTCCGCGCCGCACGCTTTCGACGGCGTTCGACACGTCTTGGTCGAAGGTGAAGACGTACGCTTCATCGAGCGCCGATCGGTCTGTGAGGCGGGCATGGGGCTGACGCAACACCCGGCCGATCATCTGGGTGAGCGCGGTCGTGGCGGTTGTGCGCGAGAGAATCGCCAGCACGTACGCGAACGGTCAGTCCCAGCCCTCGCGCAGCGCGTCCTTGGTGATGATGAAGCGCACGGGGCAGGTGTCGGCGAGCAGATCGTCGTTGCCAAGCTCGTCACGCTCGGAGGTCTTCAGTCGAATCGCGTCCTCGCTCACGCCGAGCCGATCGCGCAAGTACTCGCGCGCATCCTCGGCGTGCACGGTCCCCGAGTCGCGCTGTTCCTTGCCTGTCCGGTCCACGCGCACCAGTGCGATCGGGCGGGTGTAGCGTCCACTCTCTGCCTGAAACGCGCGCGCCTCACCCGCCAACTCGTCCAGGCGGGCATGAGCCAGGGACAAGGTGTGCTTCCAGCCGCCGGTGGCCTCGTTGATGACGTTGATCGGCAGTTTGGTCATCGCCTCATCCTTGAGGTCCGCCCCCGGAACGTTGACCAGCACGTTCGATTGGTGCCTGCCGTCGAAGGAGCCCTCTCTTACTAAACACGTGGATCGTGTCATGGCTTCCTGAAATCACCGCCTTATTCTTTTTGGCAAATACCTTCTGCCATGCAATCGAAGCGACGAACCTCTGCTCGCCGCATATCTCGCTTAAAATCACTCCAAGATGAGCCGCTTCGTTGTCATCACAAATAACGAACAACGCCAACGGCGGCAAGCCGTCGCTCGACGGCAACCTCATCATCCACGGCGACAACCTCGAAGCGCTCAAGGCGCTACTCCCCACGCATGCCGGTAAGGTCGACTGCATCTTCATCGACCCGCCCTACAACACCGGCAACGAGGGCTGGTGCTACAACGACAACGTGCACTCGCCATTGATGAAGGAATGGCTGAAGAAGTTGGCAAATCCGGTGGACAAGGAGGACTTGGAACGGCACGCCAAGTGGCTATGCATGATGACGAATTGCTTGCCCTTGAATTCAAGCGTCGGCATTCAAACTCCCTCGACGACCATCGGCATCGCGGCGATGGCGAGCGCGACGCCAGCTCCCGCCGCAGCGTCGCCTCACGATCTGTAGGTCGGGCTTCAGCCCGACGGAACCGGGCAGCGTGGTTTGGTCGGGCTAAAGAGACTGTGTAAGAAATCCGGCGCCTACTGCGGAAGCGCCATAGCGGCCGCTTTTGACGATCCTTCTCGTCGCATAAGACCCACTATGTTCCTCGAACGATCGTCAAAATCGCCTCGCTGGGCCACTTCCTCGCTACGGCGCGGATTTCTCACACAGTCTCTAA
>JBBEEB010000110.1:0-11474 GCA_040880995.1 Halofilum sp. (in: g-proteobacteria)
TGCGGCGAGCACGCACAGCGCCGCAGAGCATTACCGAAATACCCGCATGGCCCACCAGCCTTGAGTACCCTCATGTTCGATGGCCCGCAGCGCCTGCGCCAGGCGCTGGTCTCCGTGTTCGTGCTGATATTCTGCGCGCCGGCGGCCGCTTCGAGTTGGACCCTGGATGCCAGTACCTGGGCGCGGCCCCGCACCGGTGCGGCGATCCTCACGATGGATCCGCTGCCGGAAGTCGTCCGGGCCTGGTCCTACCGTCCGGCCGATCGCATCGCGCTGCATCATCCCGGGGGCGAGCGGGGCGAACTGTGGGCGGCCGAGTTGCGCGACTGGCTGGTGGCGCTGGGTTTGCCCGGAAGCCATATCGAGCTGGTGGGTGGCGGCGAACCGGATCAGCTGACGATCGCGGTCCGCTGAAGTAGACGATGCGCGGCGCGAGCCGGCGCAAGGACAAAGCATGAGCATCAATCGAATCGCCGCCATCCAGATGGCCTCCGGGCCCAACGTTCAGGCGAACCTCGATCACGCGGGCCGGTTGGTCGGCTCGGCGGTCGAGTCCGGTGCCACGCTGGTCGTTCTGCCGGAGAACTTCGGCCTCATCGGGAAGGACGAGGGCGTCAAGTTCGATCACGCCGAATCGGACGGTGGCGGACCGATGCAGGACTTCCTCTCCGCCACGGCAGCGCGCCACGGGGTCTGGATCGCCGGCGGCACGGTACCCATAGTCACCCCGAGCGGTGACCGCGTACGCCAGTCGCTGGGGCTGTATGACGAGCACGGTCATCGCGTCGCGCGCTATGACAAGATCCACCTGTTCGACGTCCAGCTCGAGGGGCGGGGCGAGACCTACCGGGAGTCGTCGACCATCGAGCCGGGCGACGAGCCGGTTGTGGCCGACACCCCGCTGGGCCGGATTGGCCTCAGTATCTGCTACGATTTGCGCTTCCCCGAGCTGTACCGCAGGCTCGGTGAGCTGGGCGCCGAGATCCTGCTGGTGCCCAGTGCGTTCACCAAGCAGACGGGGCGGGCCCATTGGGAGGTTCTCTTGCGCGCCCGCGCGGTGGAGAATCTCGCCTACGTCGTGGCGCCCGCGCAGGGCGGTTACCACGTGAACGGGCGCGAGACCTGGGGTCACAGCATGGTGGTGGATCCCTGGGGCACCGTGCTTGCCGAGCGCGCTCAAGGCGCCGGGATCATTACTGCCGATATCGACTCGCAGATGTTGGTACGCACGCGGACCAACTTCCCCGCGATCCAGCATCGACGGATCGCCTGACCGGCTGCGCCGGGCGCGGCCGGAACGGACGTCCCTCGGCAAAACTACTAATGCGCTGCGCCTTCTGGGGCGCTGGCCGCAGGAGAATGCATGAACGACTCGACTCTGGAGCAGGCGCGCGAGCATCTGCTCGCCCCGGCCGGGCTCGCCCCCCATGCGCTGGAGCGCGTGCTCGACGGACTCATGGGGCACGCGGTCGATGCGGCCGACTTGTTCTTCCAGTCCACGCGTCACGAGAGCTGGATACTCGAGGACGGGATCGTCCGCGAGGGCAGCCATAGCGTTGACCGCGGCGTGGGCGTGCGCGCCATGGCCGGCGAACGTACGGGTTTTGCCTATTCCGAGGAGATCGCGTTGCCGGCGCTCGAGCAGTCCGCCAGGGCGGCGCGGGCCATCGCCCAGGCGGGCCAGCATGGGGCTGTGGCCGCATGGCGCTCGGGGGCGGTCGTGCCGCGCTACGGCGCCGAGGATCCGCTCCAGAGCCTGGAGGACGCCGACAAGATCGCCCTGCTGACCGCCTGCGACCAGGAGGCACGCGCCGCCGACCCGGCCGTGCGTCAGGTCATTGCCAGTCTCTCCGGCGTCCACGAAGTGGTGCTGGTCGCCGCCAGCGACGGCACGCTCGCCGCCGATGTGCGCCCCCTGGTACGGCTCAACGTCAATGTCATCGCCGAGCGCAACGGTCGTCGCGAGCAGGGCTCGGCCGGCGGCGGCGGGCGTTTTGGTTACGACCGGTTCGTCCACGCCGGCAAGGCGCGCGAGTACGCTCGCGAGGCCGTGCGTCAGGCCCTGGTCAACCTCGAGGCCGAGGGCGCGCCAGCGGGTACCATGCCCGTGGTGCTCGGTGCCGGCTGGCCCGGCGTGCTGCTGCACGAGGCCGTGGGCCATGGTCTGGAGGGCGACTTCAATCGCAAGGGCACCTCGGCGTTCTCGGGCCGTGTGGGCGAGCGCGTCGCTGCGCGCGGCTGCACCGTGGTCGATGACGGTGCCCTCGACGAGCGCCGCGGCTCGCTCTCGATCGACGACGAGGGCACGCCCACGCAATGCACCACGCTGATCGAGGACGGCATCCTGACTGGCTACATGCAGGACAAGATGAACGCCCGGCTGATGGGCCAGGCCTCGACGGGTAACGGGCGGCGCGAGTCCTACGCCCACCTGCCGATGCCGCGCATGACCAACACCTACATGCAGCCGGGACCGTACGAGCCCGAGGAGATCATCGCCTCGGTCGAGCACGGCCTGTACGCGGTCAATTTCGGCGGGGGCCAGGTCGATATCACCTCGGGCAAGTTCGTGTTCTCCGCGTCCGAGGCCTATCTGATCGAGAACGGCAAGGTGACCCGCCCGGTCAAGGGCGCCACGCTCATCGGCAACGGCCCGAGCGTGCTCACCGAGGTCTCCATGGTGGCCAACGATCTCGCCCTGGACACCGGCATCGGCGTCTGCGGCAAGGAGGGACAGGGCGTTCCGGTTGGCGTCGGCCAGCCCACGCTAAAGGTCGACGCGCTGACCGTCGGCGGTACCGAGTCCGCCTAAGGAGGCCCCATGAGTAGATCCGACGCGGAACAGCAATCCGGTGCCGACCTGCCGTCGCGCGCCGAGATGGAGGATCTCATCGGCCACGCCCTCGAGCGCGCCGCCGATGAGGGGGCCGACTCCGCCGAGGCCGAGGCCAGCGTGGCCGACGGCCTCTCGGTCGCCGTGCGCCTGGGCGAAGTGGAGACCCTCGAGTACCAGCGCGACCGCAGTCTGGCGGTGACCGTGTTCATCGGTCAGCACACCGGCTCGGCGTCGACTGGAGATTTCCGTCCCGAGGCGGTCGCCGATGCCGTGGCGGCCGCCTGTCGCATCGCGCGCTATACCGCCGCTGATCCCTACACCGGGCTGGCCGATTCTGCGCGCATGGCGCGCGAGCTACCGGATCTCGACCTGTACCACCCGTGGGGGCTGACGGCCGAGGACGCGATCGAGCGCGCCCGAGCTTGCGAAACCGCGGCGCGCGCCGATCAGCGCATCACCAATTCCGAAGGCGCGGACGTCGGCTCGCACCAGGTGGTGTCGGCCTACGGCAACAGCCATGACTTCCGCGTGAGCGAGTGTGGCACGCGCCACAGCATCAGCTGCGCCGTGATCGGCGGCCGCGGCGACGGGATGCAGCGTGACTACTGGTATACGGTCGCGCGCGCACCGGACGACCTCGAATCACCGGAATCGGTCGGGCGCCATGCCGCCGAACGCACGCTGGCGCGCATGGACGCGACCCAGGTCGCCACCACCGAATGCCCGGTGCTATTCGCGCCCGAGATGGCGCGCTCGCTGCTGGGTCACCTCGTGGGCGCCGTGCGCGGCAGCGCGCTCTACCGCGACGCCAGTTTCCTGGTGGGCAGCCTCGGCGAGCAGCTCTTCCCCGAGTTCGTGCGCATCCATGAGCAGCCCCACCTGCCGCGCGCGCTCGGTTCCACACCCTGTGACCGCGAAGGGGTGGCAACCGCGCCACGCGATCTCGTCAGCGAGGGCGTGCTGCGCGGCTACGTGCTCGACAGCTATTCCGCGCGTCGCTTGGGCATGGAAACCACCGGCAATGCCGGTGGCGTCCACAACCTCACGCTGGAGCCGGGTGAGGCGAGCTTCGATGAACTGGTGCGGCGCATGGACCGCGGTCTCATCGTGACCGAGATGATGGGCCAGGGCGTCAATACCGTGACCGGCGATTACTCGCGCGGCGCCGCGGGTTTCTGGGTCGAGAACGGGGCCATCACCCAACCGGTTCAAGAGGTCACCATCGCCGGCCATCTGCGCCGCATGTTCGCGGGCATCGTTGCCGTCGGGAACGACGTCGACACGCGTGCCGGTATCCGTTCCCCGTCGATCCTGATCGACCGCATGACGCTCGCCGGCAGTTAGCCCCTTCCCCGGGGCGAGTGGGCTCGGTCGTCGTTCCAGCCGGGCTCGTTTCGCGTAGCGCAAAACCCACCATGGACGCCGGCGCGGGATTGCGCCCGTCGCCCTCCGGGCCCGTTTCGTCTCCCTCGCTCGTCCCGATCGTCCCCAAGATCGGAACTTCTTTCCCGCGTCACGACTCTCAGTTGAGATAGCGCGATCCGCGGAGGTGGTTCGTTTTCTCAACGGGCGTGGACAGGGCTCGCTGACGAAGATCCATGGTCCCGCGAAAGGACACAGGGAAGGGGGGCGCTTGGAGCGGGAAGACAAAGGTCTGGTGCTGGCGGAGGGCGGAATGCCTGAACGGCCCACGAAGACCGGCTCGTCGGCGCCCGCCGGCGCCACGCAGACGGGCGCGTGGGGGCTGTGCGACGAGCACAGCCGGCTACGCGGCGTACTCGATTCGGCCGTCGACTGCATCATTCTGGTCGACGCGGCAGGATCTATCGTCGAATTCAATCCGGCCGCTGAGCGCGTGTTCGGTCACGCGCGCGAGCAGGTTCTCGGTCGGGACGTGGCCGACACGATCATCCCCGAACGCTTGCGGCGGCGCTATCGCGCGGCCTTGCAGCGCTATCTCAAGCGCGGCCGCAGCCTGTTGCTCGATCGTCGGCTTCAACTCTCAGCGGTGCGCGCCGATGGCACCGTGTTTCCCGCCGAAATCACCTTGACGGCCAGTTCGCAGGACGGCGCGCCGTTCTTCACGGGCTACCTGCGCGACATCACGGAACATCATCGAGCGCAGCAGCAACTTCGGATGCGCGTGGCGCAGCAGGCCGCCGTGGCCGAACTGGGCCAGCGGGCATTGGCCGACCAGGATCTCCAGATGCTGCTCGACCGGGCCGCCGAGTTGGTCGCCGAGACTTTCGGTAATCCCTTCGGTCAGGTACTCGAGCTGCAACCGGGCGGCGATCACTTCGCGCTGCGCGCTGCCGTGGGCTGGCCCGAAGGATCGGTCGGCCGGGTCACGGTCGGCCTCGGTTACATGGCCGGCTACACCCTGCGCCAGGGGACGGTCGTCGTGGTCGAGGACGATCGCGAGGAGAGTCGTTTCGAGGTGTCGCCGGTGTTGATCGAGCAGGGTGCCGTGTGCGGCATGACCGCGCCCATCTGGGGCGACGGCAACCGCGTGTGGGGTGTCCTGGGGACTCATTCGACCGAGCGCCATCGCTTCTCGGCGGAGGATACCCATTTTCTGGAATCGGTCGCCAATACCCTGACCATGGCGATCCAGCGGCAACGCAGCGCCGAGACCTTGCGCGTCAGCGAGCGTCGCGCCCGCGCTCGCGCCGATGAACTCAACGCCGTGATGGCTGGCGTGCCGGCACTGGTCTGGATCGCCCACGATGCCCAGGCGACACGCGTAACGGGCAGCCGTGCCTCGTATGAGTTCCTCGGCTTGCCAGAGGGCTGCAATGCGCTCCCGGTGTCGCAACCGGGGGAGCCCGAGCCGGCCCGCTACCAGGTCTATGAGGATGGTTTCCGGCTGGGCCTGGACGACATGCCGGTCCAGCGCGCGGCTCGCGGCGAGGTGATCGCGAACTGCGAACTCGACGCGCGCTTCGACGATGGCACGTACCGCTCGTTATACGGAAGCGCGACCCCGCTTTACGACGATGAGGGTCGACCTCGGGGGGCGGTCGCCGCATTCGTCGACATCACCGAACGCAAGCGCAAGGAGCAGACCGCTGAACTGCTCGCGGAGGTCACCGACGTGCTGGCCTCCTCGCTCGATTACGAGCGTACGCTGGAGAAGGTGGCCGATCTGGCCGTGCCGCGCTTGGCCGACTGGTGCGTGGTGGACATCCGCGAGCCGGAGTCCGGCGACATCCGGCGCTACGTAGCGCACGCCGATCCGGCGCGCCGCGCGCTGGCCTACGACACCATGCAGCGTTATCCGCTGGATGCGGAGGCTACCCATGGCGCGTCCGCGGTGTTGCGCACCGGCGAGCCCGAATGGGCCGCTGAGATCACCGACGAGATGCTGGCGGCGGCGGCGGTCGATGATGAGCACCTGCGCCGGTTGCGTGAACTGGGGCTGTGCTCGTACATCTGCATGCCGATCAAGGGGCGTGGCCAGGTTCTTGGAGCGATCACGCTGGTGGTGGCCGAATCGGGTCCGCGCGCGCTGGACGATGACCTGCGCCTCGCCGAGGAACTGACGTATCGCGTCGCTCTGGCCGTCGATAACGCGCGGCTGTACCAGGAGGCGCGGCGTGAGCTGGCCGAGCGGCAACGGGCGGAGCGCGACTTGCGCGACCTCAACGAGCGCCTCGAGGAGCGCGTGGCCGAACGCACCGCCGAGCTGGCCAACCGCGCCGAACAACTGCGGGTGCTGGCGGCCGAACTGGGCGAGGCCGAGCGGCGTGAGCGTCAGCGCCTGTCACAGGTGTTGCACGACAATCTGCAGCAGCAACTGGTCGCAGCGAGAATGCGCCTGGCCAGCGCGCGTCGTGCGGACGACGACGCGCGCCGCGAAGCGGCACTGCACGAAGCGGGTGAACTGCTGGGCCAGGCCATCGAGGAGGCGCGCTCGCTCAGCGGTGAGCTGGCGCCGCCGATCTTGCACGACCTGGGGCTCGGCCCCGCGCTGGAATGGTTGGCCGGTTGGGCCCGGGAGCGCTACGGGCTCACCGTCAGGATCGAGACCGACGACTCCGCGGAGGACGAGAACGATCAGCTCCGAATGCTCTTGTTCCAACTGCTGCGCGAGTTGCTACTGAACGTGGTCAAGCATGCCGGCGTGTCGCATGCACGGGTGGCGCTCGCGCGCGACGCGTACGCCCTGCGGCTGGCGGTGATCGACGAGGGACGCGGGTTCTCGCCCGAGGAGCCGGGGCGCGGGCGGCACCGTCCGGGTTCCGGTTTGGCCACCGTCGTCGGCCGGTTGGATCTGCTCGGTGCCAGTGTCGAGGTGGACAGCGCGCCCGGGGTGGGGACTTGTGTGCAGATCACGGTGCCGCATGAGCGCGCGCCAGCGCGCCGGTCCAAGCCGGCGCAAGGGCGCGAGCCGCAACCGGAGCCCCATCAGGCGCCGCGGGTGCGGGGGGAGACACCGCTACGCGTGCTACTGGTCGACGACCACGAGGTCATGCGTCAAGGACTGGCGCAACTGGTGGCGCAGGAGTCCGACATGGAGGTCATCGGGCAGGGGGGCAGCGGCGAACACGCGCTGCAGCTCGCCGAGGCGTTACACCCGGACGCCGTAATCATGGACATCTCGTTGCCGGGCATGAGCGGTATCGAGGCCACCCGCCGTCTGATGAGCGCGCACCCGGAACTGCGCGTGCTCGGGCTTTCGATCCACGACGAGGAGGGGGTGGCCGCCGCTATGCACCATGCCGGGGCCGTCGATTACCTCAACAAGGGCGGAGCGGCCGAGGAACTCGTACGTGCCATCCGTCGCTCCTGCATGGGTACTGCGGCATAGGGGAGATCTGGTCAATCCGAACTGCAGGCTCAGCGGACTCACCCGACGCCGACGAATGCATCCGTGTTGCACGTTCTCGGATGCTCCGGCGGGCTAATTCGTGGTTTCGCGAGTGAGTTCGGTGAGGTTGAGCCGAGCGATCAGTTCACCGTCCTCGCGCTGCTCGACCCGCACCGGAAGCCAGGCAAGCGCGGGCGCGAGCCATGTGCTCGTGACGCGATCATCGTCGTGTTGGCGGTCGACGCGGACCGTGTCGTACGTTCCGTGCGCAACCGTCAGCGACTCCGTTCCCGCCCGCTCGAAATGTAGCGGTGCCGATTCACCGTCGTCGGTCACGCCGGGGAACGTGACGCTGTGCTCGCCCGCTTCGAGGGCGACCATGACCGCGAGAATGGCGGAGAGCTGATCGCGGCTTGCAGGCTCCAGCGGGATGCGCCGCCGTTCGCCGTCTTCCTGCACCTGAGCTTGGCCTGCCGACCAGTCGAACACCACCCGGCGCACCTCCTCGCCTTCCTGGTGGCGGTAGATCATGGGCCGCAGTTCGCCCTCGTGCGGCTGCAGCCAGGTGGTCTCGCGCATCGGATTCTCGGCGAATAGCGCGAACAGTCCGCGCGCCTCGAGCGTGCTGCGATAGCGCCACAGGCCAGCGGAGTGCGTCAGCTTGAACGACGCGGTGCCTACGCGCAGGGTGCCATTGCTGACCTCGTAGCGGGCCTCGAAGGGGGTCAGCGGCCCGGGCAGGGTCGCAGGGCTGCCGAATGCGGCCGTGGCCATCAGCCAGCACGCGAGGGCCGCCGCGCTATGCCGCCACATCGGTCAGCTCCGGCGGGTCGAGCAGCGGCTGGGTCAGTGCGCGCCCGTCGAGGTAGGGGGTGTGGCCATCGAAGCGCAATCGCCCTTCGGCCAACCAGCGCACCACCAGCGGGTACAGCCGGTGTTCGCGATCGAGCACGCGCGCGGCCAGCGTGTCCGCGTCGTCGTCCGCGTGGACCGGCACGCTTACCTGGGCCACCGGCGGGCCGCCATCGAGTTCGGGTGTGACGAAATGCACCGTGGCACCGTGACGCGCCACCCCGGCGTCCAGCGCCCGCTGATGGGTATCGAGGCCGCGGAAGTCGGGCAGCAGCGAGGGATGGATGTTGAGCATGCGCGCGCGATAGCGCTCGACGAAGGCATCGGTGAATATTCGCATGAATCCGGCCAACACGATCAGCGCCGGGGTATGCGCGTCGATGGACGCGGCCAACGCGGCGTCGAAATCGGCGCGCTCGGTGAAGGCCCGGTGATCGACGACCTCGGTCTGGATCCCCGCCGCCGTGGCCCGTTCGAGGCCCAGGGCGTCGGGACGATTGCTGATGACCGCCCGGAACTCGACCGGCAGGCGTCCGGCACCGGCCTCGTCCAACAGGGCTTGCAGATTCGTGCCTCGTCCGGAGACGAGGGCGACGACGGGGAGTGGTGCGCTCATGCGCCGGTCGTAAGCTGCTCGCGGTGGTCCACGGCGACCGCGGGTGCGGCCTCCGGATCGTCCGCCGCCTCGATGGTGCCCAGTGGCCAGCAGGTCTCGCCGGCGCGAATGAGCGTGTCACGCGCGGCCTCGGCGCGCTCGGCGGGCACGACGACGCACATGCCCACGCCGCAATTGAAGGTGCGCAGCATCTCGTCGGCCGCGATGTTGCCCTCCTGCTGGAGCCAATCGAATACTGCCGGGCGGCTCCAGCGCCGCGCATCCAGGCGCGCCACCAGGCCGTGGGGCAGAACCCGCGGCAGATTGTCCAGGAGCCCGCCACCGGTGATGTGCGCCAGCGCGTGGATCGGCTCGCGCGCGACGAGTTCCAGTAATGGCCGCACGTAGATCCGGGTCGGGGCGAGCAGAGCCGTGCGCAGATCGGTGTCGCCGCAGGGGGTTGCCGCCTCGGCTCCGCTCAGATCGAGCACGCGGCGGATCAGCGAATAGCCGTTCGAGTGCGGCCCGGACGAGGCCAGCCCGAGCACGATGTCGCCGGCCTGAACGAGCTCGGCGGTGAGCAGCTGGTCGCGCTCGACCGCGCCGACGGCGAAGCCGGCCAGGTCGTAGTCGCCCGGCTGATACAGGCCCGGCATCTCTGCCGTCTCGCCGCCGATCAGCGCGCACCCAGCCTCGCGGCAGCCCGCGGCGATGCCACGGATGACCACGGCAGCGGCGTCGACTTCGAGCTTGCCGGTGGCGTAGTAATCGAGGAAGAACAGCGGTTCGGCGCCGGTCACGACGATGTCGTTGACGCACATGGCGACCAGATCGACGCCGATCCCCTCGTGCAGCTGCCAGCGCTGCGCCAGCTTGAGCTTGCTGCCGACGCCGTCGGTGCCGGAGACGAGGACGGGCTCGCGGTAACGCGTCGTGTCGAGCGCGAACAGGCCACCGAATCCACCGAGGCCGGCGAGCACCTCGGGACGGCGGGTGCTGGCGACGTCTCCGCCGATACGGTTGACCAGCGCCTCACCGGCATCGATGTCGACACCGGCGTCGCGGTAGGTCAGGGACGTGCGCGGGAGTGAGTCGGCCATGATGCGCAGTGGTGCGTCTGCAGACGCAGGGAAAAATGATATTGTACACCGCCACTACCGAGGCCCGATACGCGGACCTGTTCCATGCCCCTGTGCTCCCGACCATCGACTCCGTTTCTTGCGATGCTGCTTCTGCTGGCCGGCGGCTTCGCGCCACTGACGGCGCCCGCCGCCGTTTCCGCCGACGAACTCTACCGGGCGCAGGTCAACGTCGTCGACAGGCGCGCCGAGGCGCGCCGCGATGGCTTTCAGCGCGCCCTCGAGCAGGTGCTGGTGAAGGTCTCCGGCAGTTCCGCGGTGCGCTCGAACCCCGACGTTGAGCAACTGCTGGAATCGCCCGAGCGCTTCGTGCAGCAGTACAGCTATCAAACCCTCGACGCGGGCGACCACGAGCCGGTCCCGGCCTTTCCCGACGACGCCGAAGAGGCCGAAGAGGCCGAAGAGGCCGAAGACGACGCGGCGGAGGAGACCGCTGAGCCCACGCAGACGCTGCAGGTGCAGTTCACCCGCGGCCGCGTCGAGCGGGCTCTGGAGCAGCGCGGGCTCGTGATCTGGGGCGAGCGGCGACCGGAACTGCTGGTCTGGCTCGCGGTGGATGACGGCGACGAGCGTGACGTCGTGAGTTCCGACGGCTCCAGCGAGGCGCGCGCACGGTTTCTGCAACGGGCGCGCGAGCGCGGACTGCCGACCATGCTGCCGCTGATGGACATGGAGGATCGTTCGCGGGTCGAGTTTGTCGACATCCAGGGCGGCTTCCTCGATGAACTGCGCCGTGCCTCGGAGCGCTATCGCCCCGATGCCATGCTGATTGGCCATGTACGGCCTCGCGGTGCCGGGTGGCAGGGGGACTGGAACCTGGTGGGGGTCGGCGAGCGCAAAAGCTGGCAGGGCAGTGCCGGCGCCATGGACGATGCCATTGCCGCCGGCGTCGACGGAGCGACCGACCGCGTCGCGCGCGCGTTCGCGGGGCGCGGAGAGGAGGCGCACGAGTACCGCCTGCGGGTGACCGGCGTGGACAGTCTCGATGCCTACGCGCGCGTCAGCGAGTATCTGGCGAGCCTGGTGCGCGTGCGCAGCGCCGACGTGCTGCGCCTGCAACCGGGCGAGATCATCGTGCGGATCTCGATGAATGGCCGTATCGAGGATCTCGAGCGTGCCATCACGCTCGGCTCGACCCTCTCGCGCGCGAGTGACGGAGGCGCGGTCGGCGCGTTCGGCGATCTGACCGTCCCGGGCCGGGGCGCGCTCGCGGAGGAAGACGAGACGACGGATGAGGACGAG
>JBBEEB010000110.1:11574-15168 GCA_040880995.1 Halofilum sp. (in: g-proteobacteria)
GACGAGACGACGGATGAGGACGAGGCCGTCGACCTGACGTTCCGCCTCGTTGGTTAGCCGATGACGGCCGCAGGGCCGAGGTCACAGCTTCCGCTCGGCATCTCACTGGCGCCGGGCGCGACCTTCGACGCCTACTATCCTGGAGCCAACGGCTTCGCAGTCGGGGTACTGCAAGCGATGGCCGCCGGACGCGGCGAGCCACAGACCTTTGTGGCCGCGGCCTCCGGCCTCGGCAAGAGCCACCTGCTGCAGGCAGCCTGTCACGCTGGCGGCGTACGCGGCGCGCGCGTGGCCTATCTGCCGCTCGACGCGGTGTCCGAGCTGAGCCCCGAAGCGCTCGAGGGACTCGATCAACTCGACCTTGTCGCGCTGGATGCGGTCGAGGCCGTGCTCGGGGAGGAAGCCTGGGAACGGAGCCTGTTCGTGCTGATCAATGCCGCCCGCGATGCGGGCACGCGCCTGATCTTTGCCGCACGCCGGCCACCGGCGGAATTGACCCTGGGACTGCCCGATCTACGATCGCGCCTGGGCTGGGGCCCGGTCCTGGCCCTGGAAGCGCTGAGCGACGAGCAGAAGCGCGATGCCCTCGAACAACGCGCCGCGGCCCTTGGGTTGGGGCTGCCGCCCGCCGTCAGTGACTACTTGCTACGGCACTATCCACGCGACCTCGCCGGCCAGCTCGACCGCCTCGCTACCCTCGACCAGGCTTCCCTCGCCACAGGCCGCCGCCTGACCGTGCCTTTCGTCAAAGAGGTCCTGGGGGAATCAAGAACCACGAATGGATCCGAATGAGCGCCGCGAAACGGCGCCCGAGCGGGACGAGCCAGGGTAGAACCACTAAATAAACACTAGAGGAACACAAAATCGAAACGGGCACGAGCGCGCCTGGAGTCGTGACCACGGAAGGGGTGCGTAGCAGGATCCCGAACGTATGGGGCGCCGCAGGCTCTGCTAATGTGGCGGAGCCCGCGCGATGCCCTATGTCGTGTTTATTGCATGTCCATTTAGTGGTTCTGTCGCCCGCCGTTCGGTAATCGTTGGTTAGGAGACGACCAGCGGGTCGAGGCTGGCGAAGATGTGGTCGCGGACGTCCACCACGTCGCCGTCGCCGCTGACGTGGATGTAGCGCGGCGCGCGATCGTCGCCGGACTCGTGCCACTTGCTGTAGTAGTCCACTAGCGGCTCGGTCTGCTCGTGATAGGTCGTCAGGCGCTGACGCACCACGTCTTCGTGGTCGTCCTCGCGCTGGACCAGCGGCTCGCCGGTCTCATCGTCCTCGCCGGCGATCGCCGGGGGATTGAACTCGACGTGGTAGACGCGGCCTGAGCTGGGGTGAACCCGGCGCCCGCTCATGCGGTGGACGATCTGGTCGTCGTCCACGGCGATCTCGACCACGGCGTCGATCTCCACGCCGGCCTCCCGCAGGGCGTCGGCCTGGCCGAGCGTGCGGGGGAAGCCGTCGAACAGAAAGCCGTTGTCGCAGTCGGGCTCGGCGAGGCGTTCCTGCACCACGCCGATGATCAGCTCGTCGGGCACCAGATCTCCGCGATCCATCACGGCCTTGGCCTGCTGGCCGAGTTCCGTGCCGGCCGCGACGGCGGCACGCAACATGTCACCGGTGGAAATCTGGGGGATGCCGTAGCGTTCGCTGATGTACGCGGCCTGGGTACCCTTGCCCGCCCCGGGCGGTCCCAGCAGGATGATGCGCATGGTCGGACTCCTCGGCTATTACTTGAATGGTTGTAGTTTGCGCGGCACGCCAACCTTGCGCAGGCGCGCATAGTCGGGCAGCCCGTCGCGGTACGGCGGGTAATCCTCGCCCGCGATGAGTGGCCGTAGATAGCGCCGGCAGGTCTCGGTGATGCCGAAGCCATCCGCGCGTATGTACTCGGCCGGCAACGAGGTCTCGGCATTGGCGATCTCGGATAGGTCGGCGTGGGCTACCTCCCACTCGTAGGGGTCGTCCGAGAGCCGTTTGATGATCGGCATGACGGCATTGTGCCCTTCGAGCGCGAACTCGACTGCCGCGCGACCCACCGCATAGGCTTGCTCCACATCGGTGGCCGAGGCGATGTGGCGGGCGCTGCGTTGCAGATAGTCGGCCACGGCCCAATGATATTTGTGCCCGAGTTGGTCCCGAATCATGGTCGCGACCGTCGGCGCGACGCCGCCGAGCTGGGCGTGGCCGAAGGCGTCGGTACCACCGGCCTCCGATAAGTACCGGCCCGCGGCGTCGCGCACGCCCTCGGAGACGACCACGGTGCAGTGTCCATGTGTCTCGACCGCTTCGTTGACCTTGGCCAGGAAACGCCTGCGGTCGAAGGTGACCTCGGGCAGCAGGATGATATGGGGTGCATCGCCCTCCTGCTCGGCGGCGAGACCCGCGGCGGCCGCGAGCCAGCCGGCGTGCCGGCCCATCACCTCAAGGATGAATACCCGAGTCGAGGTGGTTGCCATGGAGGTCACGTCGAGCCCGGCCTCGCGCGTGGACACGGCGACGTATTTGGCCGCGGAACCGAAACCCGGGCAGGTATCGGTGAGCGGCAGATCATTGTCCACCGTCTTCGGGATGCCGATGGCGGTGATGGGAAAGCCCATTGCGTCGCCCATCTGCGAGACCTTGTACGCCGTGTCCTGAGAGTCGCCGCCGCCGTTGTAAAAGAAGTACCCGATGTCGTGCGCGCGGAAGACCTCGACCAGGCGCTCGTACTCGGCGCGGTTCTCACTGAAGGTCTTGAGCTTGTAGCGCGCGGAGCCGAAGGCGCCGGCGGGCGTGTGGCGCAAGGCCGCGATCGCGGCGTCGGACTCCTGCGAGGTATCGATCAGGTTTTCGTTCAGGGCGCCGAGTATGCCGTCGCGCCCGGCGAAAAGCGTGCCGATCCGGTCGGAATGGCGCCGCGCGGTCTCGATGACGCCGCAGGCGCTGGCATTGATCACGGCGGTGACCCCCCCGGATTGGGCGTAGAAGGCGTTATGTCCGCTCATCCGTCTCGACTCCAGACATCCGTGTACCGGCTCCCGCGCGCGCAGGGCACGATTGTGCCGCAGCGCCCCACCCCTGTCACGGGAACACCCTAGGCGCGCCGCCTCAGCCTTCGGCGAAGGCGATGGTCGACAACAGGCCCAGCTCGGCCTGGCGTGAGTCGAGCCGGGTGTGCTGCACCACGATCGGCGCGTCGGCTTCGATCACGCTGGCGAAATCGGTGCCCAGCGGGATGGGCTCGGGGTCGGCCAGATCGTTGAAGCGCAGGTGCTCCGTGCGGCGGGCCGGCACCGTGAGTCGGTAGGGTCCGGCGGGTTCGCGGTCGTGGAAGTACACGATGATCTCGACGTTCGCCTCACTGTCGCCGGCATTGAGAATGCAGGCAGTCTCGTGGCTGACGAAGGCCCGCCCCTCGCCGGTGCTCGCCGGCGGAATATAGCCCTCGGCTATGGCCCAGCGTCGTTTCCCGATGGCAGCCATGTCGCTCCTCCTGAGTCGCTTGATGGTCTTGCGCTAGCGCGCGCCCGCGCGTAGCCGTACCCGAGCATGGGCGATGGCGTGCCGCTGCGCATCCCGGATGAGCCGCCGAAGGCGGTCCCGTCCGGTTAAGG